>CALESE010000211.1 GCA_937907205.1 uncultured Romboutsia sp. | reverse complement strand
TTTATAGTATTGAAATATAAAAATTACTAACTTTTCTAAGTACGATTACTATATATGCTAGGTTTACTTCTATTTCTCTAATTGTTTGCCTCATTGAAGGTATTCCAAATAAATATTGAATCAAAACTATTTTTATTAAAACAACGGGATCTATGCTTGGAGCTCCTAACGGAGAGTATAGGTCTTTTACTTTATCATAAATAAAACTAAAATCTATTGCATTTTCTATTTTCCTTACTAGATGATTTTTAGGAACTAGCCCATCTAATATAACATTTATTTCATCTTCTCTAAAATTTTCTTTTCTTATAGTTAACATATTTATCACCTCATAAAGAGTATTAACAAAAATAAAAAAGCGTAGACTTTGTCTACGCTCTGAAGTTATCTTTTATAGAAAGATAACTTTTTAATTTGAGTCTTTAAAGTGTATTTTATTATCTACATATTTATCAATTGAAATTTTTATAACAGCAGCAAGTGGTACACTTAAAAATACTCCTATAATTCCAAATAAAGATCCACCTATTAAAACTGAAGATATTATCCAAAGAGGACCAAGTCCAATTTGATCACCCATAACTTTTGGTCCAATTAAATTACCATCTAGCTGTTGTAGTATTAATATAAATACAAATACCCAAAATGCTTTTATAGGGCTATATACTAAAGTCATAATAATAGGAGGTACAGCTCCTATAAATGGTCCAAAATAAGGTATTATATTAGTTAAAAATATTATAAATGATAAAAATAATATATTATCAATTTTTAATATGAATTTAAACCCTATAAAAGCAAGAAAACCTATTATTAGAGAATCTATAATTTTTCCAACAATATAATGGTAAAATATACTGTTAGATATTTTAAAAAATTCAATAGTTTTATCAGCTTTAGATTTAGATATAATTGCATAAAGTATTCTTTTACAGTATATACCTATCTTTTCTTTATCATATAACATATATATAGATAGTATTACTCCCATAATTATATTAAATAAAACAGATGTTATAGTAAATATATATACTACAAGATCTGATGAAATTTTAGAAAACATATCAAGTAATTTTTTCAAAATAGTATTTATGTTATTTTGTATATGAGGCAAAATAACTTCTAGAAATATATCCTGAGACATATGATTATTAAAAAATTTATCTAACATATCAACATAATTAGGTATTTCACATATTAATATATTTAATGTATCTATTATAGCTGGAATAATAAGTTTAAATCCAACTACTAATAAAATAAAAACTATCATATAAGATAAAAAAATATTTAATAACCTTGGAGATTTTAGATTTTTTTCAAATAACATCATCATAGGGTTAATAAGTAGTGAAAAAAGCAATCCTAATAAAAAGGGACTTAAAAATGAAATTAATCCACTTATACCAGATATAAATTTCATAGGATTATCAATTACTTTATAAATAAGAATTGATATAAAAGCTATAAATATATAATATTTTATATTTTCTTTAGAAATCATAATACCTCCAGTATAGCTTTATATTTATTATAAAAAAGTATATAATTATTAATTATATGTTTAAAAATTTAATTATATGTATTATAGTATAATAATCCAGAAAAAATAATTTAAAAGAAGGTGTAATTATGAGAATAAATAAATACATAGCTTCTTGTGGGGTATCATCAAGAAGAAAAGCAGAAGAAATAATACTTCAAGGACGGGTGAAAGTAAATGGAAATATTGTAACTGAATTATCGTTTAATATAGATGAAAAAAATGACCTAGTTAAGGTAGATAATAAAGAAATAAAATTAAAAGAAGAGTATATATACATAGCTTTAAACAAACCAGAAGGTTATATAACAACTGTAAAAGATCAATTTGATAGACCAAGTGTACTTGACTTATTAACAGATATAAAAGAAAGAATTTATCCTATAGGAAGACTAGATTATGAAACTAGTGGGTTATTAATTTTAACTAATGATGGAGACTTAACATATAAATTAACTCATCCAAAACATGAGGTTGCTAAAACTTATATAGCTAGAGTTAAAGGTATACCATCAAGTGAAAAAATTAAAAACTTTGAAGAAGGATTATATATAGAAGATTATAAAACAGCTCCAGCAAGAATAAAAATATTAGAAAAAAATGAAGAGAAAAATTATTCAATATGTAAAATACAAATCCATGAAGGAAGAAATAGACAAGTTAGAAAGATGTGTAAAGCTATAAATAATCCAATACAAAGACTAAGAAGAGTAGCTATGGGTAAAATAACACTTAAAGGAACAGAAGTTGGTAAATATAGACACTTAACAGATGAAGAAGTAACATATCTAAAAAGTATCAAATAGAGGAGAAAATATGATTAAAGCTAAATATTTAACTAAAGTAACTGATATAAATAAACTTTATTTAGAACAAGTCTTAAATGAAGGAGATGTAGTAATAGATGCAACTATGGGAAATGGGTATGATACAAAATACCTAGCTCAAAAAGTTGGTGAAAATGGATTTGTATATAGCTTTGATGTACAAGAAGAAGCTTTAAAATCAACTTATAA
The DNA here is from genome assembly GCA_937907205.1 of uncultured Romboutsia sp. GTDB lineage: Bacteria > Bacillota > Clostridia > Peptostreptococcales > Peptostreptococcaceae > Faecalimicrobium. The sequence goes on along the minus strand of CALESE010000211.1, from coordinate 48,873 downwards.
AAAACTTGAAAAGGAAAATTTACAAGATAGAGTAAAATTAATATTAGATGGTCACGAAAATATAGATAAGCATGTAAAAGAAGAAGCTTCATGTGTTGTGTTTAATTTAGGGTACTTGCCAAGATGTGAACATTTAATAATAACAAAGCCAGAAACAACAATACAAGCTATAAAGCATTCATTAAATTTATTAAAGCCTCATGGAATAATAAGTATAGCAATTTATACAGGACATCCAGGAGGATTAGAAGAAAAAAATAGTATATATGAATTTTTAAAATTGCTAGATCAAAAAGAATTCAATGTTTTAGAATGTGGGTTTATAAATCAAGTTAATAATCCTCCTCAGCTTGTTTTAATAGAAAAGAAAAAAGAATATAAATAATTTAAATACTCATTTTTAATATTTTATAAAAAATTAAAAATGAGTATTTAAATTATTTATAAAAATGATATAATAATATCCGTTGGATAAATTATTTAAAAGAGTGTAAAAATTGTCAGAATATTTTGTGATAAATATATATTAATATAGGGCTATTTTAAATAAAATATTATTTCATGTTTATGTTATTAAAAAGGAGAAAAAATGGACGATACAAAACATTTAAAGGATAGTAAACAGCTAATAAACAATATTCAAGCTCAATATCCTAGATTTAGTAAGGGGCAAAAGCTAATAGCAAAGTATATATTAGAAAATTATGATAAGGTAGCTTTTATGACAGCGTGTAAATTAGGTGATACTGTAGGAGTAAGTGAATCTACTGTTGTAAGATTTGCAAATGTACTAGGATATTCTGGCTATCCTAAATTACAAGCAGCGCTTCAAGAGCTTATAAAAAATAAATTAACAACAGTCCAAAGAGTAGAAATGGCAAAAGACTATAATGACGATAGCACTATACTTAATAAAGTATTAAAAAGCGATATAGATAATATAAAAACAACAATGGATGAAATTGATATAAAAGCCTTTGAAGAATCAGCAAATAAATTATTAAAAGCAAAGAAAATATATGTAATTGGAATGAGAAGTTCTTTTGTAATTTCTCAATACTTAGGATTTTATTTAAATATAATTCATGATAATGTTCAAATAATAAGAATGGATATGGGAGATGCATTTGAACAAATAGTAAGGGTTGGGAAAGATGATGTAGTACTAGCGATAAGTTTTCCAAGATATTCTAAAAAATCATATCAAGTTGTAAGTTATGCAAAAGAAAAAGGTGCTCACATTATATCTTTAACAGATAGTGTATTTGCCCCAGTTGCATCTATCGCAGATAATGTATTGTTGGTTAAAAGTAATATGGCATCATTTGTTGACTCATTAGTACCAGTACTTAGTGTAGCTAATGCACTTATAATTTCAGTTGGGATGAAAGAAAAAGAAAAATTAAAAGGATGTTTTGATGATTTAGAACATATATGGGATAAATATTCTGTATATGAATAACATATATTTAGTAAGTAATATACTTTAGTGTTAAATTTAAGTATATTACTTACTTTGAATGGAATATAACAATATTTAAAAGTATAAAACTAACTGAATTTAAACTGACAACTGACAGTTTAACTGACAGTTAGTCTTATTTATTTGCAAATAAAGTATTACTTAAGTTTTTAGAAGCCTCTTTATCCATTTCTTCTAAAACATGAGAATATTTATTTAAACTAATCTTTATATCAGAGTGACCTAATCTATCAGAAACTACTTTTATATTCGTTCCAGATAGCAGCATTATTGTAGCATTTGTATGTCTAAGATCATGTATTCTAATTTTTCTTATATTGTTATTTTTTAAAAATTTATTAAATGAATTATATAGTGTAGAACTAATCCAAGGTCTAAAGTTCATATTTAAACATACCAAGTCATATTTATTCTCTAAAACTCCTTGAAGCTTTAACTTATTTTGTTTAGATTTTTCTCTTTTTAACTTAAGCATAAGTTCATCTGGAGCATGTAAAGTTCTCTTTGATTTATAAGTTTTAGGTTCTTTAAAAATTACTTTACCATTTATATATACTAAGATTTGATTTATATTTATAGAGTTATTCTTAAAATCAATGTCAGACCATCTTAATCCTGTAGCCTCTCCTAATCTAAGGCCGAGTAGTGTCATTAAAAGAATAGGTATTTCAATTAACTCTCCATCTATTTTTTTTATTAACTCTTTAACTTCTTCTTTAGTATAAAAGTCAGCTTCAAAAGTATCTTGTTTATTAGGCAATTTAATAAAATCACAAGGATTTTCAGTTATTTCTCTAAGTCTATAAGATTCAGATAAAATTGCTCTAAAAAAACCGTATCTAACCTTAGAACTTTCAACTGTAAAATTCTTAAATAAGTAATTAACAAATTGTTGAACTTGATATACACTAACACTATTAAGTAAGGTATCTCCAAAGAATGGAGCTATTTGATTTTTCACCCAACTTTTTCTATTTACAATAGTATAAGGAGACCAATCATTTTCATTGTCATCTATATATTTATTGCATCTATCTACTAATGTTATATCTTTTGACACTATATATTTATTATTATTTATAGAACTTTTTAAATCTATTAAATGTTTTTCAGCATCCTTCTTATTTTTATATCTACCTTGGCTTTTTTGTTTAATTTTTCCATTTTCATCTATATATTCAATATAGACATTATAATTATTATTTCTTTTTCTTATAAAAGATGATTTTATATTCAATGTCAACACCTCATATTTTTATATTATTTTTTTTATTGAATTATATATTATCAAATTTGGAAGATTAGTTAAATTTAAATATTTTCCATTTTTTAAATCTATCATTTGCTTTGTTTTTGATAAATATTCAAATTTCTTCATAAGAATCTCAACTGATACACCCATTATATCAGCCATTTCATATATGCAAGTTATATTATTATTAATCAGTTTTATAATATCATCTTCATTTACTAAAAAATTAGTAGCCCATTTTGTAGCTTTATTTTCACATTTACCTACAATGAGCTTGTCCCTATATGTATGTATATTATTTATAGAGTTACCTATACTGGTGAAGTAGTGTCCAAGTTCTTCAGATAAAACTTCTATTAATTTATATTTATCGTTTTTTATAGAAGTATCTATAAAAATCATATGAGGTAATCCTTCATTTTTTATATATAAACCTAAAACCCCAATTTCTTTTATATCAAGATAATGTATATCTATTTTTTCTTTTTTTGCTAATTCTAATAATTGATTTAGTTTACTCATAAGTTCCCCCTTTTTTGAAATTACAAAGAACTAATAATTATAAAATAGACAATACGTTCTTATGTATGATGAAATAAAAGAGCAGTAGATACTACTCTAAATATTATATGCTTTATTCGTTAAAGATACACTTTGATTGTATTCTTCAGCTAACATTGTTTTATTAAATTCAGCAGATGAATCAATTTCATATACTATTTTTTCTAATTCATCAATAGATACTTTAAAAAATTCTTTTCTTAGGTTTATTTTATTAACTCTTCTTTCATTTAATATAGAGTGAAGTTTATGCTCTAATGCAACTGCATCATCAGAAAATATAAAACTATGTATATCGAATGTGAAAGGAACACTCGCACTTCCTAATTCTTTTATTCTTTCAAATGGATCTAATCTTCTTGTCATACCTATTTTGAATACATCTTCACCAAAAGAACCTAAATTACTTATTATATATACATTTCCAGCTTTACCATTTTGTCTATTGACTATATCCTCTTTTTTACTCTCAACTAAATCTAATTGTCTTTGAAGTTCATCAATTTTTAATCTAAGTTGTTTTTCTTTTTCTGATTCACATGATTGACTTAGTTGTTCTTGTATTTTAAAAATTTCATTTTTATATTTTCTTTCTTCAGCTTCTACTTTTTTACGTTGTAGTGCTAGTTCTTTCTTTTCAGCAGCTTCTTGTTTCATTTGTTCTCTTAATGCAGCCTGTTCAGCTTTTTGTTGTTCTTTTTTTACATAGTATTTGTATTCTATCTTAACACACTTTAAAAATAAATATTCTATCTCTCCTATAAATTTAGTTAATGTAGGTGCGATACTTTGATTTCCATTTGTTGCTATATCAAGATATTTTTTAGTGGTTATTTTTATAAAATTTAAAGACTCTTCTAAAGTACCATATTTTAAATTATATAAAATATTTTGTAATTCAGCTTTTAATGCGATTACCATAAGTTTATAAATAGCTATATTAGCCTTAGTTGTATATCTATTTTCATATTTTTGAAGAGTATCTTCAATTGTCTCTTGAACTAATTTAAGTGACTTTTTTAATTCTTTTACATCCATACTATGCGTTTTTAAAGAAACAGATGGATCTAATCTATTTATAAGTTCAATAAGTTCAGAAGATTCTTTATCAATAGTTATTTTTTTTAACTTTGGATCAGAAGTATAGTAATCATAATATTCCTTAAGAGCATATTCTACACTTTTAAATGCTAAATTTATTTTTTTCTTATTTTTAGAAATATTATTAAGGTTAGATGATTCTTTATCTATTCTTGCTTCTAAATCTTGAATCTTTATATTATATTCTTCAATTAATGAAGAATAGTAATTATTTTTATCTTCTATTTCCTTAGTTAAGTTATAAAGTTTTTCTTTATTAGAATTAATCTCATTATTCAAAATTTCTTTATATTCATTTAGATTTTTAATTTCATTTCTTAAATCTAAATATTGTGTTTCATCTTTAGAAAATTTAATAGAGATAAGTTTATCTTTTATTTCTAGATTTTCTAGTTCTAAAGCTTTATTTTTATTTTCTAACTCTAAAACTTGTTTTTTTAAAGCTTTTTTACTTGGCCCAAAATTAAATATGCCCATAATATATTCCCCCATATTAATTATTTGTTATATTTTAATTTAATCATTTCTATATAATCATTAATCTTCTCAACTGCCTCATCAGGAAGATTATCTATATCTCCATTTATTCTATGAGCTGATATAGTTGTTATGCTTTCACTTAGTTTTGGCTTTTCTTTGTTTAAGTTTCTTTCATCTGTTCTTCCAAGTAAGTAATCTAATGATACTTCAAAGTAATTAGCGATTTTTTTTAACATATCTGTATCAGGTGTTCTATTTCCGTTTTCCCAATTGCTTATAGCAACTTTAGTTACATTTAACTTTTTTCCTAATTCTTCTCCAGTTAAGTGTTTTTCATTCCTTAATTCTTTTAACACATTTCCAAATTTTTTCATATAATCACCTTATTGTAATTGTTATTTAATAGTATTTTTATTTGTATTTTAGCATTTTATCAACGTATTGATAACTTTTGTTATCAAAATGAATATTTTTATTAAAAAAATGATAAAATAGTATTGACAGTTATCAATACGATAACAAATAAACTTTGAAAACTTGATAGCTTAGGTTTATTACCTTAAATCTTCACATATCACAGAAATACGAGTGATGTGGTTACGAGATTGTTAATAGATACTAAGCGTTTTGGTATTATGAATTGTTTTGTATCTTAGTAAATCACTATGATATAAAAGAATTCATAATTCTAAAGTAAAAATAAGGAGGTTATAACATGAATGAAAATCTTGCTAAATATAGACGTTCTTTAAAAATCAGTCAAACCCAAATGGCTAATATAGCAGATATGTGCTTAACTTCATATCGCTATAAAGAAGATGGCAAAAAACCATTTAATCAAGATGAAATGATTAAGATATATAATTTTTTGATTGATAAATATCCCAATATAACAATAGAAGAACTTTTTTTTAATAATAAAGTTATCGATTTGATAACTTGCAATAATATAAACTAAAAATATTTTTCCCATATTTGAAAGAGATATACGAAAACAAAGGAGGAATAAAAATGACAAGTGTATCGATAGTAGCACAAGAAATAGAAGTATTAGGAACAAAAGAATTTTTAGGAAAAGAAATCCCAGTTATAGAAGGTGGATTTGGAGAAGGAGAAAAAGTTGTACTAGCTAAAACGATAGCTGAAATACATGGAGTAAGACTAAACGACATTCAGTCATTAATAAATGAAAATATTGATGAATTCGAGGAAGGTATTGATATTTTAGATTTAAAAAACTCAACCGATAGTATCGGTTCACTTTTAGAAGTTGGATTTACCAAGCAATCCATAGCAAATTCTAAAAATATATATCTTTTATCAGAGCAAGGATACATGGCATTAGTAAGTTTAATGAGAACTGAAAAAGCAAAAGAACTAAGAAAGAAATTTAGAAGAGAGTATTTTGCAATGAGAAAAGTAGTAAAAGAAGAAAAATCAAACTTAGATAATTTATCACCACAACTACAATTATTAATAAATATGGAGCTAGAGCAAAAGAGATTAAGACAACAATTAAATGAAGTTAATAACAATGCATTATCAGCAAAAGCAGAAATTAAGGAAATAAGACAAGTTGTTAATCTTGATACGACTAACTGGAGAAGTGAAACAAGAACTTTAATAGCTAAAATAGCAAGAAAACAAGGTGATTTAAAATACATAAGGGATTTTACTAATGAAAGCTATGAGTTACTAGATAAAAGACTTGGTGTTAGTTTAGAAAGAAGATTTAATAACAAGCGCCTTAGAATGATAGATAGTGGAGTATCAAAAACAACTTTAAGTAAATTAAATTATTTAGATGTAATAGCAGAAGATAAGAAACTTATAGAAGGTTATGTAGCGATAGTAAAAGATATGGCAATAAAGTATGGAATTTAATAACAAATAAATTAAAGCCAGTAGTAGCATTTGTGTAGGAGGTAATTATGAAAATAACAATAGAATTTAATAGTGTAGAAGAGTATTTAGAGTTTAAAGGAAAGACTGCTCAAGAAGTGCGAGCTCAAGAGCAACCTTTATTTTTATCAGAAGATAGTATTAATGGAAAATATTATTCGCGTGGAATAAGTAAAAGTAATATAGAAGATTAATTGAAAATATTTTCTTTTATATATTTCCACTCATCATTACTTAACCAACCTTGATAATTATTTTTAACTTCAATGATTATTAATCGATCATTACCATCAAGATGAGGAGTAATATTATTTGATATTTGGTCCGGTGTTAGGTATGACTTAATTAAATAAGATGATTTCCAAAAAGTACACCAATTACCATTAGAAGAATTTTTTATGGCGTTGATAACTTTATCGTAATTTTGACCTTTACTATTTAAGTCATAAGTAATCATATAAGCAGCCATAATATCACAACCTTTCATTAATAAATTTACGGTATAACGAGAATATACCTAAAAAAATTATAACATAAAGGGGTTAAATAAAAATGAATATAGGAGAAAGAATACAGTATACTTTGGAGAAAAAAGGAATTAAACCATATAAAATGGCAGAAGAAATTGGAATTAGTCAAGGTAATTTATACGATATTTTAAATAGTAAAATTAGAAATCCTGGAATATATACAATCAAAAAGATAGCTAATTATTTAGAAGTTAGTATAGATAGTTTAGTAGAAGATTAGGAGGTAAGTTGTGAAAAAAGTATTAACAGCTAAGGATATAGCTGAACTATTAGGAGTATGTGAAAAGACTTCATATAGTCTAATAAGAAAAGCTATAACAACAGGTAAGATGTTCAAAGTCGTAAAAGTTGGTAGGCTTTATAAAATACCAACTCAACCATTTCTAGAGTGGTTAGATAATTACGAGGAGGAAATATAAATGAGTATAAAAATACTTCAAGATTTTATAAAAGAGTTTGGAGATAAGGATATAGATAAAGATTTTGAGGCTTTAAAAAAATATAAAATTTCAAAAGTAAAATAAAAAGAGCCACTGCAATGGCCCTAATAAAAAAAATAAAAACCTATATAGGAGGATACCACAAAATGAGTGAAATCGCAATATTATCAAATGATGAAAAAACTAGAAAATATTTAGAAGCTAAAGTTATAGCTGATACAAAATATATGTCAAAAGAAGAATGGCTTAAACATAGACAATCTGGAATAGGTGGAAGTGACGCAAGTTGCATAGCTGGACTTAATCCTTGGAAATCATCTATACAACTTTATATGGAGAAAAAAGAAGAAAATCCAAAAGAAAACAAATCTTTAAGAATGGAGCTAGGGAATAGACTAGAAGGTCTAGTTGCTGAATTATTTACGGAAGAAACAGGATTAAAAGTTAGAAATGTAAATGGAATACTTCAAAATGATAAATATCCGTTTGCATTAGCAAATATAGATAGAGCTATAGTAGGAGAAAAAGCATTTTTAGAATGTAAAACTACGAATAGTTATGCACTAAAAGAGTGGGAAGAAGGAGTTCCAGCTCATTATGAAATACAGTGTTTACACTACATGGCAATAACAGGAGCAACGCATTGTTATATAGCTGCATTAATAGGGAATAGTGATTTTATTTGGCACAAGATAGAAAGGGATGAAGAAACGATAGATTACTTAATGCAAATAGAAAAAGACTTCTGGGAAAATAACATTGAAAAAGATGTAGTACCTATGCCAGATGGTTCAGATGCTTATAGCGAGTATTTAAAGAATAAGTATGATAAATCCAATGGACAAGTTATAGAACTTCATTTATTAGAAGATGGAAAAGAAAAGCTTAATAGATATGATGAAATAGTTGAAGATATAAAAGTATTGGAAGTTGAAAAGAAAACTATAGAGCAGGAAATACAACTTCATATGGAAGAATTTGAAGTAGCTAAGATAGGAAATAGAAAAATAACTTGGAAAACTTCAAATAGAAACACAATAGACAGCAAAAAACTTAAAGCTGAAATGCCAGAGATAGCAGAGCAATACATGAAAACAAGTACAAGTAGAACTTTTAGAATATCTAAATAAATATATAAAGGATGGTAGACAAAATGGCAGATTTAAAGAATAAATTACAAGCTAAAGCTACAGGAGCTGTAAAACAAGTAAGTCCTAATCAAGGAATGAAACAAATGTTAGATAAAATGAAAAATGAAATAGCTGCAGCTTTACCTAGCATGGTATCAAGTGAAAGATTTCAAAGAGTAGCTTTAACGGCTTTTAGTAGTAACCCAAAGTTACAAGAATGTGATCCTGTGAGTTTTATAGGCGCAATGATGGAAAGTGCTCAATTAGGATTAGAACCTAATACACCATTAGGACAAGCTTACTTAATACCTTTTAACTCTAAAAATGGTATGCAAGTTCAATTTCAAATAGGGTATAAGGGGCTTTTAGAATTAGCTCAAAGAAGTGGAAAAATTAAAACTTTATATGCTCATGAAGTTAGAGAGAATGATGAATTTGATATGGATTATGGACTTAATCAATCATTGACGCATAAACCTTTTTTAAAAGGTGATAGAGGTGATGTAGTTGGATACTACGCAGTATATCACTTAGATACAGGAGGACATAGTTTTGTATTTATGAGTAAAAGTGAAGTATTAGAACATGCACAAAAATTTAGTAAGACTTTTAAATTTGGACCTTGGCAATCAGACTTTGATGCTATGGCAAAGAAAACAGTTATAAAGCAACTTTTAAAATATGCACCATTATCTATAGAATTACAAAAAGCTATGGCTGGTGATGAAACTGTAAAAACTCAAATAAGTGATGATATGAGTTTAGTTAAAGATGAATCAGAAAGCTTAGAAGTTGATTATGAAGTAAAAGAAGAAACTCATGTAATGGATCAAGAGCAAAAAACTTTTGAGGATGTTAAATAAATGAAATTAATATATATGACATTAATAGCTAATGCTCTAGTTTTAACTGGAGCATGGCTAGGATTTAAATTTTTATACTACAGATAAAGCAGGTGATGATATGGCATTATATAGGCCAGTACATGTAACATTTTGGCAAGACCCTAAAGTATTAGAAGAAATGACTCCAGAGGATAAGCTATTTTACTTATACTTGATAACTAATCCTAAAACAACTCAAATAGGCATATACCAAATAACTAAAAAACAAATGTCATTTGAATTAGGTTACTCAATAGAAAGTATAAATGCTTTAGTTGATAGATTTGAAAAGCATCATAAATTAATAAAATATGATATCAAAACTAGAGAGTTATGCATTATAAATTGGGGGAAATATAATTTCCCAAGAGCCGGTACACCAATTGAAAACTGTGTTAAGAAAGAGCTGTCAGAGGTTAAAAATAAAGCATTTATAAAAGATATATCAGAAAAAGTTACTAATAAAAAAATAAAAGCAATATTTGAACAATATTTACACTGTGACAGTTACAAGTTCCGTGACATAGACCGTGACGAGGGGAATAACAATAACAATAACAATAATAATAACAATAACAACCACAATAATAAAGGTGAAAAGATTGTGGTGGTTTCTGAAAAGATAAAAGAGTATTTTAATTTAAATGAAAATGACATAAAAAAAATAGCTAAGACTTTTGTAGATACTAAAAGAGATATAGATTATTTAATTGAAAAATTAGAGATAACAAAAAGAAACCCAAGCATTAGAGATGTAGTTGGATTTCTTATAAAAGCTTTAGTTGATGATTATAAAGCTAGTATATCCATAAATGAAACTAAGATACCTAAGACTAAGTTTCATAATTTCACCGAAAACTTTTTAGATGGATTTGAGAGCGAAGAAGACTTTGATAGGCATATAGAAGATAAACTAAGATAGATTATTTGGGCGAATATTATGATACATAAAACTTTAGAGGAACATTTAGCAGAACAAAGGGAGTTGTATAAACAATATACAGCTCCAGCTGATAGAGACTTAATAGCAATATGTGCAAATAAGATAAAAGAATTAATTACAGGGGAGAAAAATAATGAGAACTAAAGAAGATATAGATAAGTTAGTTGAAGAGAATATAAAACTTGTAGGTTATGCATTAAATAAATACTTTAAAAAGTTTAGAGAAATATATCCTTACTTAGAAGAAGATTTATATCAGGAAGGATGCATAGGTTTATTTCAAGCTGCTAAAAAATACAATACTGATAAGGGAGCATTTTCAACGATAGCAATGAAATATATAAGAGGACGTATGACTACGTTTTTTAAAAGATATGTTAAAAAACATTATTCTTATAAGTTTAAAAGTATGGAATCAACTATATTAGATTCTAATGACTCAGATTCAATAAGATTAATGGATATATTACCATCTAATGATAATATAACCGATTTTAGACTATATTCACTAGAAAAAAGAGTAAAACATTCTGATATAAATGATATTGATATTATAGTTAAAATGATAGCTGATGGATATTCTCAAAGAGAAATCGGGAAACAAATAGGTATATCACAAGTTGAGGTATCTAGAAGATTAACTAAATTCAAAGATAAAATTGAAAGTGTCGATAAGTTGATGGAAATACTTTACCGATACAAGATTAGCTAGGTGAAGTCATGGAGCTATCAAGAGTAAATGATTTGATAGAATTATCAAAAAAGCTACAAAAAGAAGGCTATGATACCTTAACAGCTATAAAGTTAGCTGAAATAGAATTAACAAAAGAAAAAGAAGAAAATAATTAGGGGAGAAATTAATATGATTATAAATTTTAAATATGTAAAAAAAGAACGAGAATGCCATTTAAAGACTTATAAGAAGTTTGATAATATAAATATTCAAAATGATAGATTTGAAATTCCTATGGGGCATATATTAAGTCTACATACTAATCTAGCAGAAGTAATAAATGTTTGGATAGATAATGGAATAGGAAGTCCGCTTGTATTAGAAGAAATTACATTTTTATTATGTAAGATAGGAGAATTAGCAGTACTTTTAGATATAGATTTAATAAGAGAAATTGAAGAAATACAAATATATCCTATAGAAGTTACTGTAAACAAATTATTTTACAGGATAACAACTTTAGAAAGTAAAAAGAAATCTATCAATAGGGGCACAATTATTAACTATATAATACCTATGTTTGTTGAATTAGTGTATAGTTTAGGTTTTAGCCTAGAAGAACTAGAAGAATATTATAAAAGTGTAATGGAGGTCTAAAATGAGTGAATTAAAGTTAGCATTAGAAGAGCTATATGAGGAATTTGGGTTAAATGAAACCACTTTAGCTTTATCACAAATTTTAGATAGATATATTTTAATAGAACAAAGGGAGAGATTAGCATGTTTAAACAAGAAGTAAGAAATCAAGTTACTAATGATAGTAATGTAGTTAATATAGCAACAAAAGATAATTTGGATATTAAGATGTGGAAACATCAAAATATAAAAGAATTTAATAAAGAATTAAATACAATTGAAAAATCAAAAAATATGAAGCAATATTTTACATCTGAGGAACTTAATGACTTATTATTTGTAACTCATTTAATTGATTTAAATTCAAAAATGTTAAAAAAATGGATAGATAGAGGCAACTTATTAGAAGAAGAAGTTAATTTACTTAACATGGGATCGGATTATACTTCAAAGTTCTTAGAAATGGTTTTAAGTAGAATGCCTTTAAAAGAAGTAGAAAAGTTTATGAAAAGAACAATAAAGGCTAAAAAAGACCCTGTGAGAATAGTTGATAAATGGATGCAGGATAGAGTATTTGGAACATTTGAAACTGAGTATGAAATAGTTAAGATAGAAAGACCGCAATTTGAAAAAATAGCTTTAATAGGAGTGAATGCTCATTGTAAAGATTGTAATGATCATTATAATAATTGTGATATGTACGATATTTTAGAAGACGCTATGATACCTAGAGCGGAAATTAAAAATAATTGTCCTTATGCTTTTATAAGTGAGCAAAGAAAAAAGGAAATTGAAGAAAAGAAAAGAGCTAGGGAAGAAAAGAAAGCTACTAAGAGCGAAAGAGCTAAAAGGAAAAAGGCTAATAGATTTGATGAAGATGAAGAAGTTATAGAATATAATTTTACACCAAAAGGGAGATAGCGCTATGAAGAAGCTAAAGAAGTTAACTAGAAAACAAAAACAATTATTAATTAAGAATAATTATAATTATCAAGAATGGTTATTAGAAAGACAAGATTCAAAGAGTTATACATTTGTTAATAGAAAAACTAAAGAAATTCTTAAATTAAATTTTTATAAATAAAGTAGGGGGATTACAAATGAAAACACCAATAATGCTAAGAAGTACACATGAAGAGATAGCAAGTAATATATCAAGTAATTATGAGAGTAAATTAAAAATAAAGGATCAAGATATAACTAATTTAGTTAACAAAAATGCTAAGGTTAATATGGAATTGATTAATAGAGATGCAAAGATAGATAAGCTTGAAAAAGAAGTTAAAGATTTAAAGTTTTGCTTAGATGCTTGTAAAAAAGAAAATAATCAAGTTGCTAGAGAAAATATAAACGTAATGAGAACTTTAAATATGAATAGAGAACTTAAGAACCAAATGTTAAACATTATAAATGGAGAGAGTGATATTACATTTAGCAAAAGAAGCATGTGTGAGTTGGTAATGTTGCTATAGGAGGTTTTATGAAAGACTTAATTATAAATTAGACATCATTATCAGTATAGTTGTATATCTATATTGATAATGATAGTTAAATGAAAAGTAAATTAATATAAGGAGATAGTATGAGAGTTGATTTTACAATAGATGGGAAGCCACAAGGAAAAGGTAGGCCGAGATTAAGTTATGGAAGAATAAAAACACCAGAGCAAACAGTAATATACGAAAATTATATAAAACTTTTATATCAAAGTAAGGTTAAAGAGTATTTTGAAGGTTCTATAAAGATGAATATAAAAGCATATTATCCGATAGCTAAGAGTGATAGCAAGAAAAAGAAACAACAAAAGTTAATTGGAGAAATAAGACCACATAATATAAAACCGGATGTTGATAATGTAATAAAAGTTATATGTGATGCTCTTAATGAAATTGCATATAAAGATGATACACAGATTGTTGAGTTAGCAACTAGTAAATATTTTAGTGATAAGCCAAGAGTTGAAGTAACAATAGAAAATATATAGGGGGAATTAAATATGACTAAAGATAAATTAGAAAATAGCTGTTTTAAATTTACAGAAAAACTTTTATATAATTACAGAGAAATGGAAAGTCATATATTAACATTAGAGAGTCTTAAAAATGATATAAAATCAGAAGATTATTTAGCTATAAGAGCTATAACATATGACAGCATAAAAGTGTCTCCTACATATAAAATATCAAATGCAGTAAGAGATGGAGTAATAGATCCTGTTAAAGTTGTTCAAGAAATAGAAATAGATATATATCATGAAAAGAGTTTAAAGAAAAAAATAGATAAAGCTATAAATAATTTAAATCATATTAGAAAACAAATAATAGAGTTAAGATATATAGAAGGAATGGGATGGACTGAAATGGCACAAAAATTATACCATGACGAAAAAACATTGAGAAAATATAAAAATCAAGCTGTAAAAAGTATAGCTGTAGAATTATTTGGGAGCAAAGTATTTAAAGAGGAAGAACCTACATTATTTGATATGCTAGCTATATAAATTCCCGTTTTATTACCGATATTAAAAATAAAAAGCATGTTATTATATTAATATAGAAAAATATATATTTTCTCCCAATCCCCTTTTGTAATATATGCACCAGGGATCCATAACCTGGTGTAATATGTAAGGAATGGTGTTACCTAGGTTCGATTCCTAGACCTTGCACAAATCTCATACAAGTCGTAGGGTAATGCGACTATAAATTAAGTTTACGTCAATTCTTTAGGTGTATTTTTAGATAGTCTAAGATTAATTTCTTAGGCTTATTTTTTTATTAAAAATCAGGGGATGATATAGTGAAGGTTTATAAAGATTTTGATAAAGTTATAAAGCCAACTAGAGTACCAAAGAAATTATGGGAATATGAAAATGAAATGAAGAAGAAGCCGAAGAAATGGGATGAAAAAATAAGTGCAAATAAAGGTGGGGACTATGGAAATAAAAGATAAAATAAAAATAGGCTCAATGGAATATGAAGTTATAAAAACAAGTAAACCTATTTTATTAGATAATCAAGCTTGCAATGGGATTATAGACTATGAAAACTTATTTATAGAAATAAGTATTAACAGAGCCACTCAAAAGCAAGAAGAAACTTTTATACATGAAGTACTTCATGGGATAATCCGCGAAAGGAATTTAATTCTTGAAGATGAAGAAATGATAGTTGAAGAAATTGGCAAAGGATTATATCAGTTTATAAAAGATAACCCAGAAGTGTTTAAATAAAAGTTAACAATCATTATCAAAACATATAAAAAGTAGATAGAACTCTAGAAATAGGTTTTTTTTATTTTCCAAAACGAATAAGTGAGGTGGTGATATGGCAAGAGTAAGAAGTCCTAACAGAGACAAGGCTTTTGAAATATACAAACAACATAATGGAAATATTGCAAATAGAGAGATTTCTAATATTCTTGATATATCTGAAAAGACCATATCAGGTTGGAAAGTTAAAGATAAATGGAATGAAAAGTTAAATGGAGTACTCCAAAAAGAAATACGGAGTACTCCGAAAGAAAAACGTAACAAAGGTGGACAACCTAAAAATAAAAATGCTGAGAAGTTTGGATTCTTTTCTAAGTATTTACCTAAAGAAACTATAAGTATAATGGATGAAATAATGACTAAGGATCCATTGGATATTCTATGGGAACAAATAACTATTCAATATACAGCTATAATAAGAGCACAAAGAATTATGTATGTTGAATCTAAGGAAGAAATGATAAAAGAGCTTAAAAAAGAAGAATATACAGCAGACGGAGATTCAAAATTAGAATATGAATTCCAATTTGCATGGGATAGAAATGCAACTTTCTTAAATGCTCAAAGTAGAGCTATGGGAGAGTTAAGAAGCTTAATAAAACAATATGATACTATGATTAATGCTAACTTAGATTTAGTAACAGAAGAACAAAAGCTAAGAATAGATAAGCTTAAAGGTGAAGTTAAGAAATTTAGTGGAGATGATAAAAACAATAATATAACTATAAAAGTAGTAAGGGCGAGTGAACAAAATGGAAGAAGTTAGTTTTGCAGTAAATGATCACTTTGAAGACTTTATATTTGACTGGAACTACAAAGACTATTTTTTAGTTGGTGGATACGGTAGCTCAAAAAGTTATCATGTAGCAAGTAAAATATTACTTAAGCTTCAACAAGAGAAAAGAAAATGTCTAGTTGTAAGAGAAGTGTATGATACTATAAGAGATTCTTGTTATTCATTGTTTGAAGATATAGTTATTGCCATGGGCTTAGAGGATGAAATAAAGTTCAAAAGTTCTCCTATGAAAATATTATTCCCTAATGGATCACAAATAATTTTCAAAGGTCTTGATAAACCAGCTAAGCTTAAATCCATAAATGGTGTATCTATAGTTTGGCTAGAAGAATGTAGTGAATGTAAGTATACTGCATTTAAAGAATTAAGAGGACGTTTAAGGCATCTAACAGATACTAATCATATAATATGCTCTACTAATCCTGTTAGTGAAGCTAATTGGACTTATAAGCATTTCTTTAAAGATGATGAAAATAAGGTGCTTGTGCTTGACGATAATAGCCTTTACCAAAATAGAATTATAAGAACTAATAATACATACTATCATCATTCAACTTGTGATGATAATTTCTTTTTACCCCAAAGCTATATAGATGAATTGGAAGCTATGAAAGCTTATGACCAAGACCTTTATAGAATTGCTAGGCAAGGTAGATTTGGTGTAAATGGCACTAAAGTATTACAACAGTTTAAAGAAATGCCACATGATGAAGTAATTAATAAAATTGCTAATTTACCTAAAAGGTTTTATAAAACAGGTATGGACTTTGGATTTGTTACTTCTTATAATGCAATATCAAGGGTTGCTATTGACCACGAAAATAGGGACTTATATATATTTGATGAGTATTATAGCAAAGGATTAACTGATCCACAAATTGCTATTGAAATTGAAAGATTTAAGAAGGACTTAATAAAAGCTGATAGTGCTGAACAAAAGGCAATAGCTTATTACAGACAATTAGGCTTTAAAATGATGCCTTGTAAAAAGTTCGCTGGTTCAAGGTTAGCTTATACTAAAAAAGTTAAAAGATTTAAAAATATTTATTGTAGTGATAAATGTGTTAATCATATAAAAGAATTGAAAAATCTAACATATAAGCTTAATAAAAGAGGCGAAATAATTGAGGACGAATTTAATATAGATCCCCATACACTTTCGTCTATTTGGTATGCATTAGATGATTATGAATTAACTGATATAAAAATATTTAATAGAAAAAAATATGGTATTTAGGGGGTGTTAAGATGTTGAAATTATGTTATTTATTTACGTTTATAACAGCTTTACTTAAGCTTTTAGGTGTTATTAATTTAGGCTGGTTAGCAATATTAGCACCTTCAATATTTGCATCAGGTATTACGATAATGTTAGCTATATTTATTGTCATAGGGGCTGCATTATCAGACTAGAAAGTAGGTGAGTAAATGCAAAAGATTAAGCTTCAAAAAGATATAAATATTACACCAGCTATAATTAATTATGTACTTAATAAGCATGAAGCTGAAAGAACTAGAATTGCAAGGCTTAGAAGGTATTATCAAAATAATAATGATATAAATAAAAGAAAAAGACACGATCCAAAGAAGCCACACAATTTATTATCTCATGGGTATGGCTCATACATAACAAACACAGCAGTTGGATATTTTTTAGGTAAATCTATATCTTATAAATCAGATAACAATAAGAAACTTCTACAAAATATATCTAATATATTTAGGTATAATGATGAATCAGACCATAACACTACTTTAGCAAAAGAAGCTAGTATTTACGGATATGGAGTAGAGCTTCAATATACCGATGAGGACGGTAAGCTTCGTATGAAATATGTACCTGGTGAAGATATAGCAATAGTGTATGACAATACTTTAGAAGAAAATATAAACTTTGCTTTAAGATATTTCAAAGAAGATGAAATTGACGAGCAAGGAAATGAAGAAGAAGTTATTTACATAGATGTTTATACTAAAGATAAGATAATGCACTTTAAAAAAGCTAATGGAAGAATATTTCCACACATAACAGAAGGTGAAACAAATGAAGAATATCATGTATTCAAAGATGTTCCTATTACTGTTTATCTAAACAATGATGAAGGTATGGGAGATTTTGAAAGAATAACAAGCTTAATAGATGCTTATGATTTAACTCAATCAGATACAGCTAATGACTTTGAATATTTCACAAACTGTATTTTAGTAGTTAGTGGTTATGTGCTAGATGAAGAAGATGAACAATCTATATCAGATGCAAGAACATTAAACTTTCAAGATAGTGAAGGTAAAGCACAATATTTAATTAAAAATATACAAGATACTGCATTAGAAAATTATAAAAATAGGCTTGATAATGATATACATAAGTTTGCAGGAGTTCCTAATATGAGTGATGAAAGTTTTAGTAATAATGCGAGTGGAGTAGCTCTTGAATTTAAGCTTATGGCCTTAGAAAATATAACAGGAGTTAAAGAAGCTAAGTTTAAGAAGGGACTTATGAGAAGAATAGAGTTGATTTGTAATGTTTTAAGCTTCACAGAAGGTTCACTTGATGATTATATGGACATTGTGCCTGTATTTACTCGTACTAAACCTATAAATTTATTAGAAGAAGCTCAAAGACTTCAAACTTTAAAAGGGATTTACTCTGATGAAACTATACTTGCTTTAAGTTCTGAAATAGATAATCCAACAGAAGAAATGGAAAGATTAAAAAGAGAACAATTAGACATATATAACGATAATTATTCGGAAAATGAGGTATTAAACAATGCCGATACAGAAGAATAAAGATTATTGGTTAAACAGAGAAAAGCAATTACTTATTAAAGCTATTGAAGAAGAAGATAAGCTTGAAATATTGCTTAAAAAAGCATATAAGAAAGCTAAAAAAGAGATAGAAAAAGAAATAGCTGCTTTATTTATGAAATATGCAAAAGATAATAAGCTTACTTATGCTGAAGCTAGTAAGATGCTAACAAGAAAAGAGTTTAAGGAATGGAGAATGGATATAAAAGGCTATATAGATGCTATAAAAGATAGTGCTGATGATAGACTTTTAATTGAATTAAATACATTATCTTCTCGTTCTCGTATTTCGATTTTAGAGGAAAAATTATATCAAATTGATAAATACATCAATGAATTGTATGAAATATCTTACAACTCAACTGAAAGCTTTTTACGAGCATCTATAACCGACACCTATTACAAAAATATTTACTCTGTACACAAATACTTAGAAGTTGGGGCTAGTTTTTCTTTAGTTGATAATAAATTAATTAGGGAAGTTTTAGAAGCAAGGTGGCTAGGTTCTAATTATTCCGAAAGGATATGGAGAAATAGGGATAAGTTAAAAATTGTTATCAGAGATTCTATTACAGATATGATAATTAGAGGACAAGGGGCTAAGGAAGTAGCTAAAGAGGTAGCAACTAAAATGGATGCTAATTTATCTAATGCTATGAGATTAGTTAGAAGTGAACATTCTTTTGTTATGAATCAAGCTTCTAAGAGGTCATATGAGGAATTAGCCATTACTAAATATCAATACTTAGCTACGCTTGATAGAAGAACATCAGATATTTGCAGAAGCTTAGATAGTCAAGTCTTTGAATTAAAAGATGCTATCGCAGGACTTAATTATCCTCCTACTCATGCTAATTGTAGATCAACTACTGCACCTTACATAGATGAGAGTACAGGAACTAGGATTGCAAGAGATAAACAAGATAAAAATATAGAAGTACCATCTAGCTGGAATTATGAAAAATGGAAAAGTGAGTTTGGAATTGAATATTAAACAGCAAAAATATAGATTTAAATATAGTATATAGAAGTTTTATTGTCTTTAATAATTAAATTATCAATAGAGCTTATTTTTATGCTTAAAATTGATTTTAAGATGTAATAAGGTTAAATTCTATTTGCTTATACTTAAAATAATATTTATTTAAAGTAAAATTAACTTAGCTTTAAAAAAAGATTTTGATAGTAAAAGCCGAAGGTAAAAAACCTATGTTTTATTTATTTTTATATTTTATTTTTATATATTCTTTTTTATATGTTCTCGAAACCGTTCTAAAAACCATTCTGAACAATATTGATAAACGTTGAAATTTAAACATTTATTAGTTCTTGAATTAGTTCTAAAAACCGTTCTGATTTTTTAGGTATTTTTCCCTATAAAAAATGCTGATTATAGCACCTTTTTAGGTGTTTTTTATTGTCTTTTTTACTTGTTTGTTAGACGTAAAAGAAGCAACTCGGAATCTAAAAGTTTACAAGTTCTTCAAAAACTTGGGAAGGAGAATAAAATGGAAAATAATCAAGTTATCGATAGCAAAGAAAATACTTTAGAAAATAATCAAAGTGAGCAAAAACACGAACAAATTCAAACTGAAAAAACTTTTACACAAGCAGATTTTGATAAAGCATTTAACAAAGCTTATGCAAAATTAAGTTCTGAATTTGAAAAGAAATTAGAAGCTGAAAAAAATAAAGTTGAAGAAGCTAAAAAGCTTGAAACTATGTCAGCTGAAGAAAGAACTAAAAACGAAATAGAAACTTTAAGAAAACAATTAGAAGAAGTTAAACAAGCAGAAGCTAGAAAAGATTTAACTAACTCTACTTTAAAAGAAATGGCTACAAGAGGTATAGATGCTGATTTTTTAGATTTTGTGTTAGGTGTAGATGCTGATACTACTAAGAGCAGATTAGACATATTTGAAGCTAAGTTTAATTCTATGGTAGATGCTAAAGTTGAAACTATAATAGCTGAAAGAATAAAAGGTAAAACTCCTATAACATCTACTAAAACAATCACTTCTAGCGAATTTACAGCAGATGATGTAAAGAAGATGTCAGTAGATGAAATTAATAGAAATTGGGATAAAATCAAACACATAAAATTAGGTTAATTAAAAAAATGAAAGGGTAATATTTTATATTACAAAGGTGAAAAAATATGGCAGTAACTAACTTTATACCAAGCTTATGGGATGCAAGATTATTAGCAAAGTTTCATGAAAGAAGTATAGCTTCAATTATAACAACAGCACCAGAAGAAATAAAAGGAAATAAGATAATATTTAATAATGTTTCAGATGTAGCTGTAAATGACTACGAAGGATCTGTAAATTGGGCTGATTTAACAACTTCAAAAGTTGAATTACCAATGGACATAAAGAAATATTGGGCTTTCAAAGTTGACGATGTAGATGCAGTTCAAGCAGCAGGAGAATTAATAGATCCTCATGTTGAAGAAGCAGCAGCAACTATGGCAGAAACTATGGATAAGGCCGTATTGACAGAGGCTTTAACGACCTCTTTATCGGTTACTAAAGAAGAAAGTGAAACTATATATGATGTAATAGTAAAATGTAATATGGAATTAAATAAAAAGAAAGTGCCAAAAGCTAACAGATTTGCTGTTGTAAATGCTGAAGCTTTAGCTTCTTTAAACTTAGATACTAGATTTACAAACAATTATCAAATATTAGAAAATGGTGTAATAGAAGGTGGAGATATAAATGGTACTACATTAGTTTTCTCTGAGGAATTAAATGCAGGTACAGAAGCTGTTGTTTTATTGCATAAGTCAGCTATAGGATTTGGTACTCAATTAGAAAAGACAGAAGCAATGAGGTTAGAAACAGCTTTCGCTGATGGCGTAAGAGGTTTAGCAGTAGCTGGAACTAAAACATTAAGAGCTAACGCAGTTGTAAAATATACACAAGCCTAACACATCAAGCCTACCAAGTGAAGATAGTTTATTAAAAGAATCTTCAGCAGTGGGTAGCGAGGAAATTCCTCAAAATATGGATTATTCTTCTTATTCGCTTGATGAACTTAGAAAAGAAGCTAAATCAAGAGGATTAGAAGGATATTCAAAATTAAAAAAGTCTGAGTTAATAGAAATGTTAAATAGCTAGGGGGATTGCCTCTAGCTTTTATTATAAAGAGGTTATAAAGATGTTAAATAAAATAAAATACCTTTTAGGTTTAACAGGTTCAGAAAAAGATAAGCAAATTGAATTTCATATAACAATGCTACAAGAAACTATACTTGATTTTTGCAATTTAAAAGAACTTAATAAAGCATTAGAAAATTTTATTGTTACTAAAGTATTTGAAATAATGAAATCTAAAAGTTTTGGAAATCATAAAACTTCTCAATTTCAAGAAGTAGCTTCTGTAACTAGAGGTGATACAACTATTAAATATAAAACTTCTTCAAATAATACAGTATTAGTTAGTTCAAGTGAAAGTTTAACAGATGAAGAATTTAAATTTCTGAAACAATTTAGGAAAATGAGGATGTTTTAATGATAAATGTTCACTTTGAAAAACAAATATTAGAGCAAACTTACTTTGACAAAGTAACAGTTAAAAGAGTTCAAAAAGTTGTAGATGAAGATACAGGAATTACAGAAAAAAAATTAGTTGCAGTATATGAAGATATAAAATGTGCTGTATCAGCTAAAGAAACAAGAGAAGTACCAAATGGTGAAGTTGCAAGTATAGTTATTTTAAACAAGCTATTTATTAATCCAGGTTATATGATTGATGTAGGAGATACTTTAGAAATAAGCTTTTTTGACGGCCGTAAAGATGTGTATTTAGCTTCTAAAGGGTTTTATTATCCTTCTCATGCAGAAATACCTATTGTTCTAAAGGAGAGAGTTTAAAATGTCATTTAAAATAAAGGGACTTGATGAAATGATAAAAGATTTTGAAGAAGCTGAAAAAAAAGTACCTTCTGAATTAAGAAAGCTTGCAGATAGTATGGGGGTAAGTCTTTTGGGCAGGGTTAAAAGAAAAACTCCTGTTGATACAGGTGTCGCCCGTAATAATTGGCAAACAAAAAAAATAGATCCTTTTACGATAGCTGTTTATAATAATACTAAATATATAAACCACTTAGAGTATGGACACCGTACAAGAGGTGGAAAAAGTTTTGTACCTGGTGTATATATGCTAAAAAAATCACTTGATGAGCTTATAATTGATAGAGAAATTGACAAAGCTTTCGATTCAATAATAAAAAATATTTGGGAGTAGGATTAAATGCTTACTTATAAAGATATATTAACAAGTATTACTAAAACTTTAAGATATAAATTTGGAATAGATGTATTTGCTTCTACTATAAATCAAGGATTTAATAAAGAATGTTTTTATGTATCTTTGATAGGATCTCCTAGTGAGAAGGTAGCTAGAAATTTAACTCAAACTAATCTAACTATATCTATAAAGTATTTTGGTGATGATGATACAATTAAGCTTTATGAAATGATTGATAGATTGAACCGATTATTTAGTAAAGAGATAAAAATTAAAGATAGAATTATAACATTATCTAAAAATGAACCTAATATCGTTACTGATGAGGTAGGTGAGTTTTTAGATTTTTTAATTCCTATAAGTTTTATTGATGCTCTTTATAAAACAGAGGAAGAAATAAAGCAAGAAGAAGCTACGGAATTAATGCAAGAAATAAATATAAATAAAGAGGTGATAAGATGAGTATAGGATTGCCACAAATTCGTATAGATTTTAAAGAAGCTATAAGAAGAACAACATTAAAGGCTGGTCGTGGTATAGTTGCTATAATATTAAAAGATTCTCAAAGTACAGGAGTTCATGAAGTATATGACCTAGATGACATACCAAAACAACTAAACGAAACTAATAAAACATATTTATCATATGTATTAGAAGGATTTGGAGCTAAGCCTTCAAAGGTTATAGCCTATGTATTAAATACAGAAGAAAGTGAAGATATACAATTAGCTTTAGATTATTTTGAGGGTACTGAATTTAATATGATGACAGCACCATATGAGGATAATGAAGGACTTGTAAAGGTAGAAGCATACATAAATAAATTATGTGGCTTAGGTGTAGAGGTATTTGGTGTATTAGGTGCTAAAACTCAAAAGCCTACTACTGAAAATATAATTTATGTAACTTTTGAAGATGCTAAAATAGAAGAAAAAACTTTAACTTCTAAGGAGTTAGCCATAATAGTAGCAGGAATGGTCGCAGGATGTACTAATACTTTGTCTTTGACATATGCAACGGTTCCTTTAATAACTGAGATACCTAAATTTGCTAAAGATGTATTAAATACTAGGATAGGTAATGGTGAGATAGTTTTATTTAAAGAAGCTGGAGAAATAAGAATAGCTCGAGGTGTTACATCTTTTACACAAGATACTGAAAATAAGGGTTATGCTTATAAGAAGATAAAGACAGTATCAACTATAAAGCAAATAAAAAATGATATAAGGTTAAATTTAGTTAAGAATTATATAGGTAAAGTTCCTAACTCATATGAAAATAAACTTCTTCTAATAGGAGTTATCTCTGAATATCTAAGAGAATTATCAGAACTTCAATTAATAGAAGCTAATTTTGATGTTCAAATAGACTTAGAAGCACAAAAGAAATATTTAAAAGAAACTCTAGGTCAAGCTGTAAATGATATGACAGAAAAAGAAATATTAGAATCAAATACAAAAGATCAAGTGTTTATATCAATATCTTTAAAATTATTAGATTCGATAGAGAATGTAGATATTGTTGTAAATATATAAGGGGGTGTAGCATATGAGATCATCACAATTTAATGAGGGTAAAAGAGTTATAAATGGTACTCATGGAATGTTATGGCTTGACGGTGAAGAAATGGCTGAAGTTATAGCATTTCAAGCAAAAGACGAGTATCAAAAAGAAGCTGTAAAAATTGCTAGAAGAATGAATACAAGTTATAAAATAATAGGAGTTGAATCAAAAGGGTCTGTTAAGCTTCATAAAGTAGATTCTAAACTAATACAAAAGATTGGTAGAATGGTAAGGGATGGTAAAACTCCTACTTTTATTTTACAGTCTAAGTTAGCTGACCCAGACAGCTTTGGTTGTGAATCTATACAGCTTTTAAATGTTGTATTTGATGATTTAACAATAGCAGATTGGGAAAATGGAGTATTAGGCACTATTGAAGCTCCTTTTACATATGAAGATTATACTAGAATTAGTGTTATAGAAGTATAAGGTTAGATATTTCTCTAGCCTTCATTTTTGTATAGAAAAAATATTAAAAATTATATCTTGGAGGATTAGAAAATGGAAAATAAAAATGAAATAGTTCAAGTAGTAGAAATGAATGCAGTTGAAATGCTATTAGGCTTTGATATAAATAAAATAGAAATACCAAAAGCAGTACATAAAATGTTTTGCAAGAAATTAAACAAGGTTATACCATTTGAAATACAAGCATTAACACCACAGAAAGCAAGTGAAATACAAGAAAAATCAATGAAGTTTGAAACTGATAAAGACGGTAAAACGAACTTTAGTGTTGATATGCATATGGTTAAGTTAAGAACAATAACAGCAGGTTGTAAGATGTTTAAAAATATGGATTTAGTTAGACATTTTGGTTGTGCTACACCTCACCAATTAATAGAAAAGATTCTTCTAAGTGGTGAGCTAAATGCGTTATCAAATGCTATAGATGAATTATCAGAAGTTAAGAAGATAGATGATAAAGAAATAAAAAACTAATAGAGGAAGATGCAGAGGTTAATCTAATGTATCTTCTTTTTCGTGAAAAAAATATAATGCCACTTGATTATTACACTCGACCTTTTGGAGAAAAACTTATCATAAGAAATTTCTTAGAGTATGAATTAAAGGAACGTCAAGAAAAATATGACGAAGCTTCTCAAAACCTCTAAAGGAAGGAGGTAGCTTATGAACGATAAACAACTAATGGCAATTCTTAAAATGAAAGATGAAATGTCAAAAGTTATTAAAACTGTAAATGGTAACTTAAAAGATATGAAAAAGCATCAAGAAATGGTTGAAGAAGCTAATAATAGCTTATCTAAAACTATTAAATCAAATTCTAAAGCAATGCTTAAAGCTGGTGCAGCTATGACTACTATATTTGGGGCTATAGCTTTTACTGCTGTTAAGGATGCTACAAGCTTTGAAAGTGCTTTTGCAGGAGTTGTAAAAACAGTTGATGCTACAACAGAAGAGTTAAGCAAATTTAGAACAGAATTACTTGAAATGAGTACTCGAATACCAAAAACAGTTGAAGATTTAGCAAAGATTGCTGAAATAGGTGGTCAATTAAATGTTGGTATAAAAGATATGAAAAAGTTTACTGAAACTGTTGCTATGCTTACAGATTCAACGGATATATCTTTAGAAGAAGGAACACTTCAAATAGCCCAATTTATGAATGTTATGAAAGAAAATATGGATAACATTGATAAAGTTGGTTCAGCTATTACTTACTTAGGAAACAACTCTGCTACTACTGAAAGCAAGATACTTTCAATGGCTTCGAGAATAGCTCGTTCAAGTAAGATGATTGGAATGTCATCAAGTGATGTTTTAGGCATATCAACAGCTATTGCAAGTACAGGGATTGAAGCTGAAATGGGTGGTAGTGCATTTTCTAAGTTTGCTATTAGCATTCAAAATGCTGTTACTTCAAGTAGTAAAGATTTAAAAAAATATGCAAAATTGGCAAATACAACTTCAAAAGAATTCCAAAATTTATTTAAAGTAGATCCAGCTAAAGCAATTAGTAAGGTTATTAGTGGCATTGGTACAAGTGCTGATCCATATAAGGTTTTAGCTGATTTAGATATAAAAGAAGTTAGACTTAGAGAAACTGTATTAGCTTTAGCTGGTAGCCATGAGGAATTATCTGCGTATCTAAATAGTAGTGCTAATGCTTTTGGAGAAAATTCAGCCTTAGCAGAAGAAGCTAGCAAAAGATATGCAACAACTGAAAGTGCTTTAGCTATGATGAAAAATCAAATTAGGTATGCAAGCATAGAAATTGGTACAGCTATGCTACCGATAGTAAGAGATTTAGCAGAAGCAATCGGAGGGTTAGCATCTAAATTTAATGCTTTAAGTCCTGAACAAAAAGAAATGATTTCAAAAATGATTATGGCTGGTTTAGTTGTTGGCTTGGTTATAGGTGCAATAGGTGCTTTAGGATTAGCACTTACAGGTATATCTGCTGTTATAGCTTTTGTATGTTCTCCGATTGGACTTTTAGTACTTGGTATAGGTATTCTTATTTTAGCTGTTATAAATATTAAAAATGCATGGGAAAGTAATTGGAACGGTATTAAAGATAAAACTTTAGAAGTAGTTGAAAAAATAAAGGAATGGTGGCAAGGCTTAAAAGATTTTTTAGCTAATCCAATACAAGGTACTATAAACTTTGTTAAAAAAGGTATTGAAAATATAAGCAACGGCATTAAGGAGTTTAAAAATAGCAATAATAAAGGTGCTAAAAGAAATGCTTTTGGTAGTGGTAGAATAGCTAGAAATGACGAATTAAGAAGGCTTCATCAAGGAGAAAAAATATTAACTCGTAGAGAAGCTGATAATTACGAAAAAGGTTTAGGTCAATCAAGTAGTGTTGTTGTAAATGTAAATGGATTAACTGTAAGAGAAGAAGCAGATGTTGATAGAATAGCAAATGCTTTTGTAAGAAAGTTAAATCAAGGAAGAATAGTGGTAGGAGGTGTTAGAGGATAATGGAGATTTGGATAAGGAATAATAGATTAAAATTTCAGTTACCTGTCAATCCTCCTAATTTTGTTTTAGAGGGTAATGCTAAAATTAATGGTGAAGGAATTGTAAAGTATGGAGATATAAGCATCTATGGTGGTAAAGGACTTAGAAAGATTGAAATTTCATGTTTCTTCCCTAATCAAGAATACAGTTTTAATGCTTACAAAAATGTTCCAAAGCCTTACACTTGTGTTGATAATGTAAATTCGTGGTTTAGACGTGGTTCTCCTGTTATTTTAACTATAACAGGTACTAATATAAATAACTTATTTATTATAAGTGATTTTACATATGGAGAACAAGATGGTACAGGAGATGTGTATTACACTATAAGTTTTGTTGAATATATAGACACTAAAGCTAATACAAGCAATTCTAATACTCAAAGACCTAACGAAAACACTAATACTGATACAAGTAAACAAAAAGTACATAAAGTTGTAAAAGGTGATAACCTTTGGGACATAGCACAAAAGTATTATGGCAAAGGTAGCAATTATCCTAAAATTAAAAATGCAAATTCTAGTAAATATCCAAGTCTTAAAAATAACAATATTATATATCCTAATTGGCAGTTGGTAATACCATGATTTCAAAGCCTATAAAAGTTCTAGTTACTAATAGAACAAATGAAGTTACTAATATTACAAACTTAGTAACTAAAGTCGTATGGAGTGGAGATTATAAGCAAGCTGCTCGTACATTAGAATTTGATGTACTTGGTACTAACTTAGATATAAATTTAAGATCAATTAGGATAGAAGAAGGATATTTAATACAATTTTATGAGGATAATACAGAATTATTTCAAGGTTGGGTATACTCAACCACTAGAAATTCAAACTCAAATACTATAAGTTACACTTGTTTTGATTGGGGAACTAAGCTAGTTGATGTACATGATGCTTTTAATTTTAAAGACCAAAAGCCCGAAACTATTGCTAAAACTATATTTGATAAATATAAACTTAATATAGGCTCTATTGCTAATACAGGAGTTAGCTATTCTAAAATTTTCATGGATACAAGCTTATATGACATAATAATGAGTGCTTATACTTATGCTAATGCTACTAATGGTAAGAATTATATGCTTATAACTCGTGGAAATAAGTTCTATGTAGAAGAAAAAGGAAAAGTAACCCTTAAATTATCTTTTGAAGAAGGTAAAAATATAGTATCTAATAGTTACAGTAGTAGTATTGCTAATATGGTTAACAAGGTTGTTATAGTTGATGAAAATGGAAATAAACAATCAGTAGTTGAAAATGATAAGGATAAAGGCTTATATGGGCTATTTCAAAGAGTTCTTCAAATAGAAGGAGGTAAAGATGTTAATACAGAAGCTAAGAAGCTTTTAAATGGTATTGAGCAAAGTTCAAGTCTAACAGGATTTGGGGATAGCACTTGCATAACAGGAACAGCCGTTACAGTAAAAGATAATTATACGGGAATGACAGGACTGTTTTATATAGATAGTGATAGGCACACATGGGAAGATTTTAAGTATACAGTGGATTTAAATTTAGCATTTAAGAATATGATGAATGAGGTTAATGCTGGTCAAGATGAACAAAAGGAAAGTAGTTCTAGTTCAAATAATTCTTATACTACAAGTGGTACAGCTATCTTAAACGGCAAAGAGGTAAAAGCTTTGTTTACAGCGTATTATCCAGAAAACTCAAAACTTCAAGGTGGTTTCTATGATGCACAAGGTAATAGACTAGATCCATCAAAGAGAACTTGTGCTGCTCCTAAATCTGTGCCTTTTGGTACTAAGATACAAATTCAAGGTACAGGAACTAACAAAGATGGTCAAACATATACAGTAACTGATAGAGGTGGAGCAATTAAGGTTAGGAACGGAGTTTATCAATTTGATTTGCTTATGTCTAATAAAACTGAAGCTTATGCTTGGGGAAGAAAAAATGGTTCAGCAATTATAGGAGATGGTACAGGATATAAGAAAAATGATAATACATACGCTAACAGTAGCTCAATGAGTGTAAAACAAAGAGATGTTATAGCCGTTGTTAAAACTAAGCTCGGAAAGCCATATGTATGGGGAGCAACAGGCCCTAATAGCTTTGATTGTAGTGGATTAATGCAATTTGCATATAAGAAAGTAGGTATAAATATACCTCGTACTTCTTACGACCAATCAATGTATGGAACTTCTATATCTAAGTCTAACTTACAACCTGGAGATATGGTATTCTTTGACACTATGGGTAAAGGTAGAGTAAGTCATGTCGGTATGTATGTAGGTGATGGTGAAATGATTCATGCACCAAAAACTGGAGATGTAGTTAAATATGCAAATATAAATTCTAGTTATTACACTTCAAAATATAAAGGTGCAAGGAGGGTGTTGTAAATGGAGAAAAATCCTTTTAATGAGTTTTTAACGATAATAAGGCAAGAAGTTCAAAAAGCCATAAAGCCACAGTTAATAACAGGAATTGTAAAATCATCACTTCCTGATATAATTATTGAAACTAATGGTATACCTTTGGATAAAGATAACCTAGAAATTGATAAAGGTTTATTAGATAGACATAATTTAATAAATAATAATTATGAAAATAAATTAAATGTAGGAGATAAGGTGGTTTTGTTAAGACAAGGCGACCTTTTTTTAGTTTTAAATAAGGTGGTAAAGCTATGAGTGGTATGTATCCTTTTATTTCCCCTATTGAGGTTGACTTAAAACAAAATAATGAGCCTTTACCTACATTTTATGAAATAGCTTGGAACTTTGAAAAAGAATGTCCATTAATTGAAAATGGTGATTTTAAGATAGTTAAGGAAAATGAAGCTTTAAGTGTTTGGATATGGAAAGCTTTAAATGTTAATAGATTTGAACATTCAATATACTCATGGGATTATGGAAGTGAAGTTAAATCATTGATAGGTAAAGGCTATTCATTAGAACTTACTAAAGCAGACTTTGAGAAATATATAAAAGAAGCTTTAGGAATTATAAGAGACAATGAACCTTCTATTCTTAATCCGTATATAACGGATGTAAAGGTTGATAATATTAATTTTGATGGTGATAAATTAAGTGGTGAAGTTACTGTAACTACCATTTACGAAGGGGGTATTGTGCTAAATGTCTAATACTTATGAAAATATAAAAGGAAGGATATTAAATAATACAGATACTAATTTAAGCAAAATCGAAGGATCTTTTATACACAATATGATATCGCCAATTGCCGAAGAACTTGCAAAGAGCTATATAAATATGGAGGATATATTAAAACTTGGTTTTATAGAAGATACTTTTTATGACTTCTTAGATAAAAGGGTTGCAGAATTTGGTGTATATAGAAAACAAGGAACAACAGCAAAAGGAAAGCTAATTGCAACTGGTCAAGAAGGTACATATATTCCAAATGGTACTATTTTATACAGTAGTGGCTTACAATTTGTAGTATTAAATGATATTGTATTGCCAAGTGATGAAAAAGTTGAAATAGAGGCTATAGAAGTAGGCTATAAATATAATTTAGAACAAGACAGTATATTTACATGGATTGATGATATAGAAGGTTTAGAAGGCCTTACATTGATTTCTGATATAACAAATGGTACAGATATAGAAAAAGATGAAGAGTTACTAGCTAGATTTAAAAAGGTGGTATCTAATCCTAGTACAAGTGGAAATATTTATCATTATGAACAATGGGCTTTAGAATGTGAAGGTATAGGAAAAGCAAAGGTTTATCCTCTTTGGAATGGTAATGGTACAGTAAAAGTTATGGTTACAGGAAGTAATAATAAACCTGTAAATGAAGATTTGGTAAATATTTGTAAGGAACATATTGAAAGTGAAATGCCTATTGGCTGTGAGCTAACAGTTACTACACCTACTATACTTGAAGTTAATATAAATGCTAGTGTAGAGATTGTAGAAGGTTACACAATTGAAGAAGTTATACAGGAGTTTAATATAGAATTAGATAAGTATATGAAAACTATTGATGATGAATTAATTTATTCTAAAATCTATGGTATCTTAGCTAAAATTGAAGGTGTAAATGATTTAATTGAGTTAAAGTTAAATGATGATATATCAAATATAAGTATATCAGAGGATAAAATAATAAATATATCAAGTGTAGAAATTAGTGAGGTGGTTTAATGTCTTTAATAGATAAACTGCCTTATTTTTATGACAATATATTTACTAGACCTATACAACAAGGTTTAGATGTAGAATCTCAAAATCTATACAAATCTGTTGAAGATACTTTAAATCAATTCTTTGTAGATACGGCTACACATGGACTTGATAGGTGGGAAAACTTATTAGATATAAAGAAAAATACATTACCTATTAATACTAGGCGAGAAAATATAAAGGCTAAAATGAGGTCAAGAGGTACTTCTACTGTATCAGTTATAAAAAATATATGTGAAGCTTATTCAAACGGAGAAGTTGAAATAAATGTAATGCATGATGAATATAGATTTGAAATAATATTTGTAGGATCTATTGGAGTTCCAAATGCTTTTGATGAACTTGATAAGACTATAAATGAAATTAAGCCTTGTCATTTAGCACATAGTTATAAATTTACATATAACAATCATAATGATTTATCTAAATTTACTCATGATGAGTTATCAAAATTTACACATGATGAATTAAGAACTTCTAAGCAGATAAGGGGTGATAAGTAATGACTAAAAAGAAATATTTAAAATATAAAAATGGTATCACTAGAGCTTTAGCTACTAATGAATTAGGACTTGAAAAACCACTTGGTAATGAAAACTATAGCATTGATATTTTTAACAATAATATGGATAAAATTGACGTCGCTATTAAAAATATAAAAAATGATTTAAGCAATATAGATCTTGCTGCTGAAAGAGTTGAATATAACAAAAATGAATGTAGTAATGTAGATGGGGCATTAGATAAGTTATTTCAGTCAGATTCGGATAATAAAACAAGTATTTTACAGCAAGGAAAAGACATATCTGCAATACAAAAAGAGCTTGGAATAAATAAAGAAACTCTCATATCTAATACAATAGAAATATTTAATTTATATTAGGAGGTGATATTGTGGTTTACGAAACAAACAGTAACAATCTCATCATAGAAAATACTTCTGATGGGTATATTGAAAATATTAAACTGGAAGGTAAAACTTTGGTTAATTTATGGGGAAATAAAGCTAGTGATTTTTTTCTTTCTGGTCAAGCGACTTTCAACGAAGAAACAGGTTATGTTGAGCTTACATCTACATCTCATAGATATTCTAACGTTTTTACTAAATACACAGGTAATTTAAAGCCTAACACTCTATATACAATTATAGTAGATGTAGTCGAAAATACATTCGCTAAATCAGATATACCGATTTTAAAAATCAGTAGTTCAGACCCTACACAAGGTTATTCTTGTTTTAATGAAACTAGGAATGTAAATGGTGGGCGAACAGGAAAGTTTGTATTTACCATAACAACTATAAGTGATTTTAGCAATGTAAATATAGGTTTAAGAACTTTTGTAGATAACATAAATTCCGAGGTTGGGTGCAAGTTAAAATTTAGAATTATTATTTTAGAAGGAGACCATACTCAAAACCCACCAAATTATTTTGAAGGACTCAAATCTGTTGGAGAAGATGTTGATAAAATAAGTATTTTAAGTATTAAAGGCGATGGAAACTTAGCTAATATGTATGGAGGATATACTATCCCTAATGTAGATATTTTTACTAATGGAGGAAGTTTAACTTATAATGCGACGAACTCATACCATCGCTACAAATTTAAGAGGGTTAATTTTATTGAAGGTGAAAAATATACTGTTGTATTAAAAGGTAATAATTGTAGACTTTTATATAACAATGGGGTGCTTTCTAGTACCAATGTTGTTACTAATGGAATAAAATATAAAACATTTATAGCACAAAAAGGGTCTTATTGTGAAAGTTTGGAAAATTCTAATTTAGGTGCTTGTACTGTCAGAATAGATGGGATTTGGATTTACAAAGGAGAGTATGATGAACGTAAACATATTCCTTATAAAGAACATAAAAAGGAGCTATATAAAGACGTGGATGGAATTTGGAAAAAACCTGTGTTAAGAGAATGGGATAGTATAGAGAAACACGCAGACGGTAAGTATTACTATCATAAGAGGTCAGAAGAAATGGTACTTAATGGTAGTGAGAATTGGACTTTAAGAACAGATAGGGAACTCGAAAATTCAGTAGTATTACAACTAAATAATATCATCCCTAAATATGCAGTAGATAATGTTAATATTATAACCGATAAATTTAACTCAACTACATCTATACTAACTGATGAGGCAGAGGGTATATATCTAACAAAGGACAGTACAGCATTATTGAGGGTAAATAAATCCAAATTAACTACACAAGATGTGCAAGGTTTCAAACAATGGTTACAAGGTAATAACGTAACAGTAGTATATCAACTAGCACAAGAAGAGGTTTATGAGTGCCTACCTATTCCAGTCGCATCATATAAAGGTGAAACTACTTACAGAATTGAAGGTGGAGTTATAGCACCTACGTCTAGTTTTGCACTTGATTATAGTCTTAGCAATGCCGTAAATAGAATATCGGATGTTAAAGTATTTAATAACGCCATGAAAGATAATTTAAAAACTCATATCAATAAAATAAGGGAGGTGTTATAATGGATGGGTTTAAACAATTAGTTGATGAAACTTCTAATATAAAAAATGAATTAGTTAGGTGTCATACTGATTTGAAAAACAATTTAATTGATAAAGGCGTGGAAGTTACAGATAGTGATAAAATGTCTAATTTGATTGGTAAGATTGGTACGATTGAACTAGGTAGAAAATTGGCTAGAGGTTCAACAAGTCATTCAAGGCAAGTTGTAGGTTTATCTTTTAGACCAAGTTTGGTTGTTTTTAGTATTCAAGGAATTACTAATAGTAAATTTTTAGTTGGAGTATGTTCAAATGTTTCAAATTTTGCAGTAGAATATTCCATTGACAGTTACAATCCTAGTGATTACAACTCTATAACAGGTATGCCACGTAAAAACCTAGTTACAATTACAGATGACGGCTTTATTATTGATGTTTCGCCTTTAATTACGTCTCAACCAGTAGAGAGTTTTATATCAAGTTTCAATTGGGTTGCATATGAGTAATATTAAATAAAATACAAAATTAAGGAGATTAAAATAATGAATAAAACATTGATAATTTATGATTTAAAAGGAACTATATTTTATACTGTTTCTGGTTTTTATAATATTCCCGAAGGATTACCTTTTATTGAAGTAGAAATTCCATATGGAAAATATCCTAAAAGCATAAATGCAGAAACGCAGGAAGTTATATACGAAGATTTACCTGTTGATAAAACTGAAAGGTTTGATAGTAGAATATCTGCTTTAGAAGCAGAAAATAAGTCTCTAAAAGAAGGGTTACAAGCAGTTTTAAATGGAGATATGCAAAGTTTAGCTTACATATTGTACCCAGAAGATTTTACAAATATAAATAAAAGTAATACAACACTAGAACTTTAAGAGTTCTTTTTTTATACAAAAATACGGACTAGGTCAATAGATCTAGTCTTTTTAATTAGGAGGAAACTATGGAAGAGATGTTAGGATCATTTGCAAGTTTAGGAGCTGTAGGATTAATAGCATACGCTTTATTTAAAAACACACTGGATGAAAAAAAAGAAGATAGAGAACTATTTAGAAAAAGTGTTGAAACATTTACTGATACATCTAAAACTTATGCAGAGAGTATAACAAGTTTAAGCGTAAGGGTTGAAAATGTAGAAGAAGCAGTAGAAAGAACTGAAAATAAAGTAGATAAAATATTAGAAAAGGTAGGTAATTAATTATGAGTTTAATAAAACAAGATTTAGTAAGTAGTAGTAAATATAATATAAAGTGTCCTTACAACATGAATCCAGTAGGTATAGCTATACATAATACTTACAATGATGCTTCAGCTAAAAATGAAATTTCTTATATGAAATCTAATAATAATAAAGTATCTTATCATATAGCTGTTGATGATAAAGAAGCTATACAAGGACTGCCTTTAAATAGAAGTGCTTATGCATGTGGAGACGGTAACGGTCAAGGTAATAGAAAACATATATCAATAGAAATTTGCTATTCTAAGAGTGGTGGAACTAGATTCAAAAATTCTGAAAAATTAGCAGCTAAAGTAGTCGCTGAACTTCTTAAAAAATATGGGTGGGGAATTGATAGAGTAAAAGCTCATAGAGATTTTGCTAAGAAAAACTGCCCTCATAGAACAAATATGACTGAATTTAAGAAATTAGTTGAAAAAGAATTGAATAGATCATCTACATCTAATTCTTCAAATAAATATAAAAATGGTGATTACAACAGAAAAGCTAGAACAACAGCAAATTTAAATGTAAGAACTGAAAGAAATACTTCTAGTAAAGTATTGAAAACTATACCTAAAGGAACTATACTAGGAGTTAGCTATTGTTTAAATAACTGGTTTTCTACATATGATTATAAATATAATGGTAAACCATGTTATGTATCTGGGGATTATCTAGAATTAATATAATCCAAAATAAGAGCTATGATTAATTATCTTTATAAAACATAGCTCTTATGGTTATTTATCATTGAAATTTATTTAGATTAATCATTGTTATTGTCTATTTTGCCAAGGATACTTTTGATTAGCTCTACTTGATTTTTATTATTATCAGATGGGAATAAGTTGTTAAATATAATTACAGTTAATGTAATCAATTGACCAAAAACACCTGTAATATAAATACTTATTACTGCTATATCATACTTTAAATTTCCTTTTCCGATAGATTCAATAATTATGTTTATCTTTTTTAGCTGTGAGGTTATTATACAAACAAATATAATAGCAATAATTATTCTTAAAAGTAATTCTATAGTTCTCTCATTTAAGTAATTTTGTGTAACCTGCTTTTGTTGATCTTCAATTACACTTTTTTGAGAATTTCTAGAATTTTCCTCTAATTCAAATTGTTGTTGTATTTGAGTATCAATACTTGAGTTATTATGAGTTTCTCTATTGACCTCTAAATCCTCAGAGAGACAAATTTTTTCTGCTGATTCTAATAAATCGTATAAATTAAAATTTGGATATATATTTACTTCTTCTTCATTTTTATTCATTAATTAATCCTAAGTTTTTTAGTCTAAAATTCATAGCTTGCTGGGAAACTCCAAAAATATTAGACAAAGTAGTCAGTATATAACTAAAAGCATGATTAGAT
The DNA here is from genome assembly GCA_937907205.1 of uncultured Romboutsia sp. Lineage (GTDB taxonomy): Bacteria > Bacillota > Clostridia > Peptostreptococcales > Peptostreptococcaceae > Faecalimicrobium. Next base: position 11,882 of record CALESE010000211.1, on the reverse strand, counting down.
TTTTTTAAAATATTATAGTACTCTATAACTGAATTTTTTTCCATAAGCAAAGAGGCAGCGAATTGATTCGCTTGTATTTCTAATGTATTATATGTATTATATCCAGCATTTCTTTCTAGTTCTACTATTTGGTTTTCATGACCATTTAAATGACCTAAATAGTAGTGACCTAATTCATGTGCTAAAGTAAACCTTTTTCGAGTATACGGATCTCTTTCATTTATATATATTGATATATCCTCATTTTCATCTTTTTGTATTGCTCCTAGAACATAATCACCATCCATTTTTTTAAAGCTAGCATTATATATATCGATATTTTCTATGCGAGCTAATTTAAAAGGATCAACAGGTAATTCTAATAAATCATATTTTTCTAAAATTTTTTTAGCAAAATTGTCCATGTCTATAATGCCCTCCTTATGTTTAGTACAATTATTAAAATTTTCTATATAAATAACCTTACCCAATTATACCACTCCTTATTCGACATTTAAATATATTTTTCCTTCTATGGAAGTAAATAACATTAAATAAAAGTATTTAACGTTATGAGTATGTCCTAAATAGTAATTAATATGCTTAAGTGGTAATTAGTAGAATTAAAATGTATGTATGATAAATTAGATTTATTTTTTTATAAAATTTTTTATAGGACAGGCAAGTTTGTGTGTAGCACTACATATATATAAGTATAACTAAATAGAAAGGAGGAAAAATAGTGAAACGCAAACAAAGCTTAAAGCTTCAAATATCATTTAAGGAAAATACAAGAGATTTAGATTTATATAATTTTCTTATAGAAGAAATAAAAGGTACATTAGGCATAAGTACTTATATAAAAATGCTTTTAGAAAAAGATGAAGCTTACAAAGATTATAAACAAAAAAAGACTTGTTAAAGTAAAAGAGCCAAGGGATGGCGGTCCACAAGGCTCAAACATGAAGGAATTATAAAAATATAATTCTTATATACAATTCGATAAAATAATCTAAAACCCTTCAATAAATAAAAATAATTTACTTAAAAATTAGATTAATTAGCGTAAGAAAGTTTTTTGAATCAAATCTATAAGAGCAGCAGCTCCAAACCAAAGAAAAGCAGATTTCATAGAAATACCTCCAGATAAATTTATTATAAGATTATTGTTTGTAATTTTAAGGAGGATTATACAATGAAAATACTAGTAAATGGTTATGTAGCAACGGAAAATTTGAAATTAAGATTAAATAGAAGAAGTAAGGATATATCAATAGCTGAAAAAGTATTAAATCATATACAAAGAAATAAATGTATGTATGCTAAATTAGTTCTTATAACAGCTCTAATCATTCATTTTAATATAAATGTATATGCTAATACACTAGAAGTTAGTTTAGATTCAGTTGGAAATCAGTTAATAGATATGTTAGCATCAGTAGCGAAGTGGGCCTGTATAGGTATGGGTATTAAGAATATGTCAGCAACTTTGTTAAATGGTGGAAGTTTAAAAAGAGCAAGTACTGAAGGTATACAGTATTTATTAGGTTATTTATTTATACAATTTTACCCTCAATTATTTGATTTGTTCGGAAAAATAAAAATTAAATAATAAAAATAGGGGGAGTATATAAATGTTAGAAAAATTATTTAAAAGTGTTAATCCTTTAGAAATAATACAAGGATGGTTATTTGAAATATGTAAAGATGTAGTATTGAGCGCATATTGGATATGTATTATTGGAGGTTTTATAGGCTTAATATTGTATATATGTGGACTTAAAAAAGGAAAAGATATTGCTATGATAAGCCCTGTTATGTATTTGATTGTAAGGATACTAGGGGGTGTGTTACTAGGTGTATAAAATAAATAACAAAAATTTTATTGAAATTAAAAAAGACGATTATGTAATACTTCAAATAATACCTACAAAAAGTAATAAAAATAATAAAACAGACTCAATAGCATCTCTAGTTAATTCTATGCATTCTAAAATGTTTACTATTAGGAATAGGAAGTTAAATATTAAAGTACCATTAAAAGCATCTTATTATATACACATAACAAAAAGTGAAGTTACTTTTTATTTTATAATACCAAAATCAAGTATATCAAGATTTAAGTCTAAGTTATCAGAGGTATGGAAGAATGTTGAGATTAAGGAAATTGAAAAATTACCTATAAATTTAAATAAATGTACTAAATACCAGTTATTTTATAAAATGAACGATGCATTAAGTTTGAATGTAGATAAAAGAAATAATAGTTTGCTAAATGCAAATATGAGTGTTTTGGAAATACTAGAAAGTAATGAAAGTGCTGGTATATTCTATAATTTTATTCCTACATCTGAAAGAGAGAGCAGCTATTTTAGAGGCAGATATTATATAGATATAATCAATAGATATAAAAATGGAGAAAATCTAAAAAAGAATAAAAATATAATAGATTTAGGTGTTATAACTATAAAAATATTATTTGAAATAGTAGAAGATGTTATATCAAATATATTGAACAGTAATAAGGATGATAATGTAGTTATACCAATAAGTAAAAGAATTAGCTCAAGTACTGAAAGAAAATCTTCATCTGATATATGTAAAACTCAAACATTAGTAGTAAGTAAATCAACAAATAAAGATAGAGAAGAAGAAATAGCTATATCTACTTGTAATACTTTTAATACAATAGGTGAAGATGAAGATAATCAATTTATATATAAGAAATTCAAAGGGGTAATTAATATAAGGAAACCAAGATTATTAGATGTAAAAGAAAATATGACATCAGTAGAAGAATGTTCTAATTTCTTAGCACTTCCAGGAGCTGATTTAATAAATCAATATAAGAATATATCACATAATAAAATACTTGAAATAAAAATACCAGAATGCTTGGAAAACGGTGAAATAAGAATAGGTACTGTAAAATGTAAAGATAAATATCAAGAAGCTTATTATAGCATGGATGAACAGATTAAAAGAATGAGTAGGGTTTTATTAGGGAGCCAAGGTGCAGGCAAAGATTATTATATGTGTAATTTAGCAAAGGATATAATAAAAGCTGGTAGAGGATTAATAGTAATTGATTATATAGATAAATGCCAGCTGGCTAATAATATTAAATCTATAACTCCTACAAATAGGCTTTTAGAGATAGATTGTACAAATATAAATCAAATCCAAGCATTTGCTTACAATGAATTAAAGTTTAATGAAAGTGATTCTGTAGAAAGCAAAATAGCTATAGCTATGCAAAATGCGGAACAATTACAAGTACTATTAGATTCAATAAATGATAACAACTCACAATTAACACCTCGTATGCTTAGATATTTATACGCTGCATCTACAGTTGTATATTATAAAAATATAAATTCTAGTTTTAAAGATGTAATAGATATCTTAACTAATCCTAAAAAAAGAATGAAGTTAATAAATGAATTAAATAAACAGGAAAAAGAATTTTTACTAGATGAGATAGATGATATTAAAGATTTAAATAAGAAAACTGATAAAAATGGAAATATAGAAAACTATGATACAAAAGTAGATGGAATTATAGATAGGATAAGTTGGTTAAAAACTAATATGTATACTAAATTTGCGTTTAGTAAAGACAGTAGAAATAATATAGATTTTGTAGATGCTATAAATAAGAATAAAGTTATTTTAATAAAAATCCCAGAGAAACAATTTAAAAGTAAGATGATTAGAAATGTATTAGCTACATTCTTTTTAAGTAAAGTATGGTTAGCTAAACAAGAAGGAGCTACAGAAGCTTACACAGAGTTATTTATAAATGAAATACATCAAAGTTATAACTGCCAACTACTATTAGAAAATATATTAGTAGAACATAGAAAGTTTAATTTAATACCGACTTTAGCTATGCATTATTTAAGTCAATGCACCGAGAAATGTAAAAAGTCGATATTAGGTTCAGGAGCATCATTTTTGCTTTTAAGTGGATGTGATCCACAAGCTTATAAAGATTTATCATTGCAATTTGATAGATATGGATATGAAGATAGCTCAATAACAGAACTAGAAAGGTATCATGCTTTATGTCTAATTAAAAATGAAGATAAAGGTTATAGTGCATTTGTAGCTAAATTGCCTTCATAATACACAAAAGTATGTAAATATATACTGATATAGGTAGTCTAAGTTTGCATACTTTTGCATTAATTATCAGAAAAAGGAGTAAATATATGGCTAGAATACAAGTTAGCTTTAAAAATAATGATATAGAAGATGCTTTATATAAAGAAGTTTTAAAATCATATGATAAGAGCGCATTTATAAAAGAGTGTATTAGATTTTATTTAGATAATAGATATGAAAAAATAATACCTAAAGAAGAAGCTATAAATATAGATAACGAAATAGATAGTGTAGATTGGGAATTTTAAGGGGGAATATATATGAAGTTAGGTATAGATATAGGTAGTTTTAACACTAAGACAAGTGAAGGTATTATATTCAAAAGTTCAATTACAGAAAGTATTGAATATGGAAATAAATATGATCAAATAGAAATTGAAGGTAAGAAATATTATTTAGGAGCAGGTATCTTAGAAGGGGAATATAGGAAGTTTGATAAAGATAATTATATACCTCTTTTACTTGGAGCTATATGTAAGAGTAGTAATAGTGTAGAAAATAGCTTAGGATTAGGATTACCAATTAAACAATATTCAACTAGTTCAAAAGATGAATTGATTAATAAACTTGCAAATAAAACCTTTGATGTAACTTTCAATAATATTAGAAGAAGAATAAGAATAATGGATGTTCAAGTATTTCCAGAAGGGATAGCTGGAATTATAAGTCATTATAATAGTACATTATATAATTTACACAATAAAGATATAGTATCGGTAGATATGGGAGGCAAAACGACAGACATATCTCTGATAAGGAATAAAAAAGTTATACAAAGTTCTGAGTTAAACATAGGCACTATTGATATATATAATAAAATAAAAGAAGCTTTAGAAACTAAGTATTTTGATGTTAAGTTAAAACTTGATGATATAGAACATTACTTAAAACAAGGCTTTTATTATAAAGGAGAAAGACAAAATATAAGTTTTGCTATTAAATCTTGTAATGATATATTTAAAGATATATATACAGAGTTAACTTTAAAATATCCTATAAATATATCTCGTGTTGTTTTTCAAGGAGGAGGAACAGATTTTTTATGCTCTGTTCTAAGTAAAAAAATAAGCAATATCATAAAGATAGAGGATTTATTTGCTAATGCAAAAGGTTATAAAATGTTACTAAAGTAAGAGAAGAAGGCTATAAACCTTCTTCTCTTATTGTTTTATATTAATTCATAAAAGCATAGAATGTGCCTAAGTTCACTTTAAACGATTAAGCGGTCGCTTCATAGATATCTAAAAACAAGTTTTAGAACGTTACACTTATCTATTTGCTGCTTAATAAAGTGTATGCAAAACGTATGTAAAAAATTGCCTGTCTTATAAAAAATAAATTATTTATTAAATTTAGCTTGTTGACTTCTTTTTATAATCTCATTTAATTCATCTTCACTATAATTGGAAAAATTTTCATAAAAATTATGAAATACTGTTTTTTTATATTTATTTCGTGTTATACTATTTATATCATTAATGTTGGGCTTATCCGTTTTGGATAGTCCATTTTTTTTATATTTATATTTTTCCTCATCAAGTCTATATTCTTCTATTGTTCTTATATTCTTTTTTTCTAACTCATTAAAGACCTTTTTCATATACTTATATGGATTATCTATATTATTACCAGATGCAGATATAAAAACTTCCTCAAATATTTTATAATCAAATGAATTAATATAATTTTTAATTAGTTTAAGAGTATGTGGCATGACCCTCTTTTCAAGTTTCATTTCTTTATATAAATTTATAACTTTTTCCTCTAATGTATTTTGATCATTAACAACAACAACAACCTTATTTTCTTTTTTATTTATTTTCTTTTTATTATATTTTCTTTTAAGCGTCGTACCATCCGAAATCGGTTTATCCGTTATAGGGTTTTCGCATGATGGTTCATTCGAAGTATTTTCAATATCTTCACGAACTGGAAAAGCATGAACAACGTAACAATATCCGTTTACGTGACCCTTTTCGTTACGAACTATTTCTCTTTCAATATAACCAAGATTTATTAGCTCGTGAATGGCACTTCTAATTGCAGTTATTCCTTCTTTTAATTCATTAGCGAGTGATCCTATATATATTTTATGTTCACTTGAATTTTGAAATCTTATTATCTTAACATATATACCTAATGCTTTAGCACTAATATCTTTTTCATCTAAAATTACATTTGGAACCTTTGTCCAAGGATCATCAAATCCAAGGCCCATTTTAAATTGTGTTTTATTTTTAAATTTACTCATAGCTATCTCCTTTAATAGATAGAAGACAACTAAATTATAATAGTTGCCTTCTGTAGATAATTCTGTTAATAAGTTTGTGGATAAAATGTCAATAAGTTTAAAAATAGAACTCAAACTGACATAAAACTGACATTTTTATTAAAAAAAACATAAATATATTGAAAAAGCTATATGTATAAATAATATAAATATTCTGTATATGAATAGGGAAAGTTAAAATTAGAAATATTTTTATAAAAATAATATAAATTATAAAACTAACTTTCATTTAAAAAGTTAGTTTTATAATTTATATTATTTCCTAGTAGATATATTTAGATAAAAAAAGAAAAAGATCTTTGTTCATTGCTTTTCATATAAAAATCCTCTATGATATCTTAATAAATAATATTTTATAAAAATATTATTTATTATTGACAATAAAAATAAAAGGGTGTAAAATTTATAAAAATAAAATTTTCGTATAACCCTAATAATACGGATTAGGGGTTTCTACCAAGAGCCGATAATTCTTGATTACGAAGAAATATTGTATTTTAGTGTGCAGTATTTCTTTGTAGTTGGGAATTTTTTTATACAAAAAAATAATATATAGAAAAAGAGGAATATAGTATGATTAATTTACCAAAAATAGAACTACATTGCCATTTAGATGGTAGTGTTAGAGTTAGTACAATTATAGATATAGCAAAAAAAGAAAATATAGAAATACCTTCTTTTAAGGAAGAAATAGTAAAAAAATTTATTGAAGTTCCAAAAGATTGTACATCTCTTAATGAGTATTTAAAGAAATTTGAATTACCAAATAAAATAATGCAAAGTAGCTATTCTTTGGAAAAGATAGCATTTGAATTATTAGAAGATGCTGCTAGTGAAAATATTAAATATATAGAAATTAGATTTGCACCACAACTACATACAAAAGGTGGACTTAGTTTTGACCAAGTAATAAAAAGTGTGTTAAAAGGTGTAAAAAAAGCTGAAGAAATATATGATATAAGAGGAAATCTTATATTAGGATGTATGAGAAATATGAGCATAAAATCAGGATTAGAAGTCGTAAAAGAAGGAAATAAGTTTTTGAATAATGGTGTAGTAGCCATAGATTTATGTGGACCTGAGTATGAAGGTTTTGCTTATGAATATAAAGAAATTACTGATTTGGCAAAAGAATTAGGATATGAAATAACAATACATGCAGGAGAAGCGGCAAGTGCTCAAAATGTTATAGATGCTATAAATATTCTAGGTGCAACTAGAATAGGCCATGGTGTAAGAATAAAAGATATGAAAGAAGCCTATGATTTAGTAAAAGAAAAGAAAATTACATTAGAAATGTGTCCTACAAGTAATGTTCAAACAAAAGCAATTGATTATTTTTATAATTATCCATTCTATGATTTTTATAAAGATAATATAAAAGTATGTATTAATACAGATAATAGGACAGTATCAAATATAAACTTAACTAATGAAATAAGTTTAATATCAAATGAATTTAAAATTAGTTTAGATGATTATAATAAAATATATATAAATTCTATAGAAGCTAGCTTTGCAGATAAGAGCACTAAAATATGGCTAAGTAGTTTTATAAAAAAATAGTAGAATGTTATTCTACTATTTTTTTATAATTTTATTTTTTGAGGTTCATCGTAATTAATACCTTTAGTATCTACTTTTATTGATTTTATAACGATTTTTTCCATAGGATTATCATTAATTCCAACATCAACATTTTCTATTTTTTTTACAATATCCATACCTTTTATGACTTTACCAAACCCTGCGTAATCTCCATCTAAGTTAGATGCTTCTCCAGTAACTATAAAGAATTGACTTCCAGCACTATCTTTATTTTGACTTCTAGCCATAGATAAAACACCTTCTGTATGTTTTAAGTCATTTTTAAAGTTATTACTATTAAACTCACCTAAAATACTATAACCAGGACCACCCATACCAGTACCTTCAGGATCCCCACCTTGGATAACAAAATTATTAACTATTCTATGGAATGTAAGTCCATCATAAAATCCACTATTTGCTAAAGATATAAAGTTATTTACTGTATTAGGGGCAATATGAGGATAAAGTTCAGCTTCTATAGTACCATATCCATCTACTTCAATTGTAGCAATAGGAAGTTCTTTAGGAGGTATTCTTTCTTCATTAGTAATTTCTTTTTTAGAAGAACATCCAGTAAAAGATAGTACAGTTATTGACAATGCAATACTAATTATTTTTTTAAAACTTTTTTTCATAAGTAAAACCATCCTTTATTATTAAATTATAGTCTAATTATAACATAAATTAACAAAAAATCTTATAAATAATAACAATTTAAAGTAATAAGATTATATTCTATTTATTCGAAAAAACTTGTTAATTTATAGTAGATTAGTATTTAATAATTTAGGGAATAAATAAAACATAAATTTCTTAAAGGAGTTGATAATATGAAAAAAGTTGCAACATTCTCTGGAGGATGCTTTTGGTGTATGGTAAAGCCATTTGATCAATATGATGGTGTATCAAAAGTAGTATCTGGATATATAGGTGGCCATGTAAAAAATCCTACATATGAACAAGTGTGTAGTGATACAACTGGACATATAGAAGCAGTTCAAATTACATATGATGATAATATAATTAGTTACAATGAGCTTTTGGATATATTTTGGAAACAAATAGACCCAACTGATATAGGTGGTCAATTTAATGATAGGGGACATAAATATAAGACAGCAATATTTTACCATGATGAAAATCAAAAAGAAATTGCTGAAAAATCTAAAAAGGATTTAGAAAATAGTAATAAATTTGATAAAAAAATAGTAACAGAAATTATTCCTGCAACAACATTTTATAAAGCTGAGGATTATCATCAATATTATTATAAAAAAAATCCTATCCATTATAATATGTACTATAAAGGTTCTGGAAGAAAAGATTTTATAAAAAATACTTGGAACAACAAATATGATAAAAAAGAGCTTAAAAACAGATTAACTCCATTACAATATGAAGTTACACAAAATGATAAAACAGAACCAGCATTTAATAATGAATACTATGATAATAAAGAAGATGGAATATATGTAGATATTGTAAGTGGAGAAGTTTTATTTTCATCTAAAGACAAATTTGATTCAGGATGTGGGTGGCCAAGCTTTTCAAAACCAATAGATAAATCTTCAATAAAAGAAGACTTTGATTTTTCTCACGGTATGATAAGAGTAGAAGTAAGAAGCACAGAAGCTGACTCTCATTTAGGACATGTATTTGATGATGGACCAATAGAATTAGGAGGAATTAGATACTGTATAAACTCAGCATCATTAAAATTTATACCTAAACATAAAATGATAGAAGAAGGGTACAAAGAGTATTTAGATAAGGTTTAGAATAAAGAGTATAAATAGCTAAAAGCGAATTATTGAAAAAATAGAAACTAATAAAATTAATGAAACGACCTCAAGTAATGGTATTTTTAGTTCAATTAGATACTTGTTTAAACATATATTTATATTATAAAGCTAGTTAATAGGGAGGAAATCTTATGGAAACAAAAGTAATAAATTATTTTGTTTCAACCGAGTTTAATGAAGATATAATAAATAGTGAAAAAGTTATAGAAATAAGCCCAGAAGAACTAAAAGTATTAAAACTTAAAAATATAAAAAATATAAATGAAAAAAAGTGTGCAAAAGAAATGAATTTGACAACTAAAGAGTTTAAAAATATTATATATTCTGTAGATAAGAAAATAGCAAAAGCATTAACTGAAGGGATATCTATTATAATAAAAGATGAAAAAGAAATAGATCTTGAAGATATAGTTAAAACAATTTGTAAATTTAAATGTGCTGTATGCGGAAAAATATTTACTATCAACTATGAAAAAGACGAAATTATATGTCCTCTTTGTTTATCAAGTAAGGTAATGACAAGTAATGAAGCTGGATTTATAAAAAAACAAAACAAATTTAAAGTACTTTTAAACAAACTCAAATCATAAAAATTAATTTGGTACTATATGTTATAATTAATTATTAAAGTATAATAAATAAGTTTTATATATTTCTATTTGGGTAAATATAAATTTATATATTAATAAAATAAGACAGTAAAACTATTTAACATAAAGGAGACAAAATGAGAAAAGTAGAATTACTAGCACCAGCAGGTGATTTAGAGAGATTAAAGATAGCTTTCACTTATGGAGCGGATGCTGTTTATATAGGTGGAGAAATATTTGGTATGAGATCTGCCGCTAAGAACTTTACTAAAGAGGAAATGGCAGAAGGTGTTAAATTTGCACATGAGCGTGGAAAGCAAGTATTTGTTACAATGAATATAATTCCTAGAAATGATGAGTTTCTTCAAATAGAAGAATATTTATTAGATCTTCAAGAAATAGGTGTTGATGCAGTTATAGTAAGTGATCCTGGAATATTTTCAATGGTTCAACAAATAGTTCCAGATATGGAAATTCACATAAGTACACAAGCTAGTACAACAAATTCAGATGCAGCTAATTTTTGGTATAATCTAGGAGCTAAAAGAATAGTTACTGCTAGAGAATTATCATTTAAAGAAATAAAAGAGATAAGTGATAACTCACCTAAAGATATGGATATAGAATCATTTATACATGGAGCTATGTGTATGTCATATTCAGGAAAATGTGTAATAAGTAACTACACAACAGGAAGAGATGCTAATAGAGGTTCTTGTGCTCAATCTTGCAGATGGAAGTATACACTAGTTGAAGAAAAAAATTCTAGAGAATATGAACCAGTTGTTGAAGGTGTAGATCCTGAGTTTTTCTTTAACTCAAAAGATTTATGCATGATAGAATATATTCCACAGATATTTGAGAGTGGTATAACAAGCTTAAAAATAGAAGGAAGAATGAAAACGGCATATTATGTAGCAACAACAGTTAGAGCATATAGAATGGCAATTGATGCATATTATGAAGATCCAGAAAACTGGAAGTTTAATCCAATGTGGCTAGAAGAACTTAAGAAAGGAAGCCATAGAGATTATAGTACAGGATTTTATTTTGATAGACCTGATTCTAATGCACACAATTATGAGTCAGCTTCCTATATTAGAAATTATGATTTCATAGGTATAGTTAGAGGATATGAAGAAGAAACAGGTCTTCATATAGTAGAACAAAGAAATAAAATGTGGGTTGGAGATGATATAGAAATCATAGGACCTCATATAGAAACAATGTATTCTAAAATAGAAGAAATGTATGATGAGGATGGTAATCCAATAGACTCAGCACCAAGAGCAAAGCAAATAGTAAAATTAAAGTTAGATAAAAAATTAGATAAAGATTATATGTTAATAAAACCAATAGTGACTATGAACCTTATATAATCACTATAAATAAAAAATAGACATCATATGTTATGAACTGAGCCCCTTAAAGTAGACACAAGTAAAAAAGACTTGTAAAATACTA
>CALESE010000210.1 GCA_937907205.1 uncultured Romboutsia sp. | reverse complement strand
GCTTTGATATTGATGCGAATGGTATTGTTACTGTTACTGCTAAAGATCTTGGTACTAATAAAGAACAGCACATTACAATCAGTAACAACACACTTACTGATGAGGAAATTAAAGCAATCAAGGAAGATGCTGAGAAGTTCAAGGAAGCTGATGAAAAGAAGACACAAGAAACCAATGACATCAATGATGCAGAACGTTACATGTTCAACACAAAGGAGATGATTGTCAATGAAGATTTTATTAAGGCTACATCAGATGAAGATAGAGCTAAAGCACAGGAGAAACTTGATGCATTGGAATCAGTTGTTGTATTAAAGGACAAAGACCATAATAAGATCATGGAAGCTAAGAAAGAGTTAGAAGAAGTTTGGAACCCAATAGTTGAGAAATTCTATGCCGATAAGCAAAAGAGCCAAGATGGTACTAATAAGACAGAGACACAGGAAGGAAATGCAGAAAAGAAGACTGCAACAGAGACTGTTAATGATAAGAAAGAAGAAAAATTAGATAATGTAAAAGTAGAAGATGCAGTGGTTGAAGATGCATAATGATTTACATCAATAACAATTTGAATGGTCGGTTGAATTAATGAAATTTAATCGACCATTTTCTATATTTAACATGTCAAATAATATTTTATATATATGAAAAGTCTAAGTGAATATGCAGATGTTTATCAAATAGATGAAATGGCAAGAATTGGATTTCTTACTAAATCTACTCCTTGTCCTTATGAAATCTACGTAATGACAGATGATCCTGGTAAGGTACCACATTTTCATATAAGAGATTATAAGAAAGGTGGAAGATCTGGCACAGAATTTCATACATGTATTGATTTGACACAACCAAAATATTTTCATCATCCTGGTAAGCAAGACAATTTAAATAGAAAGCAATTAAAAGAATTAGTTGATTTCTTGATGTCAAAATATAAAGGAAGAAATGAAACAAATTGGCAGCATATTATAGATGCATGGAATGACAATAATTCTGATATTGAACTTAATATAGATTCAAAGATTCCAAATTATACAGATATAGAAGATAACAAATAACATGAAAGATTACTATGATATTTTAGGTGTATCTAGGGATGCATCAGAAGATGATATTAAAAGAGCATATAAGAAAATAATGCTTAAATACCATCCAGATAGAATGGGTAACAAATCTGATAAGGAAAAGAAAGAAGCTGAAGAGATTGTAAAATCAGCTAATGAAGCTTATGAGACTTTATCAGATCCACAGAAGAAACAAGAATATGACAATCCTGGTTTTGGTAGTGGATTCAATCCATTTGCCGATTTCTTTGGACATGATAGGTCAAATGGACCATCTTGGCATACTGAAGATTATCAAGATTTGAGAGGCAAGAATTGTGAAGGAAAATTGAACATTGATATTTCTGATTTCTATTTTAGAGGTATCAAGTCAGTAGCATATTTGAAGGATTTCAGATGTAATGTTTGCAATGGTGAAGGTGGTACTGGGGTTAAAGTTTGTTCACACTGTAATGGTACTGGTATGGTAACTGAATCTAGACGACAAGGAAACATGTTCTTCCAATCTAGTCATCCATGCCCTTATTGTAATGGTAAAGGTAAGACAGTAGAACATAAGTGTGCAGCTTGTTCTGGTACTGGTTTTATTGGTAAGTTGGTAAATGAAGAAATTGACTTGTCAAGAATTCCATTGGAATATCTTTTGAAAGACGGTATCAGAATTGATGTTGGTCCACTTGGTTCTGAATCTAAATCTGTAAATGGAACAAATGGTGAACTCTATATTACCGTACAACATACTTATGACCATAATAAATACCATATTGATGATTATGGCAATGTAGAGGGTAAAGAAGATATTGATTGGAAGGATGTAATGCTTGGTAGTAAGATTGAAATCAATTTACCTGGTAATCAGAAGATGAGAATAAATCTTCCAGAATGTTCTGAAGTAGGTAAGAAACTTAGAATAAAGGGAAAGGGTATTGATGGGCATGATTATACAATGATTGTCAACCCAGTATTCCCTAAAACACTTGATAAAGAAACAAAGAAAGCAATTGAACATTTAAAAGAGAAAGGATAGAATAATGGAAGATAGTAAGGTTTTATATTACATAGATAAGGGTATAGAAAGATTACAAGAGAATTCTAGATTTCCACCTGAATCTATTATAGATAATGACAAATTTTTATCTGCTTATGCTTTTACAAATAATGATTATAGAATATTCCAACGTTGGATAACTGTAATCATGGAAGTAAAAGCAATAGATACAAGTAAGTCATTCTTCATACCATGTATTCTCCGTAAAGTACCAGAACAAATATTTAATGAAAGGGTGAATGATATTTGCTATGGTGCATCTACTCAATATACATTGAATAATTCATATATAGAAGACCTAGAAATTGTATTGAATGAAAAGTATTATAAGATACTAGCAGAAAACAATTTCATGAAGGCAGTATACTGTGAAAATGGAGAACTGAAAATGAGACAAAGTTATTCATTTGATACAAATATGTCTGCAGCTGCTATGAAGTTGTATCCAAGAAAATGCAATTTAGCTTTCTATCCATATAAATTTAACATATTTGCTTATACATCAGATCGAAATACATGGAATACTGAGTTGATGGATATTATTGGAGATAAAAGCTTTGAAAGTATAACGAAATTATCTAAACAATATTTTACTATCAACAATGTAAGTCTTGGAACATTCATTTCTAGATTGACTCTTAATGAAGGATATTCTAATGGAAGATCTGGAATTGGATATGAGAATACTATTATGAAATGTGTATGTAATTCTCTTTCATTAGTATTTTATGATAAGACAACATTATCAAATGAGGAAATAGAGAAAGCTACTATTACAATAAATGAGAATGATCCTAACTTCAATAAAGCATATACTATTGATTGTCAAAGTAAGAAAATTGAAGAAGTGGATGAATTTTTTGATAAACAAGAAAAAATAGAAGAGAAAAATGAAGAAAATAAACCAAATATTATCATAACAAATGATGAATTTTTGATTTAGATTGTTCTATATTAATATTACTAATATAAATAATGAACATCACTTTCAGTTCTGTTCAAGAACTAAAGTTAACAAATATAACTTGGGCCATTACGGATTTGACAATCGATAACTTCGGTTGGACGTGAGTTCGAATCTCACATGGTCCACTAAACTTGAAAGAAGACTATGGAAATTTTAGACAAGAAATTTAGTAAGTACAAAGTATTTTTTGCAGAGAAAGGTATTACATCTACTTCTGCTAATCATGTTTCCAATAAAGGTAAAGAATTGTTGAAGTCAGAACAGGCAATTCTTGACAATATTAATTTTGTCAATGCCACAATGTCATTACTTTATGGAGGAAACTCTAAAGTAATTACAAATGGTATGAAGGCAGATGATTCTTTTGAATCTATGCATAAGACCATTGCAAAGATTGCAAATCTGAATGCTATGAGTGCTTGGATTCATGAAGCAATCAAAGCAAAGACAGAGATTCTTGAGTATGTTCAGTCACTTAGTATTGACAAGTGGGCTAAGGACCAGAATATTGAACTTCCAAATGCTCCAGGTAAGGAATTTCCTATTACTGAATCTGATGTAATTGGTACATGGGATGTTGCTAAGAGAAATAAGTACTATGTTTATGAATCTTATTGTTCTCTTGTTGGTAAGTTCATTCATCCTAAGGGTGCTTTTTATGAAGCTAAAGCGCATATGAATAATGCTGTACAGAATCCAAACAAGGTAGAAGGTTCTGGTCGTGATGCAATCATTTATTCTTATGAACCATCTATGTCAATATCTGACGTAAATGCAGAATATAATTGGTTGTCTACTGAACTTAGACACAAGGAAGCAGAATTCAATAAGATGAAGCAAGAAATTGTAGATGCTATTACAGAAGATAAGCTTGCTAAGGCTCAGAAGTTTGATGATGCATATGCAAAATATGCTGATACAATGGAAAGTATTCGAAATAAGTTTGACATGTGGAAAACTAAGACTGTAAAGGAAGTTAGTGCATTGAAGATTTATCTTCCACAAGGACCTAAGCAGACTTATGATGAAATCAATAAATAAAATTAGTAGATTTGCAAGTCCGGTTTAAGATAAGCAAGTCAAATGGCATCAGTTATGTGATTACTTCTGAATATATATCTTAGTAACATAGGTGAAAGCCAAAATCTATATTGATTTTGGCTCCGATAATGAAACTGAGTATCAAGGGATAAAATAATTTTTTGACCATGCAA
>CALESE010000209.1 GCA_937907205.1 uncultured Romboutsia sp. | reverse complement strand
ACAATAATCTTGAAGAATCTATTTACCAACTTTTTTAAGTTCGATTACTATAAAACCAAAGTTAGATGAAATAAATAAAGTAAATAAGGAAATAGATAAATTAAAAAATAAAAAGAATACAAGTATAGAGCTATTTGAAGATGGCATACTAACTAAAAATGAATTGTCTGAAAGAGTAAATAAGCTGAATGAAGAAATAGAATGTTTAAAGTTTAGATTAGATGAGATTCAAAGAGAGGTAATGATAGCAGAAGGACAGCCAATTCCTTTTGAATTAGTAAGCCAAGTGATGAAGAAGTTCGGAGAGGTATTCAAGGAGAGTAGTACAAGACAACAAAGAAAGCAGTTGTTGAATTTACTTGTGTCCAAAGTTACAATAGATAAGTCGAGGTCAATAGATACTATAGAGCTACAAATTAATGAAGATGTAATAAGATACTTAGTGAAGGAAGGGTCTTCTGAAGAAGATGAAGACCCTTCCTTTTTTCATGTTTCTATGCTTAATTGTACTTGTTTAAAATTTGTAATATAATGAAATAAAAGCAAGAATAGTACTAGAAAGGAAATAGAATATATGAGCGAATTAAAAAATTACATAAGCAATTCATATATAAATTTGAAGCTACATCAACCTTTTTGTAGTGTTAATAAAAATACTATACCTTTAGATTTAAAAAAAGACATTGACGGATTAATTTCAGAAGATAATAGAATTTTAGATTTAGTATATTCGAGAGCATTAGATGTTTTTAATGACTTATTTGAGGATGAAAATGATATATTATTTGTAATAAATAAATATGACTATTTTCAATGGGAAATTACACAAAGTGAAAATGGTAAATATGATTGTAAATATTTGTACGATGAACCTACCTACACTCAAAAACATATAAGGATAAATCCATACATACGTAGTAAAAATTTACTAAAAAAATTAAATTGTATATCTACAGACTTAGAAAAAACTAATGATGTAGGGATTAAAAATGTATATAACTTTTATATTGATTGTAAAGTTAAAGATATAAAATATAAAAGGTTAATAAGAGAATTGATTGAGGACGAGTTAGTTAATAATTTTAAAGGAATGGCAGATTACTATATAGTTCATAAGAAAAATAAGTATGTTTACCATTTGTGCAATGATGAATGGATAGATTTATCATTTAATAAAGATGAAGATTTTGAAAAATCTAAAGAAAAATATAGTAAGTATATACATGATTAAAAAGCGAGCTCCTTTGGAGGTGTAACGGAGAACCGTATCACAAGTAACGGAGCATGTTTAGTAATAATTATGTTTAATTGTATAAACTATATTTAAATATAAATTATTAAACTTATAAAAATAAATAGTTAGCTATTATATAGATAACACTGGAAAATTAACAAATGAGAGGATAAAATAATGATAATAGATATAGTTATTGATTGGATACAAGGAAGAGGCGGATTAGAAGATGTATTAACAACGGTTAGTAATGAATTAACTAACAAAGGACATGAAGTACGTATTTTTCAACCATATAAGCCAATACATGAAGAATGGACTAAGACACTTCCATATACAGATTATTATGGTTCTAATAATATAAATGAAGATAATATAGAAACTTTGGCTATGGGATATCGTAAAAAAATACTGGAAACTAAAAAACCAGATGTTATAATAGCTACACATTCTCCAGGATTAAGCTATATTTGTAGTAAAGCAATAGAATTTCTAGGAGAAGATAAAGTCCCAATAATATCTTGGCTTCACTGTATACCAGAAATTTTTGGAAATGAATGGTTATTACAGTATAGTGATGCTCATTTGGCAATATCGAGATATATAGGAGAAAAAATTTCTAATTATGCAAATAAAGACTCAGAAATTTATTATATTGGAAATCCTGATAATGTATCTTCGTATGAATTTATAAATCAAAGTAAGAAGAAAATGAAATATATATATATTGGTAGATTATCAAATCATCAAAAAAGATTAGATATAATATTTAAAGCATTGAGCTTAATAGAAGATGATTTTGAGTATGAGTTAGATATAATTGGGGATGGTCCAGATAGAACATATTTAGAAAATTTAGCTGTTGAACTAAATATTGATAAAAATATAAATTGGTTAGGATGGGTTGATAAACCATGGGAAAAGGTTGAATTAGCTACTGTACTAATATTATCATCAGACTATGAAGGCTGTCCAATGGTTTTAATACAATCACTAGGAAGAGGAATACCTGTAATAGCAACAGATTGCTCAGGTGTTACAGATATTATAAATAACGATGAGAATGGATGGATATTTGAAAAGTGTAATTATACACAATTATATAAAATTTTAAATGATATTTATATAGGAAAAAAAATATTACCTAGTCAGGAGAATTGCAAGAAATCAGTTGAAAAATTTGAAACTAAAAATGTAGTTGAAAAAATTGAAATTATATTATTAAAATACAAAACTTTATTTGAATATAATAAAGAAAAGTTAAAGTTAAAAAATTTAATACTATCTTTTATATCAAATAAAGATTTTGAACAAGCTAATAAATTTATAGAATCATATAAAGAAATATTTGGTGATGATATAGAGTTAAAAGATATAGAAATAGAACTAATGTTAGAAAAAAATGATATATATAGTGCATTTAAATTAGTAAAAGAAGTTTTAAAAAAAGATAATTCAAACTATAGCATTTTATTAAAGGCTGGATATTTAGAATACCTAAATAAAAATTATATATACTCAATTAAATACTATTATGAAGCATTTAATATAAATAATTCTGAAAGCATATTAGATATAATTGATAGCATATACTTTACTATTATTGCACAAGTAGAAATTGATAAAGAATTTGTACTTAATCATGATGAATTAGTAGGTAATATAGATATCAATACTAAATATTACATGGAATATATATATAAAACTAAGGAATACAATAGATAACATTAATAAAGATAAGTCTAGTAAGTAAAAACCAAAACTAGATGAAATAAATTTAGTAAGTAGTGAAAAAGTTTGGGTAGGTACTTAAATAAACTAGTATAAGATAACAAAGAAAACACTTATTAAATTTAATTGTGTCAAAAATAACAATATATTAATTAGTATTAAGAGATATAATAGCATATAAACCACATTTAGAGTTAAAAAACTCAATAGTTGCAAGATAATATAGTTTTAAAGGTATAAAATCTAGAATTGATTTAGCAATATTAGAAAATGGTAATATAAAAGATATAATTGAGTTCAAGTCTATTTATACATTTGATTAAGTAGATGGACGAGATAAATTTATAGATTCAATAAATAGAGATTTTGATAAAAATATTAGTTAAAAAAATAATATTACAAATTAGTTTGATATAGTAATATGAACACATCCAAAATCTTTAACAAATGAAAAATATAAATATGTTGTAAAATACTATAACTCAATAAAGAGATACATGAAAAAAGTAAGTAGCCATAGTATTTCAATTGATAATATGGATATAAAGTTGACAAGTGTATTTACTAATAATTAATATTAAATAAAAGATATAATAATTAATGCAGGTAATACATTTGGAGTAGATATTTATATCTGTTTTGGATAATAAAGAAGAAATAAGATAGAAACAAGCTACTTTAGATGTGTAACGGAGAACCGTATCACAAGTAAAGTATAACTCTATTGTGATATACTGAAAATATTCTAGTGATAATGTTATTATCCATAAGAAAAAATGCGTGATTTACAAAATAGATAATTTTTATATAAATTATGATAAATATATAACCACACCCAAGGATTTAATATATTGAAAATTCTAAAGTGTGGTTATTTTTATACCATTAATTTTAAGTATATAATATAGATGTAGTAATAACGACTAATGCAGTCACTAATATAGGTATAACAACAGAGGTAATAAAAATATCTTTATAGGAATCCTTATGAGTAAGGCTACAAATAGCAAGTGTTGTTATTACTGCCCCATTATGAGGTAAGGTATCAAGTCCACCAGAAGCTAAAGAAGCTATTCTATGCATTATTTCAGGAGAAATATTAAGGGCTTGACTCATTGCTATAAATGTAGATGATAGAGCATCTAGTGTTATAGTAAGTCCACCAGAAGCAGATGCTGTAATACCACAAATTATGTTTACTGATAAAGCTTCTGAAATTATTGGATTGGATGATACATTTAATATCATTGATTGCAAAGCAACAAATACAGGTAATGATTTTATAACACTTCCATACCCAACAATAGCACTAGAACTAAGCAGTGGTAAAAAGGAATTTGATATACCTTCATTAAGAACTTTATTTAAGTTAGAAATTTTTCTAAAGTTAGTTATTATTATAAATAATGTAGATATAACTATAGATATAATTACACTCCATGTGCCAGACACATTATCTAGTGATAAGTTATATTTACTCAAATAAGAGCCATCGATTAATTGGTAAAATATTTTTGAAAAGAATAAATTACTTAAAAATATAATTAATATAGGTGTTACTGCTAAAAATATATTTGGAATATTATTATCTTCATTAAATTTATCCTCAATATAATGATTTCCATACCCTTCTAGATTTTCATGTGCTTTTCTAACTCGATATGTAAGCCAAACCATACCAAGTACTAGCATTAATACACTAGCTATAATTCCTATAAAAGGAGCAGCAAAAGTATCTGTACCAAAGTATCTCATAGGAATGACATTTTGTATTTCTGGAGTACCTGGAAGAGCTGTCATTGTAAAGGTAAATGATCCTAGGGCAATAGTTCCTGGAATTAATCTCTTTGGAATATTAGATTCCTTAAACAAAACATTGGCAATAGGATATAATACGAAGGCGACTGTAAATAAAGAAACCCCTCCATATGTAAGAAGTGCACCAGCAAGTACTACTGCTAATATAGTTTTATTTTTACCTAAATTTTTAGTAATGAAATTTGCTATGGATTTAGCATAAAGAGCTTCTTCCATTAATTTAGCAAAGATTGCACCTGTTAAGAAAATAGGGAAGTAGTTCTTTACGAAATTTGCAAATCCACCCATATATACTTCAGTATAATGAACCATTAACTGTTTATTAGAATCTCCACCTATTAATAATACCGTAAGTAAGGCAACTATTGGAGCTGTAATAATAGTTGAATACCCTTTGTAGGCTAAAAATATTATCAAAGATAATGATAAAATTAATCCGATTATGCTTATCATATAAAAATATCCTCTTTCAATTTAAAATTTTAAAATAAGTTATTTTATTATACCCAAAATGATTAAATTAAAAACAAGATAAGTTTCTCTTACTAGACAACTTATTATAAAAAATATTATTTGATGCTAATAAAACCCATATTTACATATACTTTCAATAATAAAAATAAGATCTCTCCATTACTACTGATTTTAAATAGTCTATTGCTAATTTAAACAAAGATTTTCATATTCCTTCATAGTAATATTATCTATTAAAGTATTTATCTACCATATCCATAGAAAACTCTAAATATTTTTTAATTCATAGATCTTTGTTATAAAGCTTGGATTTATAAATAAGGCGAAATCAGTGTTAATGCTGATAATGCAACATCACCTAAAATATTAGAAATAAACATACCATCTATCATAGAATAAGATGCTTGAATAAGTGTCATAACTATAGTAGGTATTACAATAGCTATGATTCCTTTAAAAGTAATTGGATTTGTATAGATATTTTCTTTGTTCATTTGTTTTTCCTTTCTGACTTTATTTTTCTGTGTTACAATTAGTCTAAAGTATACAGTAACTGTAATGTAAATAGGAGAGTTTTAAAATATGAAAAATAATTTTGCATTCTTTACAGCTGGTGAATTTGCAAAGCTTAACCACATTAATAAAAGAACTTTACATTATTATGATAGTGTTGGTGTTTTTTCACCAAAGTACAAAGGAGATAACGGATATAGATATTATACCTATGAGCAAAGTATTGATCTTGAAAATATTTTAGCTTTAAGGGAAATAGGTATGTCAATTGAAGAAATACAGAGATATATGAAAAAACCTAATAGAGAAGACTTTCAAAAAATAGCAAAGTCAAAAATATGTGAAATAAATCAAACAATAGCACGCCTAAAACAATTAAAAAATATTTTAATAGAAAAATCTAAAATGATTGATTTATGTGATGAAATATATGATGGAAAAATTGAAATAGTTACTTATGACTAATCTTCATTTAACTTTTGAAACAACTTCTAGTTTTTTTAATAATTCAAACGCTATTATGGAGCATTTAAAAGCTTCATGGAAGTTTAGCAATTATAAAAAAAGTTGTGGAAGCTATATTTCACTAGAAAAAATTAAAAATAAAAAGTTTGAAGAATATGATGGTGTATTTACAAGAATTGATAAAAATAAAAGTAATCTTAAAATTAAGCCAGGCGGAAAATATCTGCGAGGGTTTTCTATAGGTGACTGGAATAAGATACCTATTCTTTATGAAAAGATGCTTAGATTTGCTAATGATAATAATGTAACTTTAACTGGTTATGCTTTTGAATCTGGGCTAAATGAATTTGCTATTTCAGGTGAAGATGAGTATGTTACACAAATTGAAATTCTTTGTAATACTTGCCTATAACAAAAGAATTTAAAGCTATGGACTACTCTCTGTCAAGTAGGCAGTGTAAATAACAAAAAATTAAGTAACTAAGGTCTGAGTCCTATATTAAATTTATTTTAACTGTCTATCATAAAGGGAGCATATCATTAAGGATTTACTTACAAATCAAAAATATATATACTCACACTAAAAAATATGTAATTAAATAAAGTATGTCAAGAAATCATAGAATATAATGGAAAAACTTTTAAAATTATTTACTTTTAATGTCAGAATGTGATATAAAAAATAAAGAGTATATTAAGACAGTATAAAAATTAGAGTTTGATTTTTTATAGGATTATGCAATCTTTTAATATCATATAATTGTCTTTTATTTAATTGTAAGGGTAATATTTATACAACTTAGATATAGTATCAGACAAGGAGGAGAGTAACATTAATAGAAAAATGACATATAAATGTATTTCGGCTTTTATGGTATTTACTATGATGTTTCAAATTAACACATCAAATGTATACGCTATAAAAAATCTAAAAGAAGTACAAAAAGCAACGACATCTTATGATGAAAGTTCAAATAATATAAAAGAAGAACTTTCAAAAAATGGAAATATAGTTACTCAATATACAAATGAGGACGATAAAAAATTAAAAACAATAGTTTGGGCAAAAGGTATAAATCCACCTAAAATGGGAGGAGAAGATAGTGAATTTCGTAAAGAGGTAACCCATGTAAATGGGGAAGTTGCATATATTGAGTATAAAGCACCTTATATTGCAGGGAAAGGATGGTATGATGTTAATAAAACTGAAAATAGAGTACCAGACTTAAATTTATGCTTTGCAGCAGCGGCTTCAAATGCACTTCACTGGTGGCTTGCACAGAATTCAAATTATATTGATAAATATTTAGAACAAAATCCAAATTATTCTAAAGCTAATGAACTATCTAATCTTAGAGATTCATTCAAAAGTCAGCAAGATAGTGAAGTATACAAACTGTTTCTTAAACAATATGCATACAAAAAAGAAGGATACTGGTCAGATATATTGGAAGATCAATTTATAAATGGTTATTATCCAAAACCAGGTGGAGGAACAAATGACTCAGATATTGATAGAGAAAAACTTTTAACATCGGGGCCAGATCCAAGAGGAGGATTTTTCTACGATATATTTGGAACAACTTTGTTGACTCAAAGACGTAATTATAGTTGGAATTATAATGCATTCGGTAACGATTTAAAGCAACTTTTTCTAGACGGAAATATGGTTCTTATGGATTATAGTATGGGAAGGACATCACACGTTGTAACCCTTTGGGGTGTAGAATTTGACCTAAATGGTCAAATAAGTGCTGTATATTTATCTGATTCAGACGATGATAAAAGTCAGGGAATGGTACGATATATGGTTAGAAATTCAGGAGGAAAGCCAGTAATTTCTACACATGTTGATGGAAGAGGAAGTGTAGTAGAGAACTTACAAGTTTTATCATCAGGTAAAGAAATATGGGAAGAAAAGTTAAATCCAAACCAAGAAAGCTCTAAAAAGACTCTTGACCTTGCATGGGGGAATACAGATTTTACCTATAACGGAAAAGAACAAAAACCCACAGTTACTGCAACAAATATAGAAAATGGTGATGATGTTATAGTTTCTGTAAATGGTGAGCAGAAAAATTCAGGTACTTACACTGCAACAGCAGTTTTAAGTGGAAAATCAGCGAGCAAATATAAATTACCAAATGAGCATACAAAAACATTTACTATTAATAAAGCACAAGCAAAAATTAAGCTTAGTGATAATTCTCAGCATAATAAAAATAAAAATACTGTAACATTTACGGCTAATGTTTCAGGTGTAAATGGTGAAAAGCCAGATGGAAAAATTACATTTAAGTCTGGAGATACGGTAATTGCAAGCAATATTAATGTCTCAAATGGTGAGGCAAGTTACTTGTGGGCAAATCCTATTGAAGGTAACCATAATATTGTAGCTGAGTTTTCTCCATCAACTGATGGCATAGGTAAAAATTATGAGAGTTCTATCAGTGATATATTAAGTGTAAATATTTCTAAGGCTGAGCAGAGTAAACTTTACATTAAACCAGTTACTGATAAAAAGTTTGGTGATGGAAGTTTTGAACTTGAAACAACTGGTGGTAGTGGAAATGGTAAAGTTATATATTCGTGTGACACAAATGACGTAATTTCTATAAATGGAAATATAGCAACTATTGTAGGAGCAGGTACCGCAACTATTACGGCAACAAAATTAGGTGATGAAAATTACAATAGTGCAACTGCAACATATGATATTAAAATTGCAAAGGCACCAGCTCCACTTATTACTTACCCTACTGCAAGTAATCTGACTTATGGAGAAAAGCTATCAGATAGTACTTTAACTGGGGGCAGTACACAATATGGAAGTTTTAAGTGGGATAATGAGGATATTGTACCTACTGTAGATAACAATACTTATAGTGTAACATTTAAACCAAATTCTCATACATTGAAAAATTATGAAACGATTAAATCTACAACAAGTAAAGTTAATGTTAAAGTAAGTAAAGCTAATCCTACAGTAACGTTAACTTCAAAGGTTTTAGATGATATGGAATCTCGTAAAGTCGTTTTATCTGCATCAATAGATAAAATTGGGTATGGAGATAATGCCACAGGTACGGTAAGGTTTGTCAATTTAACAGATGGTGTTGAAACAGATATTGAAGGTGCAACATCTATTTCAATTAAAGATGGAGTAGCAACGTATATTTGGACAGGTATGCCGAATAAATTTTATAATATAAAAGCAGTATATAGTGGAGATAAAAACTATAACTCAGCATTTAGTCAAGAAATAAGTGTTGATACTAGCAAGAAGACTCAAGATAATTTTAAGATTGAGACCATTGGTTCAAAAATATATGGTGATAAACCATTTACTCTTTATACAAAAGGTGGAAATGGAAGTGGATCAGTGATATTTGAAAGTTCTGATCCTAGTATTATTAGTATTTCAGGAAATACTGCCACTATTCACAAAGCAGGAAATGTAAAAATAACTGCAAAAAAATCTGGAGATGCAAATTATAATGAAGCAATATCATATGTTCCAGTAGTGGTAAATAAAAAAGTATTAACTATTAAAGCGGATGATAAATTAAATATTATCAAAGGTAGTCCAATGCCGGAATTTACTTATAAAGTAGAAGGCTTAGTAGATGGTGATAGATTTACTTTAAATCCAACAATGACTACTAATGTAGAAAATACAAATGCAACTGGTGAGTATGAAATTATTATTAATGGTAGTAATTTAACAAATAGTGAAAATTATAAGATTGTTTATGTAAATGGTAAAATGACGATTGTAAATAAGAAGTATGAAGCAACTATTGAAAATAATACGGGTAATATTAATGTAGGTTCTCAAAACAGACCTTCTAGTAGTGTAAATACTGAATTGACTTCATCAAATACAAAACCTATTAATAAACAACCATTTATAAATAATCATGAAGATTCAATTCAGGAAAATAGTATAGTAAGTTCTCATAGTTTAAATAGTACAGACAAGGAGACAGTACAAGATATTTCTGAAGAAGGGACTGTTAAAAAAGAACCTATAAAGGAAGAAAATAATAATAATGGAAATCATAAAATGGTTTTAAAAGTATTATTAGCATCTTCTTTTGTTTCTATCTCTACTGCTCTTGTTATTTTTTACTTGAGAAAGATAAGTTATTTTAAAAATTAGATATAATGTTAACGATAGAAAATTTAAAAATATTTTTGATATAATTTAAAATAGTATTTGCCACCAAAATTTTAAAATTGGTGGCAAATTTTTTTATTACTTCCATTTTATATTTGACAGGAAGTAGTTTAAAATATTTAATCTAGTTTATTTTGTTTTGGAGGTAAGGATTAAGATAGAATTTAAGAATTAAACAAATATAAATATTATTGACATATTAGATAAAAAATATGTAGAATTAAGTTGAAAAAACAAATATATTGTAGGATTTATAAATATTAAAAAGGAGGGAATTTATGGATAAAAGAAATAAGATTACTATTGCTATTGGATCTGCAGTAGTTTTAGCGTCTGGAGTTTATTTCTTAAATAAATCTGAAAATAATGGAACTATTTTAGACGATAAATATCAAACAATAGTTCAAAATAATTCTAATGAAAATGAATCTAACCAAAATGATTCAATAAGTGTCAATGGTAATAACACAAGTAGCAATGCAGGAAATTCAAATGAATCTGTAAGTAATAATGAAGAAGTTGATCAAACGCAAACTGGAGATAAAAGTTCATCAACATCAGGAGTATCAAGTAACGAAAATAATTCAGGTTCTTCAACTAATACAAGTAAACCAAGTAATCCAGTTGTTTCGGAGAAACCAAATAAACCAAGTAATCCAGTTGTTCCAGAGAAACCAAATAAACCAAGTAATCCAGTTGTTCCAGAGAAACCAAATAAACCAAGTAATCCGGTTGTTCCAGAGAAACCAACTGAACCGAGCAATCCAGTTGCTCCAGAGAAGCCAAATAAACCAATTAACCCAGAGCTTCCAGAGAAACCAAATAAACCAGGTAACCCAGTTATTCCAGATGAACCAAGTAATCCAGAAAAACCAGAAATTATAGTTACTGATATTACTATAACTAAAGATGATTTAGTAGATGGTGTAGTAACACTATCAAATAAAATATATAAAAATATTTTTATTGATTCTTCTGTATCTAATGGAAAGGTAATATTAGACAATGTAGAAGTTCAAGAAAAATTAATTTTAGAAGATGGAGTACAATATCAAGTAAATATTAATAACTCAAAAGTACCATATGTAAAAGTAGAAAGTAATGATATCAAAAGGTATCGTAATATATCAGCAAATATTAATAAAAACATAAGTGGACCAACTCTACACTTAGAAAATGTTAAAGATGTAAAAAATGTAGATATTAATGGAAATGCATCTATCTATGGAGATAGTAAAATTTCAAATTTAAATATTTTAAATGGAACATTACTTCTTGATGTATATACTACAACTATGACTATAAATGAAAATTCAACTTATGCTGATGTAACAATAAATCAAAGTGTAGATGAAATTAATGATAGTGGAAGTGGGACAAATATTGGAGTTAACGGAAATATTGGTAATGTTAATTTAAACGGTAAAAATACTAATGTATATATTAAGGAAGGGATAACAGTAAAAAAAGCAACTATCAATGGAGATTCTACAAAGGTAATGGGAAATGGTACATTGACTGTTGTAGAAATCAATGGAGATAATGTTGGTGTTTATACTGAAACTCCTAAAGAAAATATTGTCATAAATGAAGATGCTAATAATACATTTATTGGAAGAGAAGATAAATATGAGATAAGCACAATAACTCCAAAACAACAGGGTAAAATTGAATTTACTTTAAATGAAAAAACAAGCAGAGCATTAAAATTATCAGATATTTCTATTATATGCCAAGGTGGAAATTCAATGACTATATTTGATGTTACGACAAAAGATAATAAGACATATATACTAAATACTTCATATTACAAAGATAATATATATGAATTATACATAACTTTACCAAATGGAAATATAATTAGCAAAGAATTTAATTATAGCTATAATCATCCTACATCATCAAATGTCGATTTAAATAGAATAAGTCCAACATCAGCTACTTTTGATATTTATGGAGTTGATGAAGGTGGGTATTTATACTATAAGATTGTAGAAAAAACTAATTCACGTTCAAATAACAACATAAGTTTAGAAGATATAAAGGAAAATGGAAATAAGGTACCTATAAAAACTGGATACAATGAGATATCAATATCATCATTAAAAGAAAATAAAGAGTATGATTTATACTATGTTATGGAAGGTTATGATGGAAGAATATCACCTGTTTATGGACCTCTTATATTAGGAACTTATGAGGAAAAACCTGAAACTAATGATTATACATTAGATTATGTAGCAGAAGTTGAAGCTAATAAATTTGTATTTACATTCAATAAGCCGGTTAAGGGAGATCTTAAATTAGGAGATTTTAAAATAATATGTCCAAGTGAATCTTCTCTTACAACTAAAGGAGCAAAATTCATTGTAAGTCCAGATAAGAAAACTTATACAATTATTGTACCAGATAATTATGGACATAAGGATAATAAGTATACTGTTTCAATAAATATGCCAGATGGAAGTGTTGTTGAAGGTTCGTTTAGATCACATTTTAATCCACCAGTAATAAGTGGAAATAATATAGATCGTTATGCAAAGAATAAAATGAAATTTAAATTTAATTCAGACGAGCATGGTAAATTATACTATGGAATATATGAGTGGAACAATTCTGTTATAGCAGGTGACTCAACTACACCAATGTCAGAAGATGTATTTAATGGCAAAATAAAAAGTACAGAAGCAAAATTATCTTCAGGATATAATGAATTAGATATAGATTTATCAGGTTATGAGCTAACAAGAAACTCTAGATTATGGGTTTTATATGTTGATTATGACGGCAATTATCGAAATGGATTTGTAGACCATTATAAAATTCCAGAATTTACAGGTAATACTGATGAAGAAGATAAAAGTTCATTAGATATAACAAGCATAGAAGTAGATGAAGGCTGGATGGGTACACTTTTAAATTTAACTTTTAACCAAGATTTAACTACTACATTTGGGCAAAATAATATAAAGATACAATCGTTAAGTGGAGCAAACTTACCAGGTAAAATTGGTATGTCTGTATCATTCCCATCTAACAAACCAAATTATGCAAGTATAGAGCTAATGGGAGTAACATTATCTAGTGGTGATTACCGTATAACTATTGAAACTTATGATTCAGAAGGTAATCCAGCTAAAATAGTAAAAGATTTTACAGTAAAGTAAAATATAAAAATAAAAAACTGTTACAGAATTAATATTTGAACTGAGCCCCTTAAAGTAGACACAAGTAAAAAAAGACTTGTAAAATACTACTTTGAGGGGTGATTTTTATGCAAAAAAATAAG
>CALESE010000208.1 GCA_937907205.1 uncultured Romboutsia sp. | reverse complement strand
AGGAGTTTTGGCAATTATTTAAGGAGGAAATATGGTATTAATAATAGGTGGAGCATACCAAGGTAAGCTTGAATTTGCTAAAAATGAATTTAGTGTTTCTGAAAAAGATTTATTTTTTTTTGATTCAGAAACAGATTTTATAGATTTGACTTCTTCAAATCCTAATAGAGAAATGCCAAGCATGTATTTTCACGATTATCCATTTGCTATTGCTATTGATTTTCAGCATAAGCTTATTTTTGATGAAACATTCAGCCACAACATTCAGTGTGATATTCTTGAGAATTATTGGAATAAACTATATAAGCATGGAACAGAGGAGAATTGTTGATGTTGATACAACAGAGGCATTAGGTGAACTCAGTCAAGGTGTTGAATTGAAGTATCGTATTGTTGAAGTAAGTCAACATAAGAGAAAGAAACAAGATGATGGTACATTCAAATGGGTAGATGAAGTCTATTATCAAGTTGAAGAGATTGTACCATCTGGTTGGTTTGGTCGCAAATGGCAAACTGTTGTATTTGAAGATGAATATGGTACCATTTCTGAATTTGAAGATATTTCTGATATCGGAGATTGGCTCTTATATAGAGATGGTAAGAGATATAGAGTGGTTAAACGTTATAAGAAAAGAGATTGAGCATATGGAATTTCTAGTAAGCTATAAGGTAACTAAACGTAATGACATAAATGATATTGTTGTAGAAAATATTAATGCTTTAGTATTAGACACAGATAGTACTGATAAGCATCATATTGAATATAATAATGTTGTTGACAGAAATGTATTAGATAAGTGGAGTTTTGAAATTTGCAGTACAGAAAGATTTATTGATGGATATGAATATACAATATTGAATTGTTCTATTCTTTCATTCTGTAAATTAGGACCATATTAAGACAAATAAGTTATGAAGTTTCTAGTAAGCTATAAAGTTGTAAAGAGGTGTATACAGACAGATAAGATAGTAGAGAACATTGATTCTTTAGTATTAGATACAAGAAGTACACCAGAACATCCTATTGAATTCAAAAATGTTGTAGATGAGAAAGTACTTATGATGTGGGCTGATAGAATCTGTGGAAAAGAACGAGTTGATTATGAATCCACTTTCACAATTCTTAAGTATTCTATTCTTTCATTTTGTAAGTTAGGAACATATTAGAAATGTTGAAGTTTATTTGAAATTTATTTGTTTTATACTATATTTTAGATGTTAAAATAAATAAGTTAATATTAATAAAATATGCTATGATTACAGTTGTAGGTTTCCAGTTTAAGAGTGATGAACATTGCATTGGTTTGTCAAGAAAGAAGTTAGAGAGTGGTGATGTAACTATTACTGAACTCATTCTCCGTAGAAAGAAGTATGAATATAATAAGATTCGTACTGTTGTTATTGACTATGTTTATGAGGATCATGACAAAGATAAGTATGATATTACTATTTGGGAAAATGTTTGTAGAGTTGCAAAGAGTTTGAATTGTACTTGTGTTTGTCGGTATAAGGCTATTACATATATAGCTAAGCCATCTAGTGCTCCACAGTTGGTAAAGCTTTACCATGAAGCATTGCAAAAGAATTATCTTCATAAGTTTGGCCCAGATGCACCTAGCAATTGCAATTATCCATCAAATAGAGTTTTGTACAATTTCCATCATTTGAATTCTTACAATGAAACTATAAAGAATTATACAGAAGAATTAGAGAAGATGCGTAGAGAAAAAGCACAGCTTATCTTCTATACATTTGCATCGGATATTGAAGATGAAGTACAGAAAAATGAATTTCCAAATGGTACTTCTAAGGTTGTAAGAATGTATGTTAGTACATTATACAAATTCATTATAGGTCTTTGCAAGAACAATAAGAAGAAGTATTTCTATTATGATGACTTACCAATAGGTTGTTTAGTACCTGGTGGTAGAAAGGATAGATTTATTGATGATAGAATTCGTGAGCACTATCTTGATATGTATATTGAATATTGTATCAAATTCTCTGGCGAAATGAGAAAGATGGAAGTACTTAATGAATGCGGAAGCATCATGAAGAAACATGTATATAAAGTATATGGTAAGAATGAAGAAGTAGGATATTCAAATATCATGGCTTTGGTTAATTATGTATGTAATTGGTCACCTTCTTACTTGTAAGCAGAATTAAAATAATATTAATATAGATAGATTATGACTGAAGAACTTAGAAAGTGTGCAAGTGTGTTTGATATTGATATCTTCATCTACAAAGATATGGAACATGGAACTTGTGGTGAGTACATGGGTAGTGTGAATGTATTAGCTGAAAAGCATACAAACAAATTGTTGAATGAATGGTTGGATGATAAATATTCAGATATCAGTAAAGTAAGGTGTCTTATCTGTAAACCTATCAAAGAAGACAGTTACTTCAACCAGGTACATTATTTCTGGGAGTGTGCTGCAAAGATTGCAAGAGAGTATCATATTACTATTATCTATTCATTGAAGAAGAATGGATGCAAGTATATTGTAAATGATACATCAGATCCTAGTATGATGTATGACTTGATTCCAAAGCCAAGATTCTTCAATAATGTAATAAATGTCGGTGGAAGAAAGTATTGTCCTATCCAGTATGATTTTGAATATATGGATAGCAATATGGATTTGCTTGATAAGCTTAAGATTAAAGTTTGTGGACCTAAGATGCCAAAGATTTCAAAGGACTACTATACATTCATGATGTCTGAATATTCTATTGACACATACATTGATGGATTGAAAGATGAGATTGAACGTTCTTATAAGAAGAAAGCAGATATCAGAACTAAAACATATATGAAGCTTGCAAGCAAGTATGTAAATAGAATGTCAGATTACCCTGTATTTAATGTTTTGACAAATCAAGAGTTTGATGTTGCGAAGTTGATGGTAGGTCTTGTTTATGCTTGTTTTGACAAGTTCCCTTATACAACAACAAAGTCTGTTACCCCTATATATCAAACAGATGATGAATGGTACAATATCATGAAAGAAGTAGATTGGCTTCTTGGATATGAAGTATCTGATACTGTAAATGACAAGTCTATTGAAAAGATTGTCGATACATTAGCAGAATACAATAAAGATAAAGAAGATGGTGGTCAGTCATGTTTTGACTATCTGAAAGATTGCCATTGGAGACGAAATAAATAATAAAATAGTTTAAATTTTAATCAAACTTTTCTATATTTATAATGTTAAAATGATTATATAAATTATGAATAAAACAATTAATAGCAAGCGGATGAAATTTAATGAAAAGCCAATCCCAAAGGTAAATCAGACTTGCATGTTCTTTGATGATGGTAAGATTTCATATAGCAGAATGTATCAAGCAAGAGTAAAGCAAGTAATGGTATATGATGATGCACCTGATAAAGTCAAGAAGGCTTTTGAACGTGAATCTAAAACTCATAATTGGATTTGGAATAAGACAACTGATTATATTGTTGCTTGTGAAATTAAAGATTATGATAAGAATCTAATTTGGTTTGCTAGAACAGTAGATGGTGGATGGTTCAGCATGGATGTTGATAGAGCATGGCAAAGTGGTCGCTTGGATATTGATGGTGAACTTGAAGATTATCTAGTAAGTTTGTTTGATTAAAAGAATTAAAATATAAATTAAATACAAATATAAAATTAAATTATAAAAATTATGACACAGTCAAGTAATTCACAGTTTGCAGTACTTTCAAATGGGTTGATTATTAAGTTTTCAAATATTGTAGGAATTCAGCCTAATCCATCTAATAAGGATGAATATTATGTACATACAGTAACATCACAGTATTACAAAATCAATAAAAATGATTATGAATACCTTAAAAAGTGTCTTTCTCGTTCAGAATTCTATACATTTGTTAGTGGTTTGATAGTAAGAAATGACTACGTAATTGGTATTCAGACAACTGATAAAGATGGTGAGTATTATGTACATACTACAACACCTCAGTATTATAAGATTAATAAGTCTGATTATAATCAGTTTATTAGTGACAATTTTACATTCAATACTTCTGATCCAGTAGAAACTCTTTAATATAGAATATTCATGGAAAAAGAAATGAATGCAAAAACCCTGGATGATCTTGTAAAGGATATTGTACGAGAATATCCAGGGTTTGTTGTTCCGGATAGAGGATTCTTACCAGAAAATGTACCAATGATAGAGTATTCAAGAGAAAAGGATGAATACTTATGTGATTGTGACAATAGAAATTGTAAAGGCGAAGTGTTTGGAACTCCTGATGAGAGATTCAAAACATCAGATTCTACATTTGGACATACTACTTTAGGTGATTTGAAATCTATTATAGATGAAGCAATAGAAAAGTATGGTTCAGATACAGAAGTAAAGTTTGATGAACATGAATATAAAGCATATAACTGCAATACTTCTTACGATGTTAATGTAAATATCATTAAAAAGAAGTATGAAAGCAATGATGAGTATTACAAGCGTATTACTAAAGCTCTTGATGAATATAAAGAAAAAATCAGAAAAGAAAAGCAACTGAAGAAAGATATTGCTGAATTGAGTTTGATGTTGAATACAGATACTTTGTTTATTGATAATATTGAAAATTCAGATTTATATACATTAGAAAAAATTCTAACAAAATTGAGAAATGAAAAGTAAATTTAATTCATATACACTTTATGTTGATTCAACTAGACAAACAATAAATTTTGATTCACTTGATGAAGTCAATGAATATGTTTGTGATATGACTGGAGTATCACAAGATCAAGTTGTCATCGTTGACGATGTTGAAGAGAAAGGTCATTCAAATGTATCAGTTAAGGATAAGTTTGGTGATCAGATGAGAGTGGTAGGTTTTGTTTATGGTTCTAGATGTTAATATATAATATTAATAAAATATGCTATGATTAGTTTAAATTTTCAACAGTTGGATGAAGAGACTATGTGTGCTCTTTATTCTATAGATTTTGATTCTGGTACATCATTGCAGTTAATGTTGAATGATATTCAAGAGTTAGAACAGAACGGAAAATGTCATAGTGTAGGTACTGTTCAGATATATAAGGTTAAAGAGTTGTATGATGAACCTATTGTAGAAGTAAAGTATATAGGAGGTATTATTTCTGAATCAGAATGGAAGAAGATTCCTATTTGTTTCCTCAATAAACCAGTAGAATCAGCTTATATGTTTACTACTACAATAAAGGATGGTAATTATCATATTGCTATTACTGTTAAATAAGATATAACAAATGTAAAGCGTGATGCTCTAGTAATAGAGCCAGCGAATATGAGGTTTGTAGTGAACCCAATTAGATTGACTTTAAGTCAATAAAATGAAATTTTATTTTGTTTATACCATATTTTATATATAAAATAAATAAGTTAATATTAATAAAATACACTATAAAAGAACATAAAGAAAAGCTAAATGAGATTAAAAAGGCTTTATCTTAAATTTTAATAATATTTAACATTTGTATATTTGAATAATACGTGGTATTTTTACTATTTTAATTGTATGGAAAATACATGTAAAAAGTAAAAAGTGCCACGTATTAAAGTAACTATAAATAAAGCAAATACAAAGCGTATTGTTGACTTTGTAAAAGCATTGAAAAAGAAATATCCTGTATTTGGTCCTTGGTTAGGTATAGAAGAAGATAATTTCCTTGCAGATTGGACTCAATTGATGAAGGATGAAATTAGGGCTATAAGGGATTGTCATGAAAAGGATATAATTTGTACTTATATAGATGAAGCTATGAGAGTAGCTCCATTTATTTCTAAAACAGATGCAACTACATTATATCTTGCTGCTAAGAAAAAAGCAAGAGCAAGTTTAGTAAAGCAGTATACTGATAAGACCTTTGACAACAATATAGATAGATACTTTAATGAAGTAAAGAAGCAATATATAGAGCATCCACAAAATGAATGTGATGATTTAGTATTCTGTGATGAAAATAGAGATATATTCTTAAAGAACAATCTTAAATTAGTTGTAAATTGTGCTAAACGTTATCAGAATCTTGGAATGCCATTTGATGATTTGATTCAAGCTGGTAATGAAGGATTGATAGCGGCATTCGACAGATTTGATACATCTAAAGCAAATTTGAGAAATTCTATCAAGCAAAAGATAAAGCTGGAATGCAATGAGGATAGTCCTATATGTTATGAAAAAGCTAAGAACATAATAAAAGAAGGATTTACTTATGATAAGCTTCTTGATGAAACATTAAGCAAATTACCTGTTGATGGATTCAACAATACATCAGAATTCTATGCCTGGGTTGATAAGAATGTAAAGACTGCGGTGTTTGCTTCTGTTGCATTTCAATGGATTAGGGCAAGCATATTAGTAGATATATCAAGACAAGGTCAAGTTGTAAGAGTACCTAATGCTGGTAAAGGAACAAAATTAGCTGATATAATAAGATTGGATGGAATCAATCCTTATACAGATGATTGTTATCATGACAATGATATAAGCAAGATGGCTAATGATGAATTCATCATCGAAGACAATAAGTTAGATGAAGAAGAACGTATATCTAGTTTGAGGAATGCTATAGATGAATTGTTAGAACCATTGTCACCTACAGCAAAGAGGATGATGAAGAAACGATATGGTGTTGGTATGCCTTACAGTATGTCAGTATCAGAATTAGCAGAAAATGAAGGTGTTTCTCTATCAACCGTCAAGATGACTTTGAAAGATGCAACTGATAAGATATTAGAAAATATGACTCCAGAAAAGAAAGAAATAATAATGAATATGATGAATGGTAGTAACTAAATAATTTGGATAAAATCATGCATTGGAAGTTTTATAATTTATTCAAAATCTATTGGGAAAACCCATTAGAAATATGGGAGAAGTATGGAAGAAAATACTTCATAAAGCCAAAGATGAAATTTAGATTTTGGCAGAGAAAGTATCATGGTGTAGATCCAATGAATATATTAGAAATATATGGAGTTGGATTAGGATGGAAAAGCAAATATGGAATGCTTGAATATGAAGAAGATCCATATATAGAAATTACTTTATTCAAACATATTTCACTTCATATTGATTTTCTAGCACCAAAACATGATGGAGAAGTACTTGATGTTTGCTATTGGGAAGGCATTCTTTCCATGATGAACAATGTCAATAGCATAACAGGAGAATTGAAGAAACCAGAAGAAGATGCATTATATGATTCGTATGTAGAAAATCAATGGGTTAGCTATTATAATAAAGAAGATAAAGAATATCCAGTACAAAAAACAATTAAGCCATTCTTGAAACCATTAGGTAAGCATATATTGGATATAAAGATAAGAGAAGCACAAGTAAAAGGAGCAAGAGAGAATGGAACATTGAATAGTGGATATTGGTAAAATCTATTGATAAACAAATGACAAACCATTCATTCCACCATCAACTTTTACTATTCTGTTCTTTTCTTTTACATATATGATACAGATATTTGATGGTTGTTCAATTTTATACACTATTCCATTAACATGAAAATTTGGAAATAGATCACATGTGGCTATCATTTCAATATTCTTTCCTAATATCATAGGTTGTAATGCTGAAAGAGGTAGCCCTTGTATTTTTTTATAATTTTGATTCATTTCAATTGAAATTCTTTAAAGAAATTTTATATTTATTATGTAAAAATTAAAATAATTAAGAAAAGTTATGATGGAGTTTATTGGTTTTATTGGTTGTGTATTGCTACTCTTTGTATTTGGTTGGTTCCTTAAAGTACTTATTGAATCAATTATTTGGAATATCAAAGATATCTTTGGCCCTGTAGTTAATGATATCGTAACATCAATTAAGAAATAAGTTAAAATATGATGAATAATAAATTATTACAATGGATTAGAGCAAATTTGCTTGGAATTTTTGGATGTATGTATCTTCCAAAGAAAGATGCAAAGAACAATTTAATAGTGTGTGATATATCATTTTTAGTTATCTATATGGTTGTTGCAATTACAACAGTAGTTTTCTTTACAACTATTATCTGTCATAGTAATATACCTAGTTTAGAAAAGATGTGTGAAACAGAAAGATTCTGGTGGGCATTTTATCAATGTACAAATATCTGTGTGATATTCTATTTTATTGCAAACATTTTCAGATGGGTATTCAAGTCTGAAAACAAATATAACTATGAAGATATAACAGGAAATACAATAACTGAATATTTCTATTGTGCCCCATTCATTTCTTATAGTAAGTTTAATAAATATTACAATGAGAATGAAAGAAGAAACAGAAATAAGCAGAATGAATTGAATAAACATGCAGAAGAAGATTTGCAATCAGATATTAATAAATTAATTCATAAATTAAGTAAATAAAAATGGAATTGGTAACAAATGTAATTTTAGGTGTTGTAATTGTAGTTGTAACTTTCTTGGTAGTATGCTATCTTACCGGACGAAAGAAAGCCAATTATAAGAAGAGTTCTGGTGAGAAGCTAGCACATACTCTTCAAAAGAAGTTCTCACATTATATGGATGATCTGAATCGTAAGTTGCGGACGCCAGAAGATATTCAGCAAGAAATGCTTGATGCATTGGATGATTACAAAGCCGCTAAGGTTGATGAAGTAAAGAAGGTAATTGTAAATCTTACAAATACTGAATCAAATATCAACAGCAATATTACTAAGTTGCAGAATGCAAAGCAGAATATTGTATCATCTATCTTGAAGATGAAGGAAAATCCCGATTCAGATCCTAATATTGGTGGTCAGATGGTAATGCAGGTAGAACAGCTTGATAAGTCAATTGCCGCATCTAAGAAATCATTGGATAATTTGAAGAATCAGGTGATGAATGTAAATGCAACAATGGCTAAGCTTAGCAACAAGATTGAGATGAAGCGAGCAGAGGTACTTACATTGATTTCAACTTATATTGCTAATTCATGTTCTAAGGCAGTTAAGTTTGATATTGACTTGAGTGATTTGATGAGTGACTATACTAATGAAATGACAGTGATGGAGCGAACAAGTAAGATTGATGAGATTGCAGAAGCCAAGGTAACTGATGTTCCTGATGATACTAATGTTCTTGCTCCACAAGAGTACATTGACAAGTACAAGAATTTTAAGTAAACTAAGGACTATGAGATACATCAATAAAAAAGTAAACTGGAAGAATGAATATGGATTTTCATTTGAATGTTATATCGGTGAAAAGAGCCATATTACTCAGTTCATGGTAGAACATAAAATGTTCCCTGGAAATAAAATATCTGCTTATACTGAGATGCGACCAATGAACCAAGGATGGAAGTCTCCTAACTCATTAGATATTAAGGTGACAATTTCTAATGGTGGACATGTTGTTGATCAGTTTGTTATTGACCAAGGTACATTCTGTAAAATCATGTCAAATGTTTATTATGATAGAATTTCGAAGATGATAAACTAAAATATATAGAAAGGATGATCTTAAGATCATCCTTTTTTGTATTATTTTGAAATTTTTCAATAAGTTTCTATATTATAATTGTTAATAATTAAAATATAATTAAAATGAGAAAATACTTAGTAAACTATCGGGTAGATTATAATCCTTGTTGTGAATTTACAGCCATCTATGAAGTAGAATCTATGATGACTCAAGAAGATGTTGAAGCTTTTGAAGAAGCTAAGACTAAGGAACATGGAAGAACTGCAACAATGGTAAGTTTTCATGAGCTTGGTTATGCTAAGCCAAAGAAAGAAACATTGCCACGATTAGCTGCATTCGTTTTATATGATACAGAATATCATGAGAAAGTTCTAGTATATACAAACGAAGATGAAGTAGAAAAGTATTATGTGGATGAGAATACTGGTGAGAAGTTCATTGTATTAGTTGATCCTAGAACAGGTAAGAAACGTGAATATTATTGTGCAGAAAATGGTATCTTCTTTGGTAATGAAGATATTCATAAAGTATGTCCAATCAGCTGGTTGACAAAATATGGGAGATGGTACTTATTCAGTATGGAGTATGAACATTACAAACATACTAATACCTATGCGTAGTATGTTTATGAACTACATGATTAAAATATAAAAATATATAAAGGAAGGAAAAATGGTCGAGAAAGAAAAATTCGATGAATTGCAGAAAAAGCAAGATGATCTACGATTAGAAAGAAATAAGTTAGCTGATGAACAACAGAAGATTCAGAAGCAAATTGATGAAATTGAAATTCAGAAATATGATGTTGAACGTTTTGTTGGAAAGATCATCATTATAAAGAAGATGATAGGAGCAGTATATGTTTCTACTAATTATATGATTGTTGATAGAGTAGAACGTTTGTATAATGGACCACGATTCTATGGTAAATCTATTGAAATCTGTTTCTCTAATTCTACTGCTATTGGTAACAGTATTTGTATGTATGAAAGATCAGAGTATTCAGGTATTGCTTGGTCTGGAGTAGATGCTATAGATGATACTACTACATTAGAACAGTTGAAAGCAATTATCAATAAGCTTTTGAATTCATTTAATTATGGTAATGAACTAAATAAATTGAAAGAAAAACATGGGTGATCCACAATATTTTGGCCAAAAGACATATTGGAGTATAAAATGGTATAATTTGATGATTGTCAATATTGTCATTCTATTGTTTTATTCTGTAATATTACCAATACCATATACAGCATATATTGTTATGTTCTTTGTTGTAAGTTGGTTGTTTTATGTAATTAAGTATCTAGAATTGAGAGAAGAGAAAAAGAAAGAGAAGAAAGATGAATTGGAAAGCACTGATAAATAACATAATTAAGAAAATTGACAGATGGTCATCAAATATTTTTGTATGGGTTCTTGCAATAGCTGTCTTGTTTGTATGGGCAACAAAAGTATTTATTGAATTTTTTCCATTCATTCTGATAATATCATTGCCATTCTTGATTTTGTTTGATATTTGGATTGGATTCTTCTATATCTATTATATAGGAATATTTCTGTTATGTGGATATAGGGCATATTGTGAATTGGATAATCATCAAATTCAAATTTGATGGTTGTTCAATTCTTATAAATCTATTTTTACTTAAATCGATTTAAATAAAAAAATGAAAAACTTAACAGAATACATAACAGAAGCAAAATTTGATTCTAGGGCTCAAATAGCAAAGAATAGAGAAATTATCAATAAGTATTTTACTGATTTCACTATTTCTGCAGCATTTCCTATAAAGAAACAGAAGAACTATAAGAAATATTTTGACTATATGTATCGTTGTGAAATTTCTAAGAAAGAAGAAATTGACAAATTCTATGATGCATTATGCAGGATGTATGATGAAACTGGTCAAGAATATAAGCAAAAGGATATTGATAGAAGAAAAGAAATTGAGAAGAATCAATGGAATGCTAGTTTTGAATTGACTAAAGATCTTGCAAAGACCATGGGTGTTCCAGTGGATAGCATGCCAGTTCAATCACTAACATTCAGTATACGTACAAATCCAGATTTTTAAATAAAGAATTTCATAGATTATTCAGATAATCATGGAAAAGAAAGATTGTAATATTATGATTGGTAGATTCATGCCATTTCATAAAGGTCATGCTAGTGTACTTCAAGCTTTATATAAAGAGAATGGTTATCCTTGTGTAGTATGTTGTGTTAGCAATACCAAATTTGATACAAAGCATCCATTCCCAGATAGCTTAATAGAGAAAGAATTTGACACATGTTTAAAAGGCGAAGACTATTACCTTGATAAGATAATGATTAAGTCAGCTGCTATTGATAAAGTTGGTGAAGAGCTTGCAAAGAAAGGTTATGTTGCTCACTTATGGGGATGTGGTACAGATAGGGAGAAACAATATCAAAAAATGGCTACTAACAAGAAATACTTAACCGACTTTCCTGATGACTTTAAGTTATTTGTTGTAAAGAGAGATGAACAGTCATCTAATGTTGATGGTATATCAGCAACTAAAGTACGTGAAGCTATTAAGAATGATGATAAAGCTGCTTTTGTAAAGATGATGCCGGATGGTGCAGAGAAGTTGTTTGATAAGTTTAAGGAATCTATTTCACAAATAAAAGAATGTCATATTGGACTTTGTGAATATGTTGAAAATAATTATATAGATGTTGATTAAATGATTA
>CALESE010000207.1 GCA_937907205.1 uncultured Romboutsia sp. | reverse complement strand
TAATCATACTTATACTAAACAATAAAATAATGCTTTTTTTATTTTTATTTGCTCTATATTTTGCAAATAGTATATATATACTCATAAGAAAACTTGATATAGTAAACATACTTATATATTTATACATCCTTATCCCCCTCTATTATTTTAATAACTTGCATCAAAATATATATCTGAAAACTCTACATCTATTTTTTCATTGTCGCTAAAGCTTGTACATATTTCAATTTTTTCACCTTCTACTTTACTTATATCTTTTTCATCTAAAATAATATAAAATGCACTTCCCTTACCAACTTCGCTTTTTACCTCTATTTTTGCTTTATGTAAATCAGCTAATTTTTTCACCAATGAAAGCCCCACTCCAGCACCTTCTGCTCCTCTTGATAAACTTCTATCTACTTGTTCAAAGTTTTCAAATATTATATTTAATTTATCATCAGGTATTCCTACACCACTATCAATTACCCCAATTTTTATTATTTCATTTTCTATTAATAAATCTATTGCTATGTTTCCACCGTTATCTGTAAACTTAATCGAATTAGATAATAAGTTCAATATAATTTTTTCTATTTTATCTTTATCTATTATTGTATATTTTTCTTTTATATTCGCTGAAAATTTTAGTTTAATATTTTTTTCATCTGTATATATCTTAGATTTTTCTACTATATCTTTTATCAAATATACTATATCACATTTACTTAAATTCATATCATATATGCTATTATCTATATTATATATTTCTTCTATATTATTTAATAATCTAGTTAATCTATTACAATTTTGCTTTACTAGTTTAGTGTAGTTGCTTACATACTCTGAATTATACTTATTTTGATTTATATTAAGTATATTGTTTACTGATAATATAGTATTAACTGGCTTTTTAATATCATTAGTTAAATTAACTAAAAACTCATTTTTGAATTTATTTTTATAATTAATTTCATTTAATCTTTCTTCCATCTTTTCAACATTATACTCATCTTTTATAACCCTTACTACAACCATAAGAGTTCCTTCTTCTTTTCTATCTATTATTGCCAAAGAAATATCTTTTTTATCTTCTGTATTTAATGTAAACTTTTTAAATTTTCCACAACTATATTGCTTTATATATTCTTTAATTAAATCATTTAGTTTATCTACACCTATATCTTTTAGAATTTTAATCATAGATTCATTTCTATAAATATAATTTTTAGTGTTTTTATCTATTATTATTATCCCTTCAGGTAAAGTTTGTAATAATAGTTTGTAAGTTTTTTCACTTTGTTCTAACTCTGTTATAGCATTTTCTATACTTGTTATATCTATAGCTATACTAAGAAGCATATCTTCATTATTTATTAATACATTTGTAGTTATAAATT
Organism: uncultured Romboutsia sp.; assembly: GCA_937907205.1. GTDB lineage: Bacteria > Bacillota > Clostridia > Peptostreptococcales > Peptostreptococcaceae > Faecalimicrobium. The sequence continues at coordinate 6,576 of CALESE010000207.1, read as the reverse complement.
CTATTATTTTTCCATCTATTGTTTCCACTTTATTGCTTACTTTGTCTTCTTTTCCCCACTTTACTAAGGTCATATTATCTAAAAGTTTTTTTCTAAATTTTTCATTTATATTTTCTTTTATATCATCTATGCACAAATTGTTTATTTTTTTGTCTAAATTAAAAATTTCTATAGTTTTGTCATTGCTATATGTTATATTTTTTAAATCATGTATTATTACACCATCATTTAATATATCCATAAGTTTTTTGTATCTTTCTTCACTTACCTGCAACTGATTTTGTATTAATGTGCTTTCTGTTATGTCGCTTAATACACATATCTTTATAGAATTTTCATCTTTTATATCCTCGATACACGAAAACCTATAAATTTTATTATCGTATGTTTTTAAGTTTATGCTAATCTTATTGTTTTTACTGTTTTTTATACATTCTTTAATTTCTTCACTATTTATAAATTTATAATCTAAATATAAAAATATATTTATTTTTTCATATATATACTTGTCATATCTTACTAGATTTTTAAATGAATCATTTCCATAAACATATTCCATTTTATCGTTCATAATAAATATTGATTCATCTGATTCATATATCATTTTATTTATCTTGTTATCTAAATATAAAACTTCATTTTTATATTCATCTTGTAATATATTTTCTATTTCTATATTATTAGAAATTTTACTTATATTTTTTTTATTCGTTTTTAATTTTGCTTTATGTTTCTTTAATGCTATATTTATTTTTTTTATGTGATTTATGATTGTAGACTTGATGATTATGATGTTTAATATAATTGATAAAATATGTGGATATCTATATCCATATTTGTATAATAAACTTATTAATAACAACTCTATAGTACAAATAAAGGATGCAATTAAAAGTGATAGTTTTTTAGAATTTCTATAGAGCATAAGTGATATAAATGGAACAGATATAATTATAGAGTAATTAATAAATTCAAAAAATTCAATATATTTATATAATGTTATCATAATAGTCACCATACCTTTCTAATTTACTACGGTTTAATATAAATTTTCTTAAGTTTTAACTAAATATGATTTTTATTTTTATTTAATTGTATAATACTAATTTTTATTGATATATTAGTAATAATATCATATTGTTTTTGAATATTTTGTCATTTTTTGAGCATCTTAAAATAAATTTATTTGAAATCAAAAAAAGCCTTAATCAAGGCTTTTTTATGATTTTAATTCTTTTCTAAGTTTTTTTAAAGCTCTTTTTTCAATTCTAGATACATAAGATCTGGATATATCTAATTTCTGTGCAATTTCTCTTTGAGTTTTATATCCATAAGTAGTTAATCCATATCTTAAAAGAATTATGTCTTTCTCTCTTTTGCTAAGTATTTTATCTAATTGTTCATAAAGTTTTGATATTTGTACTTTCAATTCTACTTGATCTAATATATCATCAATATCACTTCCAAGTACATCAATTAAGCTAATTTCATTACCTTCTTTATCTGTACCAATAGGATCTTGAAGAGATACTTGAACCTTATTTTTCTTATTAGATCTTATATTCATAAGTATCTCATTTTCTATACATTTTGAGGCATATGTTGCAAGCCTAGTTCCTTTTTCAACATTATAAGTTTCAATAGCTTTTATTAGACCTATAGTTCCTATTGATATAAGATCATCTTGATCTTCAGTAGAATTATTATACTTCTTAGCAATATGAGCTACTAATCTCATGTTTCTTTCAATTAAAATTTCTTTAGCTGATTCATCTTTATAGTCTTTAAACTTAGTTAAATAATTAACTTCTTCTTCAGGGGTTAATGGTTTTTCAAATGATTTTAGAATCGTCATAGGCCACCCCCTATTTTGACTTGTCATTTTAAATTATATGAGAGGGTGGCTATTAAATTGCTTGTCTTATCTATATTTATTTTTTATTTATTGCTTCACATATTTCTTTAAAAATAGGTATAGCTGATTTACTATTTTCTTTAGTTCCTTCTATAAAAACAGTTATAACATATTTAGGATTTTTTTCAGGATAATATCCACTTATCCATCCATGATTAACCTTATTTCCATTTGATACACTTTGTGCTGTTCCTGTCTTTACACCAGAACCTCCTTCTAAATCGATCAAATCTTTAGCAGTTCCATTTTTAGAAACATCCTTCATCATTTCTTTTATAATTGTCATTATATATGGTGATATTATTTCTTCTGATTTTGATGTTTTAAAAGTTTTTATAATATTTTTATCATTATCTATAATACTATCATATATATATAAAGGTCTATATCTTCCATTATTAGCAACTATCTGAGTCATTTGATTTATTTGCAGTGGAGTAAACTCTAAATCTCCTTGTCCTATCGAAAGATTTCTAATTGCTATATCATTTGGTAATTCCCTATTTTTTTCTTCATCTAATCCTATATCTACCTTTTCATTTAGATGTAATTTTCTAGCAGAATTAAGTATATTTTTTTTTCCTGTTTTTAATGCTATATCATAAAATGCAGTATTACATGAATTTGAAAATGCTTGTTGAAGATTTTGCACTCCATGTCCATTTAGATTATTACATTTTAATTCTTCATTTTTACTTATATTTACTTTACCTACACAATTATAGCTATAATTTTCGTCTACTATTTTATTATCAAGAGCTGCATAAAGCACTACTATTTTAAATACTGATCCAGGTGGATATGTTCTTTGTATTGCTCTATTTGTAAATTTACCATCATCTATACTACTACCTTCAGATAGATTATTTGGGTTAAATGTTGGTCTTGATGCCATAGATAATATTTCACCTGTATCAATATCTGATATTACTACTGCACTTGGGTTTTCTTCTTTATCTAATATTTTTTCTACTTCTTTTTGTATGCTCTTATCTATTGTTAACCTTATATTTTTTGCATTTTCATCTTCATTTATATTTTTTATACTTCCCTTTAAAATTCCTATATTATATTTATCTCCTGCTTTAAATGCTGATACATATTTTTCATTAGAATTATTTAAGATATCTTCCATACTTTTTTCAATCCCTGCTTCTCCTACCTTATCAGATTTTTTTATATATCCTATAGTATGAGATAGTAATTTATCAGAAGAGTATCTTTCTATTTTTTCTGCTACTATTAATCCTTCTTTTTCTAATTCTTCTTTAACTTCTTTAGAAAGTTTATCTGTTTTTATCTCAACAACAGATGACTCTCTTTGTTCTTCTATACATTTAAATAGTTCTATTTCATCAATATTAGCAGTATTTTTTACTAATTCTTTGTATTTAGTATCATTAAATAATTTCTTTTTTTCTGCTACTATTATCTGATTCTTAAAGGTATCGGTTAATAGATTTCCATTTCTATCATATATACTACCTCTTCCACTATTTAAATCAACTCTATAAGTATTTTGACTTATCATTTTTTCTTTGTAGATATCTGAGTCTACAACTTGTATATTAATTAATCTATATATCAAAAATGAATATATGGATATAAATAAAAAAATCATACTATATGATCTACTTTTAAACTTAGTTTCTATATTATCTTTTTTTCTTGCCATATAAAATCACCCCTTAGATACTTATCATTTTTGACAATATCTAAGGGGTTTATACTATATAAGTTAATTTAATTGTGTTCTTATTTTAGTTATAACTATATCTATAGCTACTTCATTTTGACCACCTTCTGGCATTATTATATCTGCATATTTTTTATAAGGCTCTATAAATTGATCATGAGCTGGCTTTACTGTATTTAAATATTGTTCTATTACTGAATCTACAGTTCTACCTCTTTCTTTTATATCTCTTTGAATTCTTCTAAGTATTCTTATATCATCTTCTGTGTCAACATATATTTTTATATCTAATTTATCTCTTAATTCTTCATCTTCTAATATCATTATTCCTTCAACTATAATTATGTCTTTTGGTGATACAGTTACAGTTTCACTTTGCTTTCTAGTATGAAGTTCATAATCGTATATTGGCTTTTCTACTGATAAACCTTTACATAAATCTTCTATATGTTTTATAAGTAACTTATTATCAAAAGCTAGAGGATGATCATAATTAGTTTTTAACCTATCTTCAAAACTTAAATTAGTTTGATCTTTATAATATGCATCTTGTTCTAATATTGCTATATTTTCTTCAGGTATATTCTCTATTATAGCTTTACAAACAGTGCTCTTTCCTGATCCTGTTCCACCAGTTATACCTATTATTAGTGGTCTTTTTTCTTTCATTTTACTCTCTCCTTAACATATAGTCCTTCTCTAAACCTAAAGATAATTTAATTTTCACAATTTGGTTTTCTTTAGCTGAATCTACACTTTCTCCATTTTCATTTAAAATAGATTCTAACTTAGAAGTCATAGTTTCTTTATTCGGAGCTATTATTTCAATTTTATCTCCAACTTTAATATTATCTTCAAGTTTTATTAATGCTTGTCCATCTTCATCTACATCATTTATTAATCCTATATAATCATATAAATTTACAACAGAGTATTTTTCATCATCATAATTATACTCTACTGTTTCATCTAAATAAAACCCTGTTGTAAAATCTCTTGAACTACCTTTTTTTATTTCTTCTAACCAAGAATCGTTAAATTTCCACTCTTCTGGATTTTTATAAAATTCATCAATTGCCATTTTATATGCTCTAACTATAGATGCTAAATGATATGATGATTTCATTCTTCCTTCTATTTTTAAGCTTGATAATCCTGTTTTTACTAATTCTGGTATAAATTCTATCATACATAAATCTTTTGAATTATAGAAGAATGTTCCTCTTTTATCTTCATATACAGGATAATACTCACCTTTTCTTTTTTCTTCTACAAGATTATAATCTAAAACACCTGTGTAATCACTATAATCTGTTTTATTATTTCTTACATTTAAATAGTTACTTATTAAACGTCTACCTGAATATGATATACATATAGGTCCATGAATAAATGCTTCTATTTCCATATCAAAAGGAACTTTAGCTTTTAAGTCTGACATTTCTTTAAATGATAACTCTCTTGCAACAGTTACTCTTTTAACACCTTGCTTATGCCAGAAATTTGCTGTTGCATAGTTTGTGATATTAGCTTGACTTCCTAAATGAATCTCCATATTAGGTACAACCTTTTTAGCTATAGCAAGTACTCCTGGATCTACAATTATAATTGCATCAATTTTAGCTTGTTCTAATTCTATTAAATATTTATCTAAATTTTTAAAATCATCATTATGAGGAAGAACATTAACTGTTACATAAACTCTCTTACCTCTTTCATGAGCAAATTTTACACCTTCTATTAATTCTTCTTGTGTGAAGTTTTTATCTGAGTTATCCATACCTAAAACTTCTCCACCTATATAAACAGAGTCTGCTCCATAATTTAAAGCTATTTTTAATTGTTCTAAATCCCTTATGGGGGCTAATAATTCTACCTTATGCATTTTTTACACCTCTTTATTTATTTATTTTTGTAGCTAAGTGCTACACCATCTCCTATTGGTATTAATGATGTATCTAAATAATCACAATTAGATATGTAATCTAGATAGTTTCTCATCCTTTTTACTATTGTCTTTTTTCTTCTTATTACAAAGTCATCATGTGCTACCATTCCTTTGTAAAGTATATTATCTGAAATCAAAAGTCCATTAACTTTTAATTTATCTATAACCATATCATAAAATAACTTGTATTGTCCTTTTGCAGCATCTAAAAATATCATATCAAACTCGCCATCTATAGTTTTTAAAAGTTCTTCTGCATCACCTTCAAGTATAGTTATCTTATTTTCAAGACCTGCACGTTTTATATTTTCTTTTGCTTTTTCAATCATTTTTTCATTTCTTTCAACTGTTATTATTTCAACTTCTCCTTCTAATGAAGATGCAAATAAAATTGAAGAATATCCTATTGCACATCCTACTTCCAATATCTTTTTTGGTCTTTGAACCTTTAATAATACTTTTAATAAATCTGATACTTCCTTATGAACTATTGGCACATTATTTTCTTTTGCATAAACTTCAAGTTCTCTTAAAAGTCCTTCTTTATCCTTTAGTGTATTTCTTATGTAATCTTCAACTAATTTATTAACTATATTTCCCATTTAATTAGCTCCTTAAGTAATATTAAAATTAATATAGGATTATGCTATAAACATAATCCATAAAATTTTAATACTAGCTTTATTTTTTTTCTTTATTTAATTTATCTCTTTGTTCTTTATATTCTTTTACATATTTTAGATGTTGTTCATAAGTTTCGCTATAGTTATTTCCTCCATCCATAGTTGCTACAAAGTATAAATTCTTACTTTCTGTAGGATAAAGTGTTGCCTCTATAGATTTTATTCCAGGATTTGCTATAGGTGTTGGTGGCAACCCTTTATTTTTATAACTATTGTATGGAGAATCTATTTTTAAGTCATTATATGTTACTATTTTTTTTCTTTCTTCAAAGATATACTGAATAGTCGCATCAGATTGAAGTGGCATATCTATTTTTAATCTATTATAAAATAC
>CALESE010000206.1 GCA_937907205.1 uncultured Romboutsia sp. | reverse complement strand
TAGAGTATTTTTATTTAGGTCTAAAAAGGAAGAAGATATAATGGAAATTATTAATTTTATAACAAAAAAATAATTATTAACTATAACAATAAGTTAGATTATAATAGCCAATTTTATGGCTATTTTTTATGTTATTGGAAATTATTATTAAACTCATTTTTTATTTTATAAAATTAAATTAACTTAATTAATAAAATATGAATAACTATATTATTATAAATAATAATTTAAATATAAAAACATTTAAAAAATATAATAAAAAGCAGGTGAATAAATGATAAATATATTACTTAGTTTATATAATTTTAATGAAAAGTGGTGCTTTGATACACTTAAAGAGATAATAAAATCATATTATAAAGTTTTAATAATACTTTTTTCATATCATGAAAAATGGTTAAAAAATGAATATGACTGGGATAGGGCTTTTAACAATAAAAATGGTACTCATTATGAAGATATAATATACCCATTTTTAGATTATGGTATTATTGAAAAAAATATAAACTGGATAAACCAATTTAGAGATAGTATAAATATTATGAAAAATAAAATAAATGAAAGTGATATAGTATTTTTTACAGGTGGATATCCGGATAAAATGATGTTTAGGCTAAGACAGTTTGATTTAGTAGACAAACTAGAAAATTACAAAGGAATTATGATTGGATCTAGTTCAGGTGCAATGATTAAAATAAGTGAATATCATATAACAAAAGATAAAGATTATGATACATTCTCTTATAATAAAGGATTGAATATAATAAAAAACTTTGATGTAGAAGTACACTATGATGACTATGAAATACAGAATGTAAGTATAAAAAGATGCTTAAAAGAAAAGAAAAAAATAATTTATTCTATACCAAATGATGGTGGATTATTAGTGATAAATAATAAGGTTTTAACAATGGGAACATCTAAAAAGTGGGATTTAAATAGTATTGATTAAATAGTTTAGAAATATAAGTTAAATATAATAAAAAGACAGGTTATTATACCTGCTTTTTTGAGTTAGGATAAAGATGAAAAATATTAATGAGTATAATTTTATTATTAACTAATGTAAAAATAACTATACTTTTGATTTATAATACTTTTCACAACATATAAAGTATGTATTAAAAACTAGATGAAAATATAAATAGTAATTTAAAGGATTTGTATATATGAACATTAACGAATTTAAGTTTAGAATGTTTGAAATATATGCTAAAGAATATAAAAAAAATATAATATAAGAACTAATGAAGAACCTTATGGAGTTTTGTGCCCATTATTTAAATGAAAAATATTTTACTAGAAAATATTTACTGAATATATTATATATAATATAATGGTTATTATGTAAATATATGCAAAAAGAAGGTGAAATAATGAAAAAGAAGATTGCATTAGCCACATTAGCAATGATGCCATTATCAGTAAATAATGTATATACATCAGGTCAAATGGGCGTTGTTACAGCTACATCATTAAATGTAAGAAGTGGACCAGGAACAAATAATAATGTTTTATTCACAGTTAAAAAAAATGAAACCGTTGAGATAAAAGATTCAGCAAATGGATGGTATAAGATAAAAAATTCTTTGGGGAAAGAAGGATGGGCATCATCAACATATATATCTAAATATGGAAATACATCAAATAGTGAAACAATAACTACTACACAAAAGCAAACAACTACTAGTGTTAATTTCAGAAATGGAGCAGGAACAAGCTATCGTATAATTGCTACCTTATCTAAAGGTACTAAAGTAGAAGTAATATCAGAAAGTAGTGGATGGACAAAAGTTAAGTATGATGGAAGACTTGGGTATATAGCAAGTAATTATTTAGAAGATATAAAAATAAACTCAAATACATCAGTAACAAAAGAGGTAAGTACAGATTCACTAAATGTAAGAAGTGGTCCAAATACTAGTTATAGTGTATTAGGAAAATTGAAAAAAGGAACTAAAGTATCTGTAATTTCAGAAAATAATGGATGGTCAAAGATAAATTATAATGGAAAAGAAGCATATGTATCAAGTAGATACTTAAGTAGTATATCCCAAAATAATAATGATACATCAAAGCCAGAAAGTATAAAAGAAACAAAAGAGGTAAATACAGATTCATTAAACGTAAGAAGTGGACCAGGAACAAATTACTCTAAACTAGGTAAACTATCTAAAGGTAGTAAAGTAGGAGTAATCTCAGAAAGTAATGGATGGTCAAAGATAAATTATAATGGAAAAGAAGCATATGTATCAAGTAAATACTTAAATAGTATATCCCAAAATAATAATAATGATACATCGAAACCAGAAAGTGTAAAAGAAACAAAAGAAGTAAATACAAATTCATTAAATGTAAGAAGTGGACCAGGAACAAATTATTCTAAATTAGGTTCCTTATCTAAGGGTACTAAAGTAGAAGTAATCTCAGAAAGTAACGGATGGTCAAAGATAAATTACAATGGAAAAGAAGCATATGTATCTAGTCAATATTTAAGTAAAGTGACTATAAATAAACCATCTACTCCAGAGATTGCACCTCCTGTAGTTGGAGGAGATAGCACTCAAATTGTAAATGGAGCTACTATAAATCATAAAGGTTTGAACTATTCATTAAATGATCATGTTAATGCACAACTTGAAAGAGTAAGTGTAGGTGGAAATGTAATAGATTCAAGTAAACCAAGAAGTAGTGAAATACTTACAACGTTTAAAATTAGAGAAGCTCAAACTAGAGGGTTTGTAAAAGCAGATAGAGAAGATTTGGAATATTTCTTAAATCCTGAAAACTTTAAAAACAGCAAAAAAGGAATGTTGCAGTTTTTAAGAATAGATAATTATAAAGGTGGAATAACTGTTAATGAATTAAATTCATTTTTAAATTCAAACGGAGGAACATCTGGAGTATTTTATAATAAAGGACAATCATTTATAGATGCAGCAAAAAAATATGATATAGATTTAGTATATTTAGTAGCACATTCTATGTGGGAAACAAATTATGGAAAATCAACATTAGCAAAAGGACAAACTATAACAAGTTATAAAGGTAAACCACTTAGTTCACCAGTTAAAGTATATAACTTCTTTGGAATAGGAGCAATAGATGGTTCAGCAAACTTATCAGGTGCAGAAGCTGCATATGCTAATGGATGGACAAGTGTAGAATCAACTATAGATGGTTCAGCTAAATGGATAGCAAGTAATTATATAAAAAGTTCAAAATATAAGCAAAATACAATATATAAAATGAAGTTTAACTACGAATATACTTGGCATCAGTATGCAACAGATGTAAATTGGGCTAACGGTATATCTGGTATAATGAATAAAATTATACATATGTATGATAGTGGAAATAATTTAGTATTTGAAGTACCAAATTATAAGCAATAAACAAAAGCGACTATGAAATTTCATAGTCGCTTATTTAAAATATCTTTTATATTTAAAAAATATATCAATATTATGCTCTCTTACAATATTTTTCAAGTTACCAAAATTATAAGTAGCAAGAGCATATTCTTTCATTTTATTAAAAATTAACTTTTCTTTATCATCTTCAATATTTAAAAAATCTCTTGCAATATCCCAAGCCTTAGATTCACGGTTTATAAGATTTTTTTTTAACCTAATAACACATTCTTCCAAATCATAAGGAAGATTATCTTTATAAAAGTCAATTTTATTAATATCTATATTATACTTAATTATTTTGTCAACAATATCAGAAAGTATAGTAGCATATTCTTCTTTAGAACTTGAAATATCAGGGTCTAATATATGACCTATTTCATGAGATAATACAAATTTAGCAATTGAATCTATAGAATCTAAATTAATAGATACTATAGTTTTATTAACATTTACAAATGTAAAAAAATTATAGCAAAAAGATAAAAATCCTAATCTAGATGCTAAAATAAGTTTAAATTGAGGCAGTGTACAAATTGGAATATTTTTATATTTTGAATAGTGAAGAAATACTTTTCTATTAATATTTATATTTTTTAAAGATTTTTTTAGTAATTTTTTTTCTCCTAATTCCTGATAATAAAGTACTATTTTTTTATAAATTTCCGTATCAAAAGAAGACATTATAACACCGCCTTAAGATTTAATATTATAATACATAATATTAAATATATCTAAATTTGTAGCTAATCCAATTAAATAAAAGGTTATATAATTTTAGTTTTATAAATAGTACAAAGAATTATACCTATGATATAATAGATATTCTAAGGAAAGGAGTGACTTATGGAAACTGTAAAAGAGTACTTAGATAAATTAGAAATAAATAATAGTATATTAGCAAAGCTTTTAAAAGAAGTTTATATAAATAGAGTAGTTTATTTTAGAGAAGAGAGAGTTGTTTATTTTTATTTAACATCTAAAGAAGTAGTATCTTATGAACTTTTAGATTCCTTTAGAGAAGAGCTAAAGGTGAAACTAGATTATTTCAAAGATATTAAATTAAAAATAAGATATATAGGATTTGATAGGAAATCAAATAAAGATATTATAAAAAGGTATTGGCCAAATATTATATATATACTAAAAAGTTTATGTCCATCAATTGCAGGATGGTATAAGCAGGTGGAATATTTATGCTTAGATGATTTGTTAAAAATAAAACTTCCAAAAGGATTGTTTTATGAAAGATTAGTAAAACAAAATGTAGTACATGTATTAAAAAACATACTAATAGAAGAAGTTGGAATGGACATAAAAATAGAGATTGAAAGAGCAGTAGACGAAGAAGTAAACCTAGATAAAATAATAAAAAGAACAGAAAGAATAACAGAAGAAAAGATTAAAGAATTAGAATTAAATAATACTAATAAAGAAGAAAATGATGAAGAAGAAGCATATGTAATAAAACCTGAAGTTGATGAAAATTTAATATATGGTGAAAATGTACACGCTTTAGTTGAAAAGATAAAGGACTTAAATAGTACATCTGGAACTGTAAGTGTAGTTGGTGAAGTATTTGATATTGAAACAAAAGAGCTTAGAAACGGTAAGATACTAATGATAGCTTCGATTACAGATTATACAAGTTCAATAAGTTGTAAGCTTTTCTTAAATGATTTAAATAAAGATATTGTATTAGATAACATTAAAAAAGGTTCTTATTTAAAAATAAAAGGTGATATTATATATGACACTTATCAAAGAGAACTTACAATGACTATAAGTGGTATAAGAAAAGAAATAAAGCAAGAGAGAGTAGATACAAGTGAAATAAAAAGAGTAGAACTTCATGCACATACTCAAATGTCTTCTATGGATGCAGTATGCCCAACTAAAAAGTTAGTTGAAAGAGCAGCAAAATGGGGACATAAGGCGATAGCAATAACAGATCATGGAGTTGTACAAGCCTTTCCAGATGCTATGAATGCAGCAAAAGCTCATGGTATAAAGGTTCTTTATGGAGTTGAAGGATACTTAGTAGAAGATGATGCACTTATAATAGAAGATGCTAATAATAAACCATTAACACAAAGTTTTGTTGTATTTGATATAGAGACAACTGGTTTTTCTAATACAAATGATAAGATAACTGAAATTGGTGCAGTTAAAATAGAAAACTTTAAAGTTGTAGATAAATTTAGTGAGCTTATAAATCCTCAAAAAGATATATCATATAAAATACAAGAACTAACAGGTATAACAAATGATATGGTTGCTGACAAACCAACAATAGAAGAAGTATTACCTAAATTTATTGAATTTATAGGAGATAGTGTATTAGTAGCCCATAATGCCGAGTTTGATATGGGATTTATTGCAGAAAAATGTAGGCAACAAAATATAAAATTTAACAATAAAAGTGTAGATACATTAACACTTGCAAGAGTGCTACTTCCAGAATTAAAAAGACATAGATTAAATATTGTTGCTAAAGCATTAGGTGTTCAACTTTTAAATCATCATAGAGCAGTAGATGATGCTCAAGCGACAGCACTTATATATATAAAGTTTTTAGAAATGTTAGAAAAAAAAGGAGCTACTACTTTAAGTGAGGTTAATGAAATATTAGGTAAAATAGATTACCAAAAACTAGTAACTAATCATGTAACTTTAATTGCTAAAAATTATACTGGACTTAAGAATTTATATAAAATAATATCTGATTCCCATGTTAATCATTTTTATAGATCTCCGAGAATATTAAGAAGTGTACTTCAAGAACATAGGGATGGAATACTTGTAGGCTCAGCTTGTGAGGCAGGAGTTATATACAGAGCAGTTAAGAAGAATGTAGATGATGAAGAAATTGAAAAATTAATTGAAATGTATGATTATATTGAAATTATGCCAATAGATAATAATCGCTTTATGATAGATAAAGGTGAAGTAAATGATGAGGAAGAACTAAGAGATATTAATAGAAAATTAATAGATATAGCATATAAGTTTGGAAAGATACCTGTGGCTACAGGAGATGTTCATTTCTTAGAAAAACACGAAGCAGTATTAAGAAAAATTTTAAAATATTCTCAAGGATTTAAGGTAGATGAAGAAGAAGCTTATCTACATTTTAGAACTACAGATGAAATGCTAAAAGAGTTTAGTTACTTAGGAGACGAACTAGCTTATGAAGTAGTAGTTGAAAATAGTAATAAAATAGCAGATATGGTAGAAATTATAAAGCCAATACCAGATGAAACATATCCACCAGTAATTGAAGGTTCTGATACCGAGCTTAGAGAAATGTGTTATGAAAAAGCTAAAAGAATTTATGGAGATCCAATACCAGAAGTAGTAATAAATAGGCTTGATAGAGAACTAAATTCTATAATAGGTAATGGATATGCAGTAATGTATATAATATCTCAAAAATTAGTTACAAAATCATTAAGTGACGGTTATTTAGTTGGTTCAAGAGGATCAGTTGGTTCATCATTTGCAGCAACAATGAGTGATATAACTGAAGTTAATCCACTTCCTGCACATTATATATGTGAGAATGAAGAATGTAAATATTCATACTTCTTTGAAATAGGAGAATACGGATCAGGAGTAGATTTACCAGATAAAGACTGTCCAAAATGTGGTAGACCACTTAAGAAAGATGGTCATGATATACCATTTGAGGTTTTCCTTGGATTTGAAGGAGATAAAGAACCAGATATAGATTTAAACTTCTCTGGAGACTACCAACCAACTATCCATAAATATACAGAAGATTTATTTGGTGAAGGATATGTTTATAGAGCAGGAACTATAGGTACAGTAGCAGAGAAAACTGCCTTTGGATATGCTAGAAAATATGTAGAAGAAAATAATATACATGTACCAAGTGCAGAAGTTTTAAGGCTTTCAAATGGATGCACAGGTGTAAAAAGAACGTCAGGACAGCACCCAGGCGGAGTAATGGTTATACCTCATTATAAAGATGTGTATGACTTTACACCAATACAATATCCTGCAAATGATACATCATGTGGAGTTATAACAACTCACTTTGATTATCATTCTATAAGTGGTAGAATACTAAAGCTTGATATACTTGGTCACGATGCTCCGACTATGATAAGAATGCTAGAAGATATAACTGGAATAGTTGCAACAGACATTCCATTAGATGATCCTGAAACAATGTCACTATTCACATCAACAGATGCGTTAGGCGTAACACCAGAAGATATAAATTGTCCAATTGGGTCGTTAGCTATACCAGAGTTTGGAACTAAATTTGTTAGACAAATGTTACTTGATACAAAGCCAACAACATTTGCGGCATTAGTTCGTATATCTGGGCTTTCTCATGGGACTGATGTTTGGTTAAATAATGCACAAGATTTAGTAGTTAATGAAGTAGTTGGAATAGATGATGTTATATCAACACGTGATGATATAATGAACTATTTAATATTCAAAGGCCTAAAGCCTAAAAATGCATTTACGATAATGGAAAATGTAAGAAAAGGTAAAGGCTTAAAGCCTGAACATATTAAAGAGATGAAAGAAAATGATGTACCAGAGTGGTATATAGGATCATGTCAAAAGATAAAATATATGTTTCCTAAAGCCCATGCTGTAGCATATGTAATGATGTCTTTTAGACTTGCATATTGTAAAGTTCATTATCCAGAAGCTTTTTATGCCACATATTTTACAACAAAAGCAGAAGATTTTGATGCAGATCTAATAGTAAAGGGACTACCAGCAATAAAATCAAGAATACATGAAATAGAAAGTCTAGGAAATGAAGCGACATCTAAAGAAAAGAATATGTTAACAGTTCTTGAGGTTGCACTTGAAATGTATGCAAGAGGGATAAAGATACTTCCAGTTGATATATATAAATCAGACGCTACAAAATTTAAAGTTGCTGGAGAAAAATTACTTCTTCCACCAATGATAGCTTTACAAGGAGTTGGGGAAAATGCAGCTTTAAATATTCAAAAAGAAAGAGAAAATGGAGAATTTATATCAAAAGAAGAACTAAGAAAAAGAACTAAAATTTCAAAAACTGTTATAGAGACATTGACTAATCATGGTTCACTTGAAGATATGAGTGATGAAAATCAATTATCTTTATTTTAAAATATTTAAATTATCCTTATTGATGTATTTAAAAATTACTTTATACATCAATAAGGAATTTTTTTATAAAAAATAAAAGATGTAACATATTTAATTCGCATTATATTAAAATTTAGTATATAGTATATTCTTTTAATTTGAGCAGTTATTCTAACTATATAAAAAATCTTATTAGATATGCCAACACTAATGAAATTAATAAACTGTATATAAATTTCTTTGGTGTATCATACAAAACAAATAATGTACTTATAAAAAATAATGTGTCAATTATACTATTAAAATCAAAATACCACATTCCTATACTAAAACAACATAATATCATTACTGTAATTATACCGATATTAATTATAAATGAGATAATTCCATTACCTTTAGAATACCAACAAATAAATGCCATAAATGGAGAAATAATAGTTATTCCATACCATATCATCATATAGCCCATAGGATTAAATCCTGCAAATATAATAGTATATATATGATAGCTAATACACATACCAAAAAAGAATATAAATACATTTATACCTGCTCGTAAAGGGGTATTACTAAAAATAGATATGAATATAGCTATTAAAATCCATATCCCAAACATAGAAAATATATTTCCTAAATCAAGTACTCTTAAAATATGTTGCCACAAAATATTATCATCTATAGACATATTATCTAACCATTTTGAAAAGATACCAAGTCCAACTCCAAAAATAAAAATTAAGATTGTATTAATTATCTTTTTTGAAGTTGTTAAATCTTTATTAGGTGTTCTCATCTGTTCTAAAAATCTTATCATTTCCTAACTCACTTTCTTATGCAAATCTCTATTTACTTCGTATTATATAATAACTGTCAACTTATATATATTATAAATTTTATAGAATAACTTGCCAAATATTTTATATTTTAATATAAAAACTAAATATTATATTTAAAATGTAACGTATGTTACAGAAAGTATTTCAAATTGTATATATAATGTGTATATAAAATAAACATTAACAAATTGGAGGAATAATTATGACAAGCACGATGTTTTGTTTTCAATATCGATACTTAATCTAGCAGTTTTATAAATATAATATTAATTATAAATTAAATCCCAAATTATATAATAATAACCAAAAAAATAACTAGATATATTATATTAATAAATCTAGCTATTTCTAAATATCTTAATTTGCGTCATATTAATATTGTGAAGTAACTTATTTTAAATTTATCTTTATTTCAGTTATAAGTTCACTACTTCCATTTGAATTTTCTTTATATGCCAAAACTGTTATATACTTCATATCTTGACCTATATTATTTAAATAATAATCACCATCATAAGTATCACCAGTTGATATGCCTAATCCTGCACCACTCAGTATATTCCCTCGGTCATCTTTTACTTCAGCATATAATCCTATATTTTCCTTAGATGATAAATTTAGATTAAGTGAAGTTTGAGTTAGTACAACTTTTTGAACTGTAATATCATCTTGTGTTACTTTAGGTCTTATTGTTTTTGTTTTACTAATATTAGATTTAACAGGGAATTCTAGTGACCAAGGGCCATTAATATCTTCAATATGATTATATTCATTTGTCTCTCTATCGTAATCTACTGCTTCTAAGTTAAATTCCATTTTAAATATATCATACTCATTACTTTCATCTATAGGTGACTTAAAATCTATTAGCATATTACCCTTCAAAGTGTATTCATCTATGTAGTGAAATCTAGGAGAAGCAAAACTATAATTTTGCATTTTTTTATTATTTATAGAAAATTTCCAATCTCGTCCTACTAACTCTAAACTATCAGCAAATTGTTCTCTAGGGTCATGAACAATAGTTTTTGCATATTTGCTTTCTTCAAATGGGACATCTGTTTTTAGTTCTAGTTCCATAAATATTTGATTATTACTATATACTACTTTATCAATCTTTACAGTAAGTCCATCTTTAGAAAATGATTTATTTACTTCTGTATAGCTATCTAATAAATTATCATTATTATTATTTAGAGAGTTTTGTATCATTTGTAACATACTTCCTAATATAGGTACATTGTAAGCCAGTGATTTATTTAAAACTCCTACACTACTTAATCCAATTCCAACTATACAAATACTAGCAGCCACTGATATATTTTTTTTGAATTTATTTTTAGTTTTAATTTGTGTTCTCATTTTTTTCTTTAATTTATCTTTATCAATATTTAAATCCTCGTATTTATCTAAATCCATATCAACATTATTTAATAGTTTAAAATTATCTTTCATAATTTATATCTCCTTATAATTTAAAGTTTTTTTTATTTTCTTTCTACCCCTGGATAGCCTACTATATAAGTTTGTAACATTTGTTTTATTTGTTTTGGCTATCTCCTCAAGTTCATAACCCTCAATATAATATTTAATAAATAATTCTTTATCTTTATTATTTAGACAACGTAAAATATCTTCTACATCTTCATTTATCTCTAATTTTACTAAGTTTTTATCTATATAGTAAATTTCATTGTTTATTTCTGTTTGTTCATATTTAGCTAAATACTTTTTTCTGTAATTAATTGATTTATATTTAGCAATGGCACATATCCAATTTTTAAAGGTGTTTTTATCCTTATCATATCCATTAATACTTTCCCAAATAGATAGTAAAACATCATTTATACATTCTTCTTCGTAATTTATTAAAGTCCCTAGATGTTTTCTTACTACGGATGCTATGATTCCACCATAATTATCTATCAGCATATCCATTCCCTTAGGATTTTTTTTCTTTATATATTTAATCAATAGTTTATCTTGCAATTTATCTTCCTCCTAACATTTTGTAAAAGCTTTTACATTATTTAATTCAATTTTAATTAATAAAATCTGACACAAATAGAAAAATAATTTTTATTATTTTTTTATTTGCAACTCATTTAATGATTATATCTAAAAAAAGCACAAAAAAAGATGCCATAACTGTATTTATAACACCTTTATAAAACTATCAATTATTTTATTTCTAATTCACATTATATAATAATTGTAAACCTTATTATTATATTATAAACTTTATTGAATAATTTACCAACTAAAATAGTTATTATAGTTTATAACATATTTTATATTTTAATTTTAGGCTCTGTTAGCTAACTTCGTGATTAATTATATATCCAAGTTCGCAATTGTTATATAATGCGAATTAAATGTTATAGTTACTTAGTGTGTTCACGAAAATATTTAATTTAGCAGATACTTTTTAAAATTTAAGATTAAATTTATATAAATTTGCATTATAATTTTAATATGTCAGATTAAAGGTGGTGATTTTTAATGGATATTCTTATAGGTATATTTGTAGCTATTGCAGATTTTTTACTAACTTTATTTGCAGGTGATGATGTCCAAAAAGTTTCAAAGTTTTTAAAGAAAAAAGGCTTAATCTGATATAAGCGATGTTAACTATTTAAAGTAATAGAGCAATATACCAAAAGATATTGCTCTATTATGATATTTAAACATAGATGAACAATATTAATATATTACGAACAATTTATAGTAAGCTATAAAAGTAACCACATCTTAGAATTCAATGTATTGAAAAGTCTAATGTGTGGTTGTTTTTATGTAATATTTATCACGAAGATGGCTAACAGAGCCTAATTTTAAAATAAATATAATAATTTTTAAAATAGTGTAACGTATGTTACGGAAATTAATTCAAACTGCATATATAATGTGTATATAAAATAAATATTAACAAATTGGAGGAATAATTATGACAAGCACGATGTTTTGTTTTCAATGTCAAGAAACAGCAGGATGTACGGGTTGTACTAAATTTGGGGTATGTGGAAAATCACCAGATCTAGCAAGAATGCAAGATTTATTAATATATGTAACTAAAGGATTATCAGAGGTTACAACTAGACTTAGAAATGAAGGAAAGAAAGTAGCAGATGAAGTTAATCATTTAGTAACTATAAACTTATTTACAACAATAACTAATGCTAACTTTGATGATTCAGTATTCTATGATAGAGTGAAGGAGACTTTATCAACTAAAGAAGAATTATTAGCTACATTAGAAAATAAAGAAAACTTATCAGAAGTAGCTTTATGGAATGCATCAACTAAAGAAGAAATGGATGAAAAATCAAGCAAAGTAGGTGTTCTAGCTAC
This sequence comes from uncultured Romboutsia sp., assembly GCA_937907205.1. Classification (GTDB taxonomy): domain Bacteria; phylum Bacillota; class Clostridia; order Peptostreptococcales; family Peptostreptococcaceae; genus Faecalimicrobium. The sequence goes on along the minus strand of CALESE010000206.1, from coordinate 27,904 downwards.
TAAAGATGAAGATATAAGAAGTTTAAGAGAACTTATAATATATGGATTAAAAGGAATGTCTGCATATATGAAACATGCTAATGCACTAGGTTATGATAGTGAAGAAGTAAATGCATTTATGCAAAGTACATTAGCTAAGACTTTAGATAATAATTTAATAGCAGATGATTTAGTTGCATTAACACTAGAAACAGGTAAGGTTGGGGTAGATGCAATGGCTTTACTTGATAGTGCAAATACTGGAACTTATGGACATCCAGAAATAACTAAAGTTAATATAGGTGTTAGAAATAATCCAGGTATATTAGTATCAGGACATGATTTAAAAGACTTAGAGTTATTACTTAAGCAAACAGAAGGAACAGGAGTAGACGTATATACTCACTCAGAAATGTTACCAGCTCATTATTACCCAGCATTTAAAAAGTATTCACACTTTGTAGGTAACTATGGAAATGCTTGGTGGAAACAAAAAGAAGAGTTTGAAAGTTTCAATGGTCCAATATTAATGACTACAAACTGTATAGTTCCTCCAAAGGATAGTTACAAAGATAGAGTATACACTACTGGAGCAGCAGGGTTTACAGGATGTACTCATATAAAAGGAAATTCAGAAGATGATAAAGACTTCTCACAAATAATAGAACATGCTAAAAAATGTCAAGCACCGGTTGAAATAGAAACTGGAGAAATAATAGGTGGATTTGCTCATAATCAAGTATTTGCACTTGCAGATAGCATAGTAGATGCTATAAAAACTGGAGCTATAAAGAGATTCTTTGTAATGGGTGGATGTGACGGAAGAGCTAAATCAAGAAATTATTATACTGATTTTGCAAAAGCATTACCAAAAGATACTGTAATACTTACAGCTGGATGTGCTAAATATAAATACAACAAGTTACCATTAGGTGATATAAATGGAATACCAAGAGTATTAGATGCAGGCCAATGTAATGATTCTTACTCATTAGCACTTATTGCATTAAAACTTAAAGAAGTATTTGAATTAGAAGATATAAATGATTTACCAATATCATTTAATATAGCTTGGTATGAACAAAAAGCAGTTATAGTATTATTATCATTACTATACTTAAGAGTTAAAAATATACACTTAGGACCAACATTACCAGCATTTTTATCACCAAATGTAGCTAAAGTTTTAGTTGAAAACTTTGGTATAGGTGGAATAACTAACGTTGAAGATGATATAAAAATGTTCTTAGAATAAATAAAATAAATATTATAAATCAATAAAAGCTCTCTATATCTTATTAAATAGATTAGAGAGTTTTATTGTGTTTATTTTTATAATTTAAGCTAAGAATAATATAAATATATATTTAATTCATATTTTATTTTATAATCAAAATATGGAGGGATTAATATGAACGAATTATTTAACCTATTTAGCACATTTTTTAGAATAGGAGGACTAACTTTTGGAGGAGGTTATGCTATGCTTCCAATGTTAGAAAAAGAAGTGGTAGATGAAAAAAAATGGGCTACAAGTGAAGAGTTATTAGATTATTATGCTGTAGGGCAAGCTACACCAGGTATTATAGCAGTAAATACAGCTACATTTGTAGGATATAAAGTAAAGGGTATATTAGGTGCATTATTTGCAACAGCTGGGGTAGTATTTCCATCATTAGTTATAATAATAATTATTGCTACATGTTTACAAAATTTTGCTAAGTATGAAATAGTACAACGTGCATTTTCAGGGATAAGAGTAGCAGTTGCTGTACTTATTATAGATGCTATAACTAAGTTATGGAAAAATTCTGTTATTGATAAAGTTGGAATATTAATATTTTTAGTTACATTTATATTTGGATCATTTTTTAATATATCACCTATTTACATAGTTATATCATCAGCTATATTAGGTCTTATTCTTAAGTTTAGGAGTGATAAATAATGATTGTTTATTTACAATTATTTTTTGAGTTTTTTAAGGTAGGATTGTTTGCAATTGGTGGAGGTCTTGCGACATTACCATTTTTGAATAATTTGGCTGGAAAATATTCATGGTTTAATCATTCAATGCTTGCAGATATGGTTGCAGTATCACAAGCAACCCCAGGTCCAATAGGTATAAATATGGCAACATATGCAGGATTTGAAGCAGCAGGAGTATTAGGTTCTATAATAGCAACTGTTAGCTTAGTATTACCGTCATTTATAATAATAATTATAATAGCTCATTTTCTAAATAAATTTAGACAAAGTAAGGTTGTAAATTCTGTATTTTATGGACTAAGACCAGCAGTAACAGGACTTATAGCAGTTTCAGGATTTGAGATAGTAAAAATAGCTATATTAACTTGGGATAAATATATAGATACTAATAAAATACTAAACCTATTTGATTATAAAGCACTTATATTATTCTTAGTACTTTTAATTTTATCAAGAAAGTATAAAAAGCATCCGATTGTATATCTTTTAGCAGGAGGTATAAGTGGAATAATATTTGGCTTATAATAATATTAAGAGTAGAGTTATATAAAAAGTTTGCAACTAAAACTAATATATGGTATTATAGTATATAAAATAGTATATTTTGTGAAACTAAGAGTGAGACCTAAAGTGCTCACTCTTTTGTTTTAGATACTAAACTTACAACTGAATAGGAGGGAAACACATGAAAAAGTCAATAGAAGCAGCAATAGAAGAATTAGTATCACCAATAGTTGATGATAAAGGATTTGAGATTGTAGACATTGAATACGTTAAAGAAGCTGGAGAGTATTATTTAAGAGTATTTCTAGATAAAGAAGGTGGAATATCTTTAAATGACTGTGAAGCTGTTAGTAGAGAGTTAAGTGAAATATTAGATGTTAAAGATCCTATAAAAGATAATTACTTCTTAGAAGTATCATCACCAGGACTTGATAGACCACTTAAAAAAGATAAGGATTTTGTAAGATATCAAGGTAGAGATGTTGAAATAAAATTATATAAACCACTAAATGGTTCAAAGCAATTTGAAGGAGAATTAGTTGGATTAAATGAAGATAAAAATATAGTAGTTATAATAGATGATAATGAAGTTGAGTTTAATAAAAAAGATGTTGCATTAGTTAGACTAGCAATAAAGTTTTAGTTAAGGCTTAACAGGGAGGAAAAACAAATGAATCAAGAATTTATGCTAGCATTAGATGAATTAGAAAAAGACAGAGGAATAGATAAGGATATACTTATAGATACTATAGAACAAGCACTTTTAACTGCATATAAGAAAAACTTTGGTTCAGCTCAAAACGTTAGGGTTGAATTTGATAGAGAAAGAGGAGATGTAAAAGTATTTTCTCAAAGAGTTGTAGTTGATGAGTCTGACTTATATGATACTTTCCTTGAAATAGAACTTAAAGATGCTAGAGAAATAAGTCCAAATTATGAATTAGGAGATATAATAGAAAGTGAAGTAACTCCTAGAGATTTTGGAAGAATAGCAGCTCAAACAGCTAAGCAAGTTGTTGTTCAAAGAATAAGGGAAGCTGAAAGAGAAATAGTTTACAGTGAGTTTATGGACAAAGAACATGAAATAGTTACAGGTGAAGTTGCTAGAGTAAACAAAAACATAGTTTATGTAAATCTTGGAAGAATAGAAGCTGTAATGACATCAGCAGAACAAATACCAGGAGAATTCTATCAAGCTGGCCAAAGGATAAAGGTTTATATATTGGAAGTTAAAAAGACTAGTAAAGGACCTCAAATAGTAGTTTCAAGAAGTCATCCAGGTTTAGTTAAGAGGTTATTTGAATTTGAAGTACCTGAAATATTTGAAGGTATAGTTCAAATAAAATCTATATCTAGAGAAGCTGGTTCAAGAACTAAAATGGCAGTAGATTCAATAGATGAAAAGATAGATCCAATTGGAGCATGTGTAGGACCTAAAGGTTCAAGAGTTAAAAATATAGTTGATGAACTAGGTGATGAAAAAATAGATATAATACATTATAGCGAAAATCCAGCTGAGTTTATATGTGCAGCACTTAGTCCATCTAAAGTTGTAAGAGTTGATGTTAATGAAGATGAAAAATCAGCACTAGTTGTAGTTCCTGATTACCAATTATCTCTTGCAATAGGTAAAGAAGGACAAAATGCAAGGCTGGCAGCTAAACTTACTAATTGGAAAATAGATATAAAAAGTGAATCTCAAGCAAATGCAGAATAAGGAGGGATATATTTGCAAAAAATAAAAAAAGTTCCTCAAAGAAAATGTATAGCTTGTCAAGATAGAGACTCTAAAAAAGAATTGATGAGAATTGTTAAGAATAAAGAAGGACAAATATTCTTAGACCCAACAGGAAAAGCAAATGGTAGAGGTGCATATATTTGTAAATGTAGTGAATGCATGACTAAAGCAGTAAAATCTAAGGCTTTAAACAGAGCATTTAAGACAGAAGTATCACAAGAAGTTTATGAAAATCTACTTAAGGAATTAGAAACGTATGAATAAACAAACAGAAGCTAAAATATATTCTTTATTAGGGCTTGCAATGCGTGCGGGTAAAGTAGTATCTGGAGATGATACTACACTTACAGAAATTAAAAAGGGATATGTTAAATTAGTTATAATAGCAGATGATGCTTCAAATAATACAAAAAAACTTTTTAAAGATAAATCATCTTTTAGAAGTATACCATATGTACATTTCTCAACTAAATTACAATTAGGATTAGCTATTGGAAAAGCACCAAGAGCAGTTCTTGGAATAAAAGATAATGGATTTGCCAATAAGTTAAAGGCATTAATTAAAGAACCAAAAATATAATAGGGGGTGATCTTGTGTCAAAAACAAGAGTATACCAAATCGCAAAAGAGCTAAAAATGTCAAATGAAGATGTATTAGCTAAATTAAAAGAATTAGAAATAAATGTAGTAGATAAAGATTCAGAATTAGAAGAAGATGAAGTTGAATTAGCTTTAGAAATACTAAAAGATGAGATAGCAGCTTCAAAAGGAAATACTATATCAGTAAATGGCAAATTAACTGTACAAGAGTTAGCAAATAGCTTAGATAAATCAGCATCAGAAATAATAATGAAGCTTATGAAGATGGGAACTATGGCTACTATAAATCAAGAAATAAGCTTTGAAATAGCATCACTTGTTGCTAGTGACTACGGATTTGAATTAGTTGAAGGTTCAGCTAGCGATGAAGAAGAATTAGAAGCTATAGACACATTAATGGATATAGAAGAAGATAAAGAAGAAGATTTAGTAAAAAGACCACCAGTTGTTACTGTAATGGGACACGTTGACCATGGTAAAACTTCTTTACTAGATGCTATAAGACAAACTAACGTAACTTCAAGTGAAGCAGGAGGAATAACTCAACACATAGGAGCTTCTGAAGTTATGGTAAACGGTGAAAAGGTAGTATTTTTAGATACACCAGGACATGAAGCTTTCACATCTATGAGAGCTAGAGGAGCACAAGTTACTGATATGGCAATATTAGTTGTTGCTGCAGATGATGGAATAATGCCTCAAACAGTAGAAGCTATAAACCATGCTAAAGCTGCAGAAGTACCATTAATAGTTGCTATAAATAAAATAGATAAACCAGGAGCAAATCCTGATAGAGTTAAGCAAGAATTAGCAGATCAAGGTTTATTAGTTGAAGACTGGGGTGGAGATGTTATATCAGTTGCTGTATCTGCTTTAAAAAGAGAAGGTATAGATACTTTACTTGAAATGGTATTACTAGTTGCTGAGATGGAAGAACTAAAAGCAAATCCTAAGAAAAGAGCAGTTGGTACTGTTATAGAAGCTCAGCTTGATAAAGGTAGAGGACCAGTTGCTACAGTGCTTGTTCAAGGTGGAACTCTTAAAGTTGGAGATCCAATAGTGGCAGGTGTTGCTAGCGGTAAAGTAAGAGCAATGATAAATTCTAAAGGTAAAAGAGTTAAAACTGCTGGACCATCTACTGCGGTTGAAATACTTGGATTATCAGAAGTTCCACAAGGTGGAGACCAAGTTGTTGCAGTTCCAAATGATAAAGCTGCAAGAATGGTAGCAGAAAAGAGACAACAAATGGCTAGAGAAGAAATGTTAAAATCTAACCAAAGAATGTCACTTGATGATTTCTTTAGTCAAATGGGAGATGCAGATGTTAAAGAGCTACCAATAGTTGTAAAAGCAGATGTTCAAGGTTCTGTTCAAGCAGTTAAGCAATCTCTTGAAAAATTATCAAATGAAGAAGTTGCAGTTAGAGTAATACATGGTGGAGTTGGAGCAGTAACTGAATCAGATATAATGCTTGCTACTGCATCTAATGCAATAATAATAGGATTTAACGTAAGACCGGTGCCAAGTGCTGAAGTACTTGCTAAAAAAGAAGGTGTAGACATTAGAACTTATACTATAATTTACAAAGCTATCGAAGATGTTCAAGCTGCTATGGTTGGTATGTTAGATCCAGAATATAAAGATGAAGATACAGGTAAAGCTGAAGTTAGAGAAACATTCAAATTATCAGGTGTTGGAACTATAGCTGGATGCTATGTAACTAGTGGTAAAGTATTTAGAGGATCTAAAGTAAGAATAGTTAGAGATGGATTTATAATACATGAAGGTCAGTTAGCTGCTCTTAAGAGATTTAAAGATGATGTAAAAGAAGTTAACCACGGATATGAATGTGGTATGAGTTTCGTAAACTACAATGATGTAAAAGAAGGAGATATAATAGAAGCTTACATCACTAAGGAAGTAGAAAGAAAATTATAAAATAGATACAAAAGAGGTCGATATTATGGCATCATATAATAGAACAAGAAGAATTGCAGAAGAAATAAGAAAAGTTGTAAGTACAATGCTTATAAGTGGAATAAAAGACCCTAGAATAAATTCTATGGTAAGTGTAACAGATGTAGAAGTAACTAATGACTTAAGTTATGCTTACATTTATGTAAGTATTTTAGGAGGAGACGAAGAATCTAGCTTAGTAGGATTAAAGAGTGCAGTTAACTATATAAGAAGAGAAGTAAGTAGAAATGTTAAACTTAGACATACTCCACAAATAATATTTAAAGTTGATGATTCTATTAAAAATGGTATGTATATGTATGAATTAATAAATAAAGTCAACAAAGCAAGTAATAAGATAGAAGATTCTTCTGAGGAATAAAATGATAGCTAATATAGAAAATATAATAGATTATATAAATGGAAGTAACGATTTTATCGTTACTTCTCATATTAGTCCAGATGGAGATAATATAGGTTCAACTCTTTCTATGTACTACTCTTTAAAAAAGTTAGGAAAAAATGTTTCTTATGTTCTAGATGATACACCTCCAAAAAACTTAGGTTTTTTATTAGAAGATATTAACATATTAAAATCAAGTGAATTTAATGAAGATAAATTTAATATAATATCTCTAGATTGTGGAGATAGAAAAAGAATATGTGTAAGTGATGAACTAAAAGATAAAGCACAAAAGATAATTTGTATAGACCATCATGCAAGTAATGATGCATATGGAGATTTTAATTATATAGATGTAAATGCATCATCTACATGTGAATTAGTTTATAATGTATTAGTAAGTTATAATGAGAAATACAATATAGATTTAATAGATGAAAATATAGCAACCTTTCTTTATACAGGTTTAGTTACAGATACAGGAAACTTTATGTATTCAAGTACTCATCCAAGTAGCTTTGATATGGCTAAAAACTTATTACTAAAAGGGGCGAAAAAGGAAAGTATAATACAAAATGTATTTCAAAGTAATCCTGCAAATTACTATAAATTGTTAGGTGAGGCTTTAAATACACTAGATATAGTAAATGATAAAGTTGCTTGTATTGCTATAACTAAGGAAATGTTAAAAAGAAATGTTATAAGTTTTAATGATGTGGATGGAATAACTTCATACACAAGAGATATTGAAGGCGTAGAAGTAGGTATATTATTAAAAGAAAAAAAAGAAAATGAAGTAAAAGTTAGCTTAAGATCTAAGAGTTATGTTGACGTTAGTAAAATTGCACAAAGTTTTGGTGGCGGTGGCCATGTAATGGCAGCAGGATGCACTATATATGATAGTGTAGAAAATGCTAAGAAAAAAGTTATGGATGCAGTACTAAAAACAATTTAAGGTGATGAAAGTGAATAAGATAGTAAATATAATAAAGCCTACAGGTATGACATCACATGATGTTGTAAGTGCTGTAAGAAAAATCTTAAATATAAAAAAAGTTGGACATACAGGTACCCTTGATCCAGATGCATCAGGGGTATTACCTATATGTGTAGGAAAATCAACTAAAGTTAGTGAACTTATATTAAATAAAGATAAATCATATATATGTGAGTTGACGCTTGGTATTAATACAGATACATATGATTCTTCAGGAGAGATACTTGAACGATTTAATGTAGGAGTTACTGAAGAAGAAATAAAAAATGCTTTTGAAACTCAAAGAGGAGAAATAGATCAAATTCCTCCGATATATTCTGCCCTTAAAGTAAATGGTAAAAGAATGTGTGATTTAGTAAGAAGTGGTAAAGTTGATGAAATAGTTGTAAAATCGAGAAGAGTTAATATAAAAGATATTAATATATTGAGTATAAATAATAACAAAATAATGTTTTATGTAAAATGTTCTAAAGGGACTTATGTAAGAAGTATTTGCTATGATATTGGAAAAGAATTAGGATGTGGAGGGCATATGTCTTTCTTGCTTAGAACATCTTCAGGTAAATTTAATCTTGAAAATGGTATAACATTAGAACAATTACAAGAGTATAAAGAAAATAATACATTAGATAAGTATTTGTATGATATAGATTATGTTTTATCTAATTTAAATCATGTAGAAATACATCAAAATGCATATAAGTATTATATTAATGGTGGTGTAATAGATAATAAAAGGTTTATAAAACAAAGTTTCAATTACAAAGATGAACTTGTAAGGGTTTATTGTAATGGATATTTTTTAGGAACAGGAAAGCTATCAAAAAAAGATAACACTATACAATTAAAAAGTGATAAACTATTTATTGTATAAGAAATAAGATCAGCGGGGAATAAAGCAATGATTATTATAAAATCTATAAATAATATAGATAATATATACAAAAGTGTTGTCACAATAGGGAATTTTGATGGGGTTCATAAGGGACATCAAGTTTTAATTAAGGAAGCAGTACAATTTGCTAATAAGAGAAATATTAAAAGTGTAGTATTTACTTTTGATAATCATCCAGCTAATTATTTTGAAAAGAAACATGTAAAAAGTATAATAACAAATAATGAAAAGATAAATAGAATAAAAAGCTTAGGTGTAGATATATTAGTTATTATACCTTTTGATATTTATATGACAAAAATTTCACCTATAGAATTTATTAAAGGTATTTTAATTGATAAGTTAGGAGCAAGAAAGATAATAGTTGGTCATGATTTTACTTTTGCAAGAAGAAAAGAAGGAAATACAAAATTATTAAAAGAAATGTCTTTTAAATATGGATTTGAATTAGAAATAGTAAATCCTATAAAGGTAAATGATATAAGAGTAAGTAGTACATATATTAGGCAATTAGTAGCTGAGGGAAGTGTAGATAAAGTGAATAAATATTTAGGATATCACTGTGAGATAAAAGGAAATGTAATAAAAGGCAAGCAATTAGGAAGAACCATAGGATTTCCAACTGCAAATATAGAAATAAATGATGATTTACTAATACCAAATAATGGAATATATGCTACTAAAGTATATGTACATAATGATGTATATTATGGTGCAACTAATATAGGATATAATCCAACTGTAAATGGAGATAAATTATCTATAGAAACAAATATATTAGAATTTGATGAAGATATATATGGACAGGTTATAAAAATTGAGTTTTTGGAAAGAATTAGAGATGAAAAGAAATTTAATTCTTTAGAAGAGCTAAAAGCTCAGCTTAAAAAAGATACAGATTATGTATATAAAAACTATGTTTGCAAAAATAAATAATATATGATAATATAAGTAAGAAATAACCTTTACTCGGCATTTAAATTACTCCAATTAATGCTTAGTAAGAGGCGATTATAAAAATAATGGAGGTATAACACTATGAACAAAACTGAAATAATCAAAGAGTTTGGAAGAAAAGAAGGAGATACTGGTTCTCCAGAAGTACAAATAGCTTTATTAACAGCTAGAATAAACGAATTAAATGGTCACTTAAAGACTCACAAAAAAGACCACCACTCAAGAAGAGGATTATTAAAAATGGTTGGTAGAAGAAGAAACTTATTAGCTTATTTAAAAGAAAATGACTTAGAAGGATACAGAGCATTAATAGCTAAGTTAGGATTAAGAAAATAATAAATTACTTTATTATAGAAAGAGAAAGGCATATGCCTTTCTCTTTTATATTTATTTAAATATATAATTTCAAATTTAAAATATTAAATAGTATATAGTTTTTGTATTTAAAATTAGTAATATAACTTAAAAATATACAAAATTTGATTATTACTAATAAATTTAGATAACAATTTATGGAATAAATAAAAATTAAAAGACCAAAAGGATATTTAATAGTCGATATAGAAATTTTTATTGATAGGAGGAGATTAATATGAAAATAAAATTAATGTGTGATAGCTTATGTGATATTCCTAAAGAGGTAATAAGTAAATATAACATAGATGTAATTCCTTTAACTATAATAGTAGAAGGTAAAGAATATAAAGATTCTGTTGATATAACTAACAAAGAATTTTACAAAATGATGAAAGAAATGAATACAACACCAAAAACATCACAAGCTACATATATACAATTCAAGGAAGCATTTGATAAATATAAGGATGAATATGAAATAGTTTGTATAACTGGGTCATCTAAATCATCAGGTACATATCAAAGTGCTGTAATGGCAAAAAATGATACAGAAGGTGAAATATATATATTTGATACACTTAATTTATCTTTAGGAAGTGGACAATATGTTGTTAAGGCATGTGAATTAATAGATGAAAATATATCTAGTGCTAAAGAGTTAATTAATAAACTTGAAAACTTAAGAGAGAGTGTTAATTTATTCTTTGTACCAGATAGTTTAGAATATTTAAAAAGAAGTGGTAGAGTATCAGTAACTACAGCGGCAATTGGAAATATGTTAAGCCTAAAGCCACTATTTTCAGTAAAAGATGGTAATATATCTTTAGTTACAAAAATAAGAGGTAAAAAGAATGTAGTACACACTATGGTAGATATGATAAAAGATAAATATGATACATTAGAAGATAAAATAATAATGATTGGTTGTGGAGATAATGAAAAAGATTTTGAATCTCTTAAAAATGAAATTGAGAGTAAGATAAAAGCAAAAAAAGTTTATTTAGTAGAAGGTGGAGCTTGCATTTGTTCTCATACAGGACCAGATATTTTAGCAATAAGTTGTTCAAACTAGAAATGTTTAATTTTTAAGTAATAAGTAAATACTAAATTAAATAAGAATATTGTTACTAAAGATATCCTAAATTTGTCAATAAGCTACTATTAAAGTAGTTTTATGTTGTTAATTTATGCTATTTTTGATAAGATAGTAGTTAGGATAATAAACGTGGTTTTAATAAAGAGGAGGTACAACCATTAATGTTTGAACATAAAATTTTCAAGATGGATTTTGCAGGAAAAGAACTTTCTGTTGAAATAGGAAAAATAGCTCAGTTAGCTAGTGGAAGTGCAATACTTACATACGGCGAAACTATGGTTATGGTTAACGTTTCAAAATCAGCTCAACCAAGAGATGGAATAGACTTTTTCCCTCTAAGCGTTGATTATGAAGAAAAATTATACTCAGTTGGTAAAATACCAGGAGGATTTTTAAAAAGAGAAGGTAAACCTTCAGAAAAAGCAATACTTACATCAAGACTTATAGATAGACCTATAAGACCATTATTCCCAAAAGGATTTAGAAATGATGTACAAGTTGTTGCAACTGTTTTATCGGTAGACCCTGATTGTACACCTGATATAGTTTCGATGATAGGTTCATCTATAGCGCTTTCAATATCAGATATACCATTTAATGGTCCTACAGGTTCGGTTTTAGTAGGGTTAGTTGATGGTGCATTTGTTGTTAACCCAACAGCAGAGCAAAGAGAAAAAAGTTCTATGCATCTAGTTGTTTCAGGAACTAAGGATGCTATAATGATGGTTGAAGCTGGTGGAGATGAGATACCAGATACATTAATGCTTGAAGCTATACTGTTTGCACATGAAGAAATTAAAAAAGTTGTAGCATTTATAGAGGAAATAGTAGCTGAAGTTGGAAAAGAAAAAATGGAAGTTACATTATTTAAAATAGATGAAGAAGTAGAAAAAGCTGTTCGTGAATTTGCAACTGCAGATATGAAAGAAGCAGTTAAAACTATAGAAAAGCTAGAAAGAATGGAAAAAATGGATGCTGTTAAGCAAGCAACATTTGAAAAATTTGAAGATATATTAGAAGACCATGGAATAGATGTAGAAGAAACGCTACAAGCTATAATAAAAGAAGAAGTTAGAAAACTTATAGTTCATGAAAATGTAAGGCCAGATAATAGAAAGCCAGATGAAATAAGACCAATATGGTGTGATAATGGATTTATACCAAGAGCTCATGGTTCTGGACTTTTCACGAGAGGTCAAACTCAAGTTATGTCTATAGCTACACTAGGATCAATAAGTGAAGCTCAAATGTTAGATGGACTTGATGAAGAAGAAAGCAAAAGATATATGCATCATTATAATTTCCCAGCATATAGTGTTGGTGAAGCTAGACCATCAAGAGGTCCAGGTAGAAGAGAAATTGGACATGGTGCACTTGCAGAAAGAGCATTACTTCCAGTAATACCTTCTCAAGAGGAATTTCCTTATGCAATAAGGGTAGTTTCAGAAGTTTTAAGTTCTAATGGTTCAACTTCTCAAGGTAGTGTATGTGGATCAACGTTGTCACTTTTAGATGCTGGTGTACCATTAAAAGACATGGTTGCAGGTATAGCTATGGGTCTTATAAAACATGATGATAAAGTAGCTATTTTATCTGATATACAAGGTATGGAAGACCATTTAGGTGATATGGACTTTAAAGTTGCAGGAACTGAAAAAGGTATAACTGCTATACAAATGGATATAAAAATAGCTGGTATAGATGAGCAAATTTTAAGAGAAGCTTTAACTCAAGCTAAAATTGGTAGAATACACATATTAAATGAAATGAAAAAGACTATAGATGCTCCAAAACCAGAGTTATCTAAATATGCTCCAAAAATAGTTACAATGAATATAAAGCCAGATAAGATAAAAGATGTTATAGGACCTGGTGGAAAAGTTATAACTAAGATAATCGAAGAAACTGGTGTTAAAATAGACATAGAGCAAACAGGTGAGGTATACATAGCAGGAATAGATGCTGATATGATAGCTCTTGCACAAAAGCATATATATGATATAGTTGCAGAGGTAGAAGTTGGTCAAATTTATACTGGAAAAGTTACAAGAATAATGAACTTTGGTGCATTTGTTGAAGTACTTCCAGGAAAAGAAGGATTACTTCATATATCTCATATAGCATATGAAAGAGTAGATAAAGTTGAAGATGTTTTAAACATTGGAGATGAAGTGACTGTTAAAGCTACAGAAATAGATGAAAAAGGAAGAGTAAACTTATCTAGAAAAGTATTACTTCCTAAACCAAAAAAGGTAGATAAAAAAGAAGAAAATTAGTAATGTAAAAAAGACGAGTCATATCTCGTCTTTTTTACATGTAAAATAATATCCTCTATAATATGTAATTAAGTTAAAATTTGTGCATAAAAAAAGATTAATTATAATACTATTTATAAAGAAATGATTTGTACATATTTATATAAAACTAAATAGGCATAGGAGGATTTAAAAAATGATAATGATGGTACTTACTAAAAAAAAGATAAAAAAAATTATCTTTTCTATTTTATTAGTAGTAGCACTATTAGTTGGGGTAATATTTTTTCTAAATAGAAATTCATCGCCACCAACATTCAATTTACATATGGCAAATGAAGATTTACCGTACACCAAAGGAACTAAAAAAAATAGTGGATACGTTGCACTAACATGCAACGTAGACCTTGGATGGGAAACGGAATATGTAGAAGGAATACTTGAATCTTTAAAAAAAGAAGATGTAAAAATATCATTTAATGTAACAGGAAGATGGGCTGAAAAAAATAAAGATATACTGCTAAGAATAAAAGAAGAAGGGCATACAATAGGAAATCATGGGCATAGACATTTAGACTATGCAAAATTATCTTATGAAGAAAATTTAGAACAAATAAAAACATCTAAAAAAATAATAGATGATATAATAGGAGAAGAAACTAAGTTTTTTCAAGCACCATCAGGCTCATTTGGAGAAGGAACTATAAAGGCTGCAAAGGAAGTAGGATATACATGTTTTAAATGGGATATAGATACAATAGATTGGAAAAATAGACAGGAACCAGAGGTTGTAATAAATAGAGTTAGAAAAAAGGATATGAAGGATGGAAGTATAGTATTGATGCATCCTACATACGCAACTATGGAAGGTATTGATGATATTATAAAAATTGTAAGAGACAATGGTTTTAAACCAGGAAGTTTGAATGATATATTTTAACATAGTTAAGTAATATTTTATAAAAATTATACATAGATAAATATATATAATTATAGATAATACATTTAACTAATGACAACGAATGCAAAATAATGGAGGTTAAGAATGTACAAAATACACACATTAAAAAATGGACTTACAATAATAGGAGAAGAAATACCATATTTAAAGTCTATTTCTTTAGGAGTTTGGATAAATGCAGGTTCTAGGATAGAAGATGAAAAAATAAGTGGAGTATCTCACTTTATAGAACACATGCTATTTAAAGGTACTAAGAATAGAACATCAAAGGAAATTGCTAGTGAAATAGATAATTTAGGTGGACAAATAAATGCATTTACAAGCAAAGAATGTACATGCTACTATGTAAAATTATTGGATTCACATATAGATATAGGAATAGATATACTTAGTGATATGATATTAAACCCACTATTTGATAAAAATGATATAGACAAAGAAAGGCTAGTAATACTTGAAGAATTAAAAATGTATGAAGATTCACCTGAAGATTTAGCATACGATTTATTAATAGAGAATATATATAAAGGTGACCCACTTGGTATGAATATAATAGGAACAGAAGAATCTTTAAAAGGTATTGGAAGAAAAGAGATAGTTGATTATTTTGAAAAATATTATGTTCCTAACAATTCAGTAATATCTGTATGCGGAAATTTTAATTTTGAAGAAATGATAAATAAGCTGGAAGAAAAATTTATAAATTGGAATAGTAAAGACGTTAATATAGAAGTTGAAAAAGCTAAATTTAATTCTTGTTTTATAGCAAAAAATAAAGATACAGAACAAGTGAACATAGCTATATCTTTAGAAGCTATTCCTGTTGAAGATATAAAAGAAGTTTATGCACTGTCAGTAATAAATACAGTATTTGGCGGAAGTATAAGCTCAAGACTATTCCAAAAAATAAGAGAAGAACAAGGTTTAGTTTATTCAATATACTCATCTCAAAGTTTATATAGAAAATGTGGAGAAGTAGGCATATATGCAAGTATGAGTAAAGATAATTTAAAAAAAGTATATGAAATGATTTTAGACGAGATAAAAGATTTGAAAAAAAATTATCTCACTGAAAAAGAAATAAAAGAAAGTAAAGAACAGCTAAAGGGGAGTTATATATTAGGTCTAGAAAGTACAAGTAGTAGAATGATGTCTATTGGTAAATCAATGTTACTTCATAGACAAGTTAGAGATACAGATGAGATATTAAAGTTAATAGATGAAGTTGATAAAGATACTATAAATAGAGTAATAGATAAAGTATTTAATATAGATAAGCTAGGGATTTGTATAGTAGGAAAAGATGTAGAAGATATTAAACTATAAATAACTATTAAATGATAAATGGGGGGATAAACATGAATTTATCTGAAATATCAGGTAAAGAGATAGTAAATTTAGTAACGGGAGAAAGATTAGGAGTTGTAGGAGACTGTGATCTTATATTAGATGAAACAACAGGAGATATATTAGCACTTTTAATTCCAAGAGAAAGGGGTCTTTTTGGAATAAAAAAAGATAAATCTATGCTAGAAGTACCGTGGAGAAGTGTAAGAAAAATAGGAAACGATATGATAATAATAGAATATGATGGGGTTTATTAGGTGATAGAATGAAAATTTTAGTTCAAAAATTTGGAGGTACATCAGTTGAATCTTATGAAAAAATGAATGAGGTATGCAAAATAATAAAAAATTACAAAAAAGATGAAGATTTAAGACTAGTAGTAGTAGTTTCAGCTATGGGAAGAAAAGGAGCACCTTATGCAACTGATACTTTAATAGGTTTATGTAATAGTGTAAATGAAAATCCAAACAAAAGAGAACTAGATATGATAATGTCTTGTGGGGAGGTAATTTCTGGATCAATTTTAACAACTATGTTAAATTCACAAAATATAGAGTCTATATTTTTGACAGGATCTCAAGCAGGAATAATAACAAATGGAGAATACTCTAATTCAAAAATATTAGATATAAATCCTCAAAGAATATTAAAAGAGCTAAAAGAAAATAAAGTAGTTGTTATAGCAGGTTTCCAAGGTGTGAGCAAAGATGGTGAAGTAACCACACTTGGTAGAGGTGGTAGTGATACATCAGCTGTTGCTATTGGAAAAGCATTAAAATGTAACACAGTAGAAATTTATACAGACGTAGATGGAATAATGACTGCAGATCCAAGGGTTGAGCCAAATGCTAAACTACTTAGATGTATCAATTATGAAGAAGTTTTTCAAATGGCAGATCAAGGCTCTAAAGTTATCCATCCAAGAGCAGTTCAGTTAGCTAAAAGTGAAAATATAACATTAATTATAAAAAATACATTAAATCAAAGTTGTGAAGGGACAAAAATTTCTTTAGAAGGAAATATTAAAAATTTATATAATTGTTATGAAGATGGTTGTGATTGTACAACATCAGTAGCATATAAAGATAAAATAACACAAGTTGAAATAAAATGTAATGAAGATATATTTATAGATATATTAAATGAAATATCTCAAAATGATATAAGTATAGATATGATAAACTTATTTATAGATGAAAAGGTATTTGTAATAGACGAAAGTGATATTGATAAATTAGAGATTATATTATCTAAGTTTAAAGTAGAATATATTCTAAATAAAGATTGCGCAAAAGTAACATTAATATGTTCAAAGATAAATGGAATACCTGGAGTTATGGCAAGGGTACTTAGTGTATTATCAAAAGAAAATATTATTTTACTTCAAACATCAGATTCTAATATGACAATATCATGTTTAGTTAATAAAGATGATATGAAAAAAGCAGTACATGTAATTCATAGTGAATTTTATAGAAATTAATAAGAATACTCCTCTTTTATACAATGAATTTTTTTAGTAGTTATGGAAATAATAAACTAAAAAGCATATTGAAGAGGAGTATTTATTTATGGAAAACTTTAAAGAGGATTATATTAATAATAATATAGAATTTGTGGATAAATATAATAAAAAAATTAAAAATGAGTCAGATGATAATAACAACAATCAAAATGAAGATATAAAAAATATAAAACAAATGGGTGTACCTAGTTTGCCTTCAAAACCAACAAATGAAATACAATGTATAACTATAATAGGTGAAATAGAAGGACATTTTATGGGCAATCCTCAAAAAAAATCTACTAAGTATGAACATATAATACCACTTTTATACTCAATTGAAGAAAATAGTGAAACTAAAGGTGTATTAATAGTATTAAATACTGTCGGTGGTGATGTTGAAGCAGGTCTTGCTATAGCAGAACTTATAAATTCAACATCTAAAAAAGTTGTAACATTAGTTCTAGGAGGAAGCCATAGCATAGGGGTTCCACTAGCAACAGCAGGAGACTACTCATTTATAGCACCAACAGCTACAATGATAGTACATCCTATTAGAACTAATGGACTTGTTATAGGAGTAAATGAAACATTTGAATATTTTAAAAAAATGCAGGATAGAATAGTAGATTTTATAACTAGAACATCAAATATAGAAAGAGATGAATTATTAAGAATAATGCACGAAAAAGATGAACTTGTAAGTGATGTAGGAAGTGTATTAATAGGTAAAGAAGCTGTAGAGTGTGGTATTATAAATGAAGTTGGTGGATTAAAAGATGCTATACATAAATTAAAAGAGTTAATAAATGAAGATAAAAATTTAAGTAACAATAATGATAATAAATAAGATTTGTTCAAACAATGTATTATATGATATAATTAAAAAATATAGATAAAAGTGTTAGTGTTAAGGCATTAACACTTTTTGCTATGGTTAGGATAAATTAATTTTGAGTAAAAATAAGAGGTGAGATTGGTGGCAAAGAAAAAAAGTAGTAAAAAGAAACAAAATAAAGTAAGCTTTAACGCAGAATATCACAACTTAGTAACGATATTTATAGGTATATTTTTATTATATAGTTTAAATTCAGGTTCTATGGGGTTGATAGGAAATTTAATGCAAAATTTATTTAAAGGATTATTTGGAGCTCTTTCTATAGCAATACCATTTATAGTTATAGCAAAAGGAGCACTAGGATTTTTTGATGGAAATGAATACATATATAGACTAAGAAGTAGTAAAATGTATTACTTAGCAATAATATTTATATTTGTATTTTATGGACTAACAAATTCTAAATCTCTTCCAATTGATAGTCCTTTAAGTCCAGAAATGTTAAAGCCTGTTATGAAAATGGGAGTAGATGGTACAGGGAGTGGTCTTGTATCAACAACTATAACATATTATATGGTACAAATATTTGGTATGACTGGTGGATGGCTAATAAGTATATTTGCTCTTATAATTTCAGTTATGTTTACATTTAATATATCTATAAAAGATGTAATTATAACTATAAAAACAAAGTCAAATAAATCTAAAAATGAAAATTTAACTTTTAAAGAAAAGATGGTTAATTTAAAGAAGTCTGCAATTGATATGATTACAGATGAAGTAGATGAAGACACAGTTGTTAAAAAAGAGAGTAAATTAAAAAACTTTATGTCTAAAAACAAACACAATGAAGAAATAGTTATAGACTCTGAAGAAGATATTAATGATAAAACTATAAAAATAGTAGGATTTAATAAAGCTGAAGATGAGTACTTAGAAATATTAGAAGGAACTCAAAGTATGTCTGAATTAGATGTTTTAAAAGAGCTTCAAGTTGGTAGCAAAAATGAAAAAGAAACTAAGGTTGAAAAAAATAGCAATGAAGATATGCAAGCAACTCAGCCAATGAATATAAAAACTGATACAACATATGAAAATTATAAAATGCCAAGTATAGAACTTTTAAATAAAGTTGATAAAAAAACTGGTGATAATGGCAAAAAGATAGTATTAAAAAATGCATCTTTACTTGAAAAGACATTATCAGATTTTGGAGTTGAAGCAAAAGTTAATCAAGTTACAGTAGGTCCTACTATAACAAGGTATGAGATACAACCAAGTCCAGGAGTTAAAGTAAGTAAAATTGTAAACTTAACTGATGATATAGCATTAAGCTTAGCAGCTAAAAGTATAAGAATAGAAGCTCCAATACCAGGTAAAAGTGCTATAGGAATAGAAGTTCCAAATGAAGAGTCACAAATGGTAGGACTTAGAGATGTACTTGATAGTGATGAGTTTAAAAAGTTTGACTCTCCACTTGCAATGGCTCTTGGCAAGGATATAAGTGGAAAACCAATAATAGCTGATATGTCAAAAATGCCACACTTACTTATAGCAGGGTCAACAGGTTCTGGAAAAAGTGTTTGCGTAAATACACTAATAAACAGTATACTATATAAAGCAAAACCAGATGAGGTTAAATTCTTGCTTATAGATCCAAAGGTTGTTGAACTTGCAAACTATAATGGTATACCTCATTTATTAATACCAGTGGTTACAGACCCTAAAAAAGCAGCTAATGCACTTAACTGGGCAGTAGTTGAAATGAATAGAAGATATAAATTATTTGCAGATAATCAAGTAAAAGATATAACAAGTTACAATGAAAAATGTGAAGAAAAACTTCCTAAAATTGTAATAATAATAGATGAGTTAGCTGACTTAATGATGGTTAGTTCAAATGATGTAGAAGACTATATATGTAGACTTGCACAAATGGCTAGGGCAGCAGGAATGCATTTAATAGTTGCTACACAAAGACCATCAGTTGATGTTATAACTGGAGTAATAAAGGCTAATATACCGTCAAGAATAGCATTTGCTGTTTCATCTCAAACAGATTCAAGAACAATTCTTGATATGGGTGGAGCTGAAAAACTTCTTGGAAAAGGTGACATGTTATTCTATCCATTAGGTGCAGCAAAGCCAGTTAGACTTCAAGGTGCATTTATATCAGAAAATGAATCTGAAAAAGTTATAGAGTTTGTAAAAGGTCAGATTAATGAAGAAATAAAATATGAAGAAGAAATAATGGATACAATTTCAAAAGCTACAATTGCAAAATCAAGTGATGAAGATGATTTATTAAGTGAAGCAATTGAGTTTGTAGTTGAAAGTGGTCAAGGATCAGCATCAATGCTTCAGAGAAAGTTTAAAATAGGTTTTAATAGAGCTGCAAGACTTATAGATTCTATGGAAGAAAGAGGTATTGTTGGCCAAAGTGAAGGAAGTAAACCAAGAAAAGTGTTAATAAGTAAACAAGACTTACAAGATTTAGAAGGTGAATAAATTTGAAAACAATAAAAGTAGAAGACGCATTAAGATTACAAAATGTATTATTTATAGATGTAAGAACAGAATCAGAGCATAAAGAGGACAATATATTAAATGCGTTTAATATACCTTTATTTAAAGATAATGAACATAATGAAGTTGGAACTATATATAAAATGCAAGGAAAGCATGAAGCTATAAAAAAAGGATTTGATTATGTATCATATAAATTAAAAGATATATACCTTCAAGTAACATCTTTAGTTGGAGAGTACGATAATATAGTTGTATACTGTGCAAGAGGTGGTATGAGAAGTGGGTCTATAGTAAATTTATTATCATCTTTAGGTATAGAAGTATATCAATTAGAAGGTGGATACAAGGCATATAGAAACTATGTATTAGATTACTTGAAAGATATAATGGGTATTAAAAATTTTATAGTGGTACATGGATTAACAGGTGTAGGTAAAACTGACTTGCTAAAATTATTAGAAAATAAAAATATAGACAATATAGATTTAGAAGGAATAGCTAAAAATAGTGGTTCAACATTTGGCTTTATAACATTTGATGAAAAGCCACCAAGTCAAAAGAAATTTGAAACAAAAATATTTGAAAGATTATTTTTCTCTAATTCTGATTATATATTTATAGAAAGTGAAAGTAAAAGAGTTGGTCATGTTCTTATACCAAATGAAATATATGATGCTATAGTTAGAGAAGGATATCATATTCTTTTAGAATGTAGTTTAGAAAATCGAGTAAAAAGACTTTGTAGAGATTATGTTTATGATAAAGATAATAAAAACTTAGAAGTACTAAAAGATTGTATTAATAAATTTAGAAAAAGATTAGGTCATAGTAAAGTTGATGAATATATAAATTTATTAGATGAAGGTAAATATGAAGAACTTGTAGAAAAATATTTAGTAGAATACTACGACCCTCTTTATATGCACTCAGTTGAGAAATATACTTATAATAAAGTTATAAACTTTGATGATATGAATAAAGGAACTAATGAAGCAATAAAGTTTCATAAGACAGCAATGGAAGGAGAAATATAATGTTAAAAATAGCACTAGAATCGTTAGGATGTTCTAAAAATTTAGTAGATGCAGAAATAATGATGGGAATACTTAATAAGAAAGGATATAAATTAGTAGGGGATTTTGAAGAAGCTGATATAATATTAGTAAACACTTGTGGATTTATTGAATCAGCAAAGCAAGAATCAATAGACACAATACTTGAATTAGCCCAACTTAAAGAAACTGCTAATTTAAAAATACTTATAGTTACAGGATGCTTAGCACAAAGATATGCTGATGAATTAAAAGCTGAAATACCTGAGATAGATGCAATAGTTGGAACAGGAAGTTACCAAAATATAGATGATATAATAGATTCATTAAAGAAAGAAAAGCATATAGTTAGTTTAAATGACATAGACTTTGTATATAATGAAAATTTACCAAGATATATATCTACTCCAAAACATATGGCATATCTAAAAATAGGCGAAGGATGTGACAATAAATGTACTTATTGTATAATACCTAAATTAAGAGGTAAATACAGAAGTAGAAAAATGGAAGATATAATAGCTGAAGCAAAAGATTTAGCAGCTAAGGGTGTAAAAGAAGTAGTAGTTATAGCACAGGATACTACAAAGTATGGATGTGATTTATATGGAAAAGAAATGTTGCCTCAATTATTAGAAGAGCTTGCTAATATAGAAGGTATAAAATGGATAAGAATAATGTATTCATATCCAGAATCAATAACTGAAGAGTTAGTAAAAGTTATGAAAAAATATGATAATATATGTAATTATTTTGATATGCCAATACAACATGCAAGCAATAAAATATTAAAGTTAATGAATAGAAACACGACTAAAGAAGATATATTATCAAAAGTTGAAATGATAAGAAATTATATACCTGATGCAACTTTAAGAACTACTATAATAGTTGGTTTCCCAGGTGAAACTGAAGAAGATTTCAATGAGATGATTGAATTTGTTAAAATAGCTAAGTTTGATAGATTAGGTGTATTTGCTTATTCAAGAGAAGAAGATACTCCTGCTGATAAATTACCAAATCATGTAAATGAAGAAACTAAGTTAAGTAGAAGAGATACTTTAATGTTAGTACAACAAGAAATATCTCAAGAACTTAATTCAAATAAAGTTGGTAATGAATATGAAGTATTAATAGAAGAACAAATCGAAGAAAATGTATATATAGGAAGAACACAAGGAGATGCAGAAGAAATAGATAGTATAGTATATGTAAAATCTAACAATCAACTTGAAGTAGGAGATTTTGTAAATGTAAAAATTAATAATGCTTTAGAGTATGATTTAATGGGAGATGTTATTGATGAACTTGCCTAATAAATTAACTTTATTTAGGATACTTTTAATACCAGTATTTATACTAGTTATGTTATTTGATATACAAAATAAATATTTAATAGCATGTACAGTATTTATATTAGCATCTATAACAGATGCTATGGACGGTCATATAGCAAGAAAATATAATTTAATAACTGACTTTGGTAAGTTTATGGACCCTTTAGCAGATAAATTGTTAGTAATATCAGCATTAATATGCATGATAGAAGCAGGTCTTGTTCCAGGGTGGATGGTTATAATAATTGTAGCTAGAGAACTTACAGTAAGTATATTAAGAGCAATAGCTGCAGCTGATGGAAAAGTAATAGCAGCAAGTGGTGGAGGTAAGTTAAAGACTATAAGCCAAATGATAGCAATACCCGTATTATTATTAGGTGCTAATTTTGATAACTCATTATTAATAAGTATAGGAAGTATATCAATATTAATAGCTACACTTCTTACATTATATTCCGGTTGGGAGTACCTATATAAAAATAAAGGATTATTTATGGATAGTAAATAAAATAAAGAAGCTGTAAGGTAGTTAACCTTGCAGCTTTTATTTGTTTAGATAGATATTATATTTTACATATTAATATTGAATAAAAAAATAAATAAAGGTTTATAAATAAAATAAATGCATGGTAAAATTTAGCCATAAAACTTATGTCATAGTTTTTATAAATAATGATATTTTAGAGATTTTAAGAATTGACTGTAAATACATTATAGTATATAATAAATATATAGTTATAGAACAGGTGTTTGAAAAGTTTATATAGATGAAAGGATGGTATTAACATGAATATAGAACAAGATAAATTAAAAGCTTTAAACCAAGCCCTAGGACAAATAGAGAAGGACTTTGGTAAGGGATCAGTAATGAAATTAGGAGAAGCAGCATCTATGTCAATAGATGTTATACCAACAGGATCAATAGGTCTTGATATAGCAGTTGGAATAGGTGGACTTCCAAAAGGTAGAATAATAGAAGTATATGGACCAGAATCTTCAGGTAAAACAACGGTTGCACTTCATACAGTAGCAGAAGCTCAAAAGCAAGGTGGAATAGCTGCATTTATAGATGCAGAACATGCACTAGATCCAGTATATGCAAAAGCATTAGGCGTAGATATAGATAACTTAATAATATCTCAACCAGATACAGGAGAACAAGCTTTAGAAATAGCAGAAGCATTAATAAGATCTGGAGCCATAGATATAATAGTAGTAGACTCTGTTGCAGCATTAGTTCCAAGAGCAGAGATAGAAGGAGATATGGGAGATAGTCATGTTGGTCTTCAAGCAAGACTTATGTCTCAAGCATTAAGAAAATTAACAGGGTCAATAAAAAAATCAAACTGTGTAGCTATATTTATAAACCAATTAAGAGAAAAAGTTGGTGTAATGTTTGGTAATCCTGAAACTACAACAGGTGGACGTGCTCTTAAATTCTATTCATCTGTAAGACTTGATGTTAGAAGAATAGATTCTATAAAGCAAGGAGATAAAGTTATAGGAAGTAGAACCAGAGTTAAAGTTGTTAAAAATAAAGTTGCTCCACCATTTAAACAAGCTGAGTTTGATATAATGTATGGAGAAGGTATATCAAAGGTAGGAGATTTACTTGATATAGCTGCTGGAATAGATATAGTTAAAAAATCAGGTGCTTGGTATGCATATAATGATGTTAAATTAGGACAAGGTAGAGAAAATGTTAAGAAATTCTTAACTGATAATCCAGACTTAATAGAAGAGATAGATGTTAAAGTAAGAGAATACTATAAATTAGATGAAAATAAAGAGAATGTACAAGAAGATGATACATTAGAATAAAAACTTATTCACACCTCCTATTAACT
Source organism: uncultured Romboutsia sp. (assembly GCA_937907205.1). Classification (GTDB taxonomy): domain Bacteria; phylum Bacillota; class Clostridia; order Peptostreptococcales; family Peptostreptococcaceae; genus Faecalimicrobium. Next base: position 2,763 of record CALESE010000206.1, on the reverse strand, counting down.
TGACATGAGTTAGAAAAAATTATAAAATTAAATAAAGATAAAGTATCTAAATTTGATTTTATATCAAGGTATTTTTAGAATTTTAAAACTAAATATATTTTGTTTAAATTACAAAAAAATTTATATGCGTTAGCGATAGTATATAATAAATTTCTTGTAATTATAAAAATGATTTAAGTTAGATAATGACATTTTGGGATTATTAACAAAGGAGGTGGATGTCATAGAACTAGTAAAAATTTCAATAGGCGTAGTTGTGGGTATTTTACTGGGGTATATAATAAGAAAAAATATTTCAGAAGCTAAAATAGGACAAGCTGAAGATTTAGCTAAAGAAATAATAGAAAAAGCTAATAGGGATTCAGAAACAGTACAAAAAGAGAAATTATTAGAAGCTAAAGAAGAAATCCATAAATGGAGAACTGAAGCTGAAAGAGAAAACAAAGAAAGAAGAAATGACTTACAAAGATATGAAAAAAGAGTCATTCAAAAAGAAGAAGTTTTAGATAAAAAATTACAAAATTTAGAGTCTAAAGAAACTAGTCTAAATGATAGATTAAAAAATGTTGAGAAAAAAGAAAATGAAATAGAACAAATAAAAACACAACAATTAGAAAAGCTAGAGGGAATATCAGGAATAACTTCAGAACAAGCAAAAGATATAATATTAACAAATGCTGAAAGAGAAGTAAGACGTGAAATGTCTATAATGATAAAAGACATAGAAACTCAAGCCAAAGATGAGTCAGAAAAAAGAGCAAGAGAAATAATAGGATATGCCATTCAAAAATGTGCAGCAGATCATGTTGCAGAGACTACTGTTACAGTAGTAAACTTACCAAATGATGAGATGAAAGGTAGAATCATAGGTAGGGAAGGTAGAAATATAAGAACACTTGAAACTTTAACAGGTATAGATCTTATAATAGACGATACTCCAGAAGCTGTAATACTATCTGGGTTTGATCCTATAAGAAGAGAAGTTGCAAGAGTTGCACTTGAAAAGTTGATATCTGATGGTAGAATACATCCTGCTAGAATAGAAGAGATGGTTGAAAAAGCTAGAAAAGAAGTAGACAACATAATAAAAGAATATGGGGAACAAGCTACTTTTGAAACTGGTGTACATGCAATACATCCAGAATTAGTTAAATTATTAGGAAGACTTAACTATAGAACAAGCTATGGGCAAAATGTTCTTAAACATTCAATAGAGGTTGCACACTTAGCAGGTATAATGGCAGCTGAGATAGGGGCAGACGTTAAATTAGCTAAAAGAGCCGGTTTACTTCATGATATAGGTAAAGCAGTAGATCACGATATGGAAGGGACTCATGTTGAACTTGGAATGGAATTATTAAGAAAATATAAAGAGTCTAAAGATGTAATTCATGCTATGAGTACACATCATGGAGATTATGAACCACAAACAATAGAAGCAGTATTAGTTACGGCAGCAGATGCAATATCTGCAGCTAGACCAGGAGCAAGACGTGAAACTTTAGAGGCCTACATAAGAAGATTAGAAAAGCTTGAAGAAATAGCTAATTCTTATGAGGGTGTAGAGAAATCATTTGCAATACAAGCAGGAAGAGAAGTTAGAATAATGGTAAAACCTGAAAATGTAAGTGATGAAGATATACATTTATTAGCTAGAGAAATGACTAAGAAAATAGAAGATGAACTAGAATATCCTGGACAAATAAAAGTAAGTATAATAAGAGAAACAAGAGCAATAGAATATGCTAAGTAAATATAAGAGAGACAATTTGTCTCTCTTTTTTACGTTCTAAAAAACTATATTAACTCAATAATAAAGACTAAACTATTAAATATAATTATATAAATATACTGTTTTGATAGTAAAATGATTTTTAGAAAAGCGAATTTTTTATTTAAAATCTATATTAGATAATTAAAATGGCAATACTAAATACAAAAGAGTAAGAAAGGATGTATTTTATGTTAAATCAATTAGCTAAAAATCAATTTGTAAAAATATCAAACTGCCCTAAAAATGAAGACATCGAATATGGGATTGTGCTTACTGACAAAGATGGTGAATACGATATAATGAGTATAGGTTTTGAAAATAAAAAGGGTAGATTTATAGAATATCCTACAAACGTAGAAAATCTAGTACAAACATATACTACAGAAGATGCTACATTTGATGAAGTAAAAGAAAATGATGTAAGAAGAAAGATGAAAATTTGGATGGAAAAAAATTATAAAATATAGTTTATTAGGGGAGTATTATATACTCCCTTGTTTTATACAAAATTTTATGATTAAAATTAACACAATATAGCAAACAATTAAGTTAAATGGTATAATTATTATAAAATAAGGGGGAATGTAATGTGAATCAGTACATAAATATTAACTCTGAATTAGATGCATTAAAAATAAAAGAATTAGAGAAAATTTTTTATAATAAAGATAACCCAAACATTAGTATTATTCCTAAGGTTACACCATTTAAAGGTATAAATACTGACTTAATGTATATACAAGAAAATAAGGTTTTATTTATAAAATTTATGGACACTAGTGAAGATTTATTTTTTTTGCTAGAAGAAGAATTAATAGAAGTAATGAGTGAAGAAAATAACCTTTTAAAAATAAAAATGGCTAAAAATTATAAAGATATAATATATAATTATATTTTTGTAATGCCATATGTAACTTTAGAAGATGATTATGAAAATGATTTTGTAAAGAATAATATAATAGATAAAAATAAATTACAAAGTATTATAG
>CALESE010000205.1 GCA_937907205.1 uncultured Romboutsia sp. | reverse complement strand
ATTATAATAGTTTGAAATATACTTATACATTCATTTTAAAGTTCGATTACTATATTAGTAAATAAATTCATATCAATTATTCTATGTATTTTTAATCATATATAAAAAACTGTATGTAAATTTTACATACAGTTTTTCTTGTTTTTAGTCTTTAAGTATATATTATATAAATGGATTGAAAAATCTTGATCCATTTATTTTTACCATAAATATAGATATTAAAGCTATAATTATCATAATTAATATAGAAATATAGTCTTGCTTTTCAAATTTTCTTCTAGTATACCAAGTACGTTTTTTATTGTTTCCAAATGCTCTTAGCTCCATAGCTAAGCTTATCTTATCTATTCTTTCTAAACTAGAGAATATTAAAGGCATAAGTATAGCTGATGAATTTTTTATTCTTTTTAGTAACTTTTCATTTTTTGATAAATCAATCCCTCTAGCTTGCTGAGCAAATGATATATCTTTATAATCTCTTTGAACATCTGGTATATATCTAAGAGCTATAGATACTGTATATGCAGCTTTATAATTTATACCTAACTTATTTAATGATGCTGCAAATTCACTTGGTTCTGTAGTTAATATAAATAAAAGGGCCATAGGAATTGTTGCAAAATATTTAAGTATTACATTTAATTCATAAAATAATTGTTCTTTAGTAAGTACATAAGGACCTACTAAATGTATTATATCATGTCTAATTCCGTATATATTAACTCCTTCTAAAGGTGAAAATACAAATATCATAATAGTATTTAAAAATAAGAAAAATAGTATAAAGTAAAGAACAAATGAAATTTCTTTAAACTCTATTTTAGATACTTTAAATGCTACAATTCCAAGTAAAAATAATCCTAATAATACTCTAGTATCATATGTTATCATTGCTGCTATTGTCCATAATAAAAAACATATAAGCTTTGTTGCACCTGTCAGTTTATGAATAGGTGAATCTTTTTTTATATATGACAACATCTCTGTATTCATATTTTTCTAATCCCCCTATCGTAGTCTATAAATTTATTTATAAACTCTATACCATCATTAATATTACATCTCATTGCTAATTCATATAAAGATGTTTCTTTTAGGTTAGCTTTTTCTATTATATCTTTGTTAGTTAATATATTAGTAGCATCATCATCTGCTATTTTCTCTCCATTACATAATACTATAACCTTATTAGTGTACTCTAACATAAGGTGCATATCATGAGTTACCATTATTATTGTAACTCCTTTCTTATTTAGTTCTACTAAAAATTCCATTATTTCAGTATAGTGCTTAAAATCTTGTCCCGCTGTTGGTTCATCTAATATTATAACCTCTGGATTTAATACTAATATTGATGCAATGGTTACTCTTTTCTTTTGACCATAACTAAGTGCTGATATTGGCCAATTTCTATATCCATATAGACCACATATTTTTAATGTATCATATACTCTTTCTTTTATTTCATTGTCAGATATCCCTCTAATTCTAAGTCCAAAAGCAACTTCATCAAATACCATACTCTTTGATATCATCTGATTTGGGTTTTGCATTACAAATCCAATTTTTTCACTACGTTCTTTTATAGACTTATTAACCATATCTTCCCCATCAAATATTATTTGACCTCTAGTTGGCTTATAAAATCCACATATTAATTTCGATATAGTTGATTTTCCTGCACCATTTCTTCCAACTATACTTATCATATCACCCTTATTTACTTTGAATGATATATCTTTTAAAACTTGTTTATCATTATTGTATGAAAAACTTATATTTTTAAATTCTAATATACTTTCGCTATCCGATACATTTTTACATTTTAAAGTTGTATTATACCAATTATTAACTTTTTCCTTACAAGCATTAATATCTAGTTTATTAATATTTGAAGGTCTTATATTTTCATTTATATCACAATTTGCATATCTTAATGCAGTTAAATAAAGTGGTTCTCTTACACCTACTTTATTTAATATATCGCTTGATAATAATTCATCTGGTGTCTTATCAGCTATAATTTGCCCTTTATCCATTACTATAATTCTATCTAAATCACAATGAAGAACATCTTCTAGCCTATGTTCTATTATAACTATTGTTTTATCCTTACTTTTTTGTATCTCATCTATTAGCTTTATTGCATTCTTTCCAGTTGCTGGATCTAAACTTGCCAATGGTTCATCAAATAAAAGCACTTTAACATCATCAACAGTAACTCCAGCTAAAGTAACTCTTTGCTTTTGACCTCCTGATAATTTATATGGAGATTCATTTATTTCTTTATCTATATCAACTAATCTAGCTGATTGATTAACTTTATCTATCATCTCATCTTGACTTAAACAATAATTTTCTAGCTTAAATGCTATATCCTCTCCAACAGTCAATCCTATAAACTGACTATCTGGGTCTTGTAGTACTGTACCAACAATTTTAGATAACTCAAATATATTTTTATCCAGTATATCTTCATTATCAATCTTTAAACTTCCACTTGACTCTCCAGTATAGTAAAAATGAACTAATCCATTAAGACAATGAGCTAAAGTACTTTTGCCTGAACCTGATGGTCCTACTATAAGTACCTTTTCACCTTCGTATATAGTTAAGTTTATATTTTTAAGAGTTGGTTCTGCTTGTACTCTATATCGAAAACTAAAATCTTTGAACTCTATTATCTTTTTTTTCATTCGAGTCTCCTTTATTCTTCAATTTTTAAGCTTCTACTTTTTATTTTCGTTTTAGAATATGAAGTTAATATTATCGTTCCTAAAATTCCTATTGTTAGCATATTTGAAGTACCACCTATAATCCCCTGAATATAAACTTTATTAGCTGGATCTGCATATATCCAAATATCTAATGTAGGAGCTATTATAAACCATGCAAGTATATTTGAGATTATTTGAGTAATGTTAAAAATTAATATATCCTTAACACCAAATTCCCCATTGCTAACCTTTACTTTTTTATATGCCATACCTATTATAAGTCCAACAACTGCCGATGATATAACCCAACTAAACCAGGGCATACCATAAAAAACTAAATCTTTTAATCCATGGCCTATAAGACCTATTAAAAATCCAGCAATTGGGCCATACAGTATAGACATTAATGCAAGATATTCATAAGATGTTTCTATATTTGTATTTGGTATACCACTTGGTATAGAACCAAATCTACCTAATATCATAAATACAGCTGCACCTATCCCTATAGCTACAATTGTTCTTATTGAAAACCTATTTTTATTCATATTTTATACCTTTCTATTTTAGGTGTATAATTTCACTTTTTTAGTTTTTAACACAACTTTTAGTATAATATCTAAGAAAAAAAATGTCAATATCAGTCGATTTTATATCCAAATTTTAACTTATACAAAATCCTCTTTATCTATTTTCATACTAATATTTAAAGTTATTATATATTATATTAAATTTTCATAAAAATAAAGGATATGAGTAATTTGCCCATATCATTTATTTTTACTTTATCTTTTTTTCTTATTTATCGACTTAGAATTTTTATTACTTCTTGATTTGTTTCTATTTGAATTGTTTTTGTTGTTTGAAGATTTATTATTTTTAGATTTTGAGTTGCTATTTGTAGTCTTGTTATAATACCCTCTTTCATCTTTAGGCTTTATTAAACATCTTGGACCATGTCCAATTAAATCTTCTCTTCCAGCTTCAACTAAAGCTTCATGAACTAAATCATAATTTCTTGGTGCTCTATATTGAAGTAATGCCCTTTGCATTGCTTTTTCTTTTCTAGATTTTGGTATATACACATCTTTTCCTGTTAAAGGATCTTTACCTGTATAAAACATTGCAGTAGATAATGTTCCTGGTGTAGGGTAAAAATCTTGTACTTGCTCTGGTTGATACTTTGTATCCCTTAAGTATTCTGCAAGTTCTATGGCACTATTTAATGTTGAACCTGGATGGCTAGACATTAAATATGGTATTAAGTATTGCTTCTTACCTAATTGTTCATTTATATCAAAGAATTTTTGTCTAAATCTATCATAAGTATTTCCAGCTGGCTTTTGCATATGTTGTAAAACTTCTTCTGCAACATGTTCTGGTGCTACTTTTAATTGACCACTTACATGATGTTCTATTAATTCTCTTAAGAATTTATTATCTTTATCAGCCATTACATAATCATACCTTATTCCTGAACGTACAAATACTTTCTTTATATTAGGAAGCTTTCTTAACTTTCTTAATAACTGTAAATATTCACTATGATCAACGGTTAAATTTTTACATGGGTCTGGATGTAAACATTGTCTATTCTTACATGCACCTTTAGTTATTTGTTTTTTACATGCTTCTTGTCTAAAGTTAGCTGTAGGTCCACCTACATCATGTATATATCCTTTGAAATCTGGTAATGAACTTATCCATTTAGCTTCATCTATTATAGAATCTTGACTTCTACTTTGTACTGCTCTACCTTGATGGAATGTTATTGCACAAAATGAGCAACTTCCAAAGCATCCTCTTGAACTTACTATACCAAACTTAACTTCTTCTATAGCTGGTATTCCACCATTTTTTTGATATATTGGATGATATGTTTTTTGATACGGTAGTGCATATACTGCATCTAATTCTTCCCTATTTAGTGGTTTTTCTGGTTTATTCTGTACTAAATACTTATCCGCATGCTTTTGTACTATAACCTTACCTCTAAATGGATCTTGCTCATCATATTGAACTTTGAAAGCTTCGTTGTATTTCATCTTATCATCACACACTTCTTTATAAGATGGTATTAAAACATAATCATCGTATATTTCTTCTAATGTGTCAGCTATATAACAAGTACCATTTATATGTCTTATATATTTAGGATCAAATCCATCATTAAGCGCATCTGCAACTTCTACAATTTCTTTCTCACTCATTCCATAAACTAATAAGTCAGCACCACTGTCTATTAACATTGATTTTCTAACTTTATCACTCCAGTAATCATAGTGTGCAAATCTTCTTAAACTTGCCTCTATTCCACCTATAACTATTGGTATATTTTTATATGATTCTCTGATTTTATTACAATATACTATTGTGGCCCTGTCTGGTCTAAGTCCCATCTTACCACCAGGCGAATACATATCTTTATCTCTATGTTTTTTACTTACTGAATAGTGATTAACCATAGAGTCCATATTTCCACCATTTACTAAAAAACCTAATCTTGGTCTTCCTAATTTCATAAAATCATCTGTATTTCTCCAGTTAGGTTGTGCTATTATACCTACTTTATATCCTGAATTTTCTAATACCCTTGATATTATTGCAGTTCCAAAACTATGATGGTCAACATATGCATCTCCTGTAACTATTATAAAGTCTAGCTGTTGCCATCCTCTATCTATCATGTCTTGTTTACATATTGGTAAAAATTTATTTTCCATTAATATCACCTACTTATCTATCCATTTTATTATAACCTATTTAAATATAAAAGAAACTCATCATTAAAATTTAAACTCTAATTTGTAATTATATCATATATTTGCAATTATTTTGTAGAATATAAATATATTTAACTATATTAAATTAAAAATAGACCATACATATGTATAGTCTATTTTTAATTTAAATTATGCTTTAAATATTGTATTACCTTCTTTTATAGTTTCTAATACTTTTATATCTTTTATTTCTAATTTATCTACTTCTAATGGGTTTTTGTCAAGTATTACTAAGTCTGCTAATTTACCTGGTTCTATACTTCCTTTTATATCTTCTTCAAAGTATTGGTAAGCACCATTTATAGTAACAGCTTTTATAGCTTCCATTACAGGTATTCTTTGATGTTCTCCTAATACTCTACCACTTTCTGTCATTCTATTTACAGCAGTGTGTATAGCAAATATTTGATTAGGCATTTTAACTGGTGGATCTTGGTGTAAAGTAAACTTTATACCTTCTTCTAGTGCCCATCCTATTGGAGATATATTTTGAGCTCTTTCTGGTCCAAATACTTGATCGTGATGTAAGTCACCCCAGAATGCTACGTGATCATTGAAGAATGTTGGAACAGCTCCAACAGCTTTAACATCTTCTAATTGATCTTTTCTTAATGCTTGGCAGTGAACCATAACTGGTCTTAATTCAGCACCATGTCCTGTTATTTCTATTGCCTTTTTATAGCATCTTAAGAATTGAGCACATGCTTCATCTCCATTTACATGAGTATGTACTTGTATGTTTAGATTTATGCAATCAACAAAGTATTGAGTTACAGCTTCATCAGTTTGAGTTCCATATCCACAATAATCAGCAGGTTGTCCTTCAGGTACAACGTGGTAAGGCTTACTTAACCAAGCTGTAAATCCTTGAGGTGAACCATCTAACCAAGTTTTACCTGCAGCTAACTTATAATGATTTTTGTATTCTCTCTTTGGAGTACCTTCATTTTTCATAAGCTGAGTTGTCACTGGTTGAGTTGCTAACCCCATTATATCTATTATTAATCTTCCAGTATTAGCACAAGTTTCTAATATATGAGTATATCCATTAGCTAATTCAACAGAAGCATCTTGAGTAGTCGTAATACCTAAAGATGCATATACTTTTTGAACTCTTTCAACAGCTCTTAAAACATCTTCAAATCCTGGAGCTATTACAATTTTCTTCTTTTCACTATCAAGTATAGCATTTTCTTCTAAAACACCATTAGGTTCTTTAGAATCAGGAGATACAGTTCTTACAACTCCACCTTCCGGAACTTCATAATCTTCACCTACATAACCATATAACTCTAAAGCCTTTGAGTTAACAGCAGCTAAGTGACCTGATGCATGAGATACACTTATAGGTACTTCTTCGCTTACTGAGTCTAAATCAAATTTTGTAGGATGTTGACCATCTTCAAATTTAGTATTATCGTATCCAAATCCTATTAACCATTTATCTCCTTGAGGAGGATTTTCTTCTAACTCTTTCTTTAATTTACTTAGTAATTCTTCTTTTGAAGTAACATCTCCTAAAGTAACTATCATTAATGTTTGAGCTGTAGCCACTACATGTCCATGTGGATCTACAAATCCTGGTAACATAGTTTTACCTTCTAAGTCTACTAAGTTAACGTTTTCATCTTTTAATGCTAGAACTTCATCATTAGTTCCAACTTTAACGATTTTTCCATCTTCAACTAAAACTGCTTCTGCTATTGTTTCATTAGCATCAACTGTAATAATTGTACCATTAAAATAAATAGTTTTATTCATTTTATTTCCTCCTTGTTAATTGTTTAAGAGCACCTTAGATAAGATGCTCTTAAATTTTATATATTAAGTACCTATTATGATACTTTTTTGTTGTTTGATAAATCGTTTAGTTTGTAAGCTTCCCAATGTTTGAAAGTAAATATTAATAATGCAGTTACGTTTATTCCTGAAAGAACAAATAGTAATAAGTCAACTGCTTCAAATACAACATTAGCTCCAAATACTGCTAAAGTACCAGCAGCTACTATTAAAGCTAAGTATATAGCTATATTTGTATTTACTGGGTTTTGCTTAAATAGTTTAGTCATATAGTAGTAAGATCCAAGTATTGTAGTTAATGCTGATAATACTGTGAATGCACATAGTACTACTAAACCAAATATACCAACTACATGCTCAGCAGTTTCAAAGTATCCGGCTAATCTTGTTATTGTATCTGCAGCTAATCCTGTTTCAGGATCAACTAAATTTAATACTCCTTGGTTAACACCATAAGATGCTATATAAGAAGTAACAACTATAGAAACAAATATTGTAACAGCTGTTGGTAATAAAGATATCATAGCTGCTTCTCTTGGTGCAGAATCAGATTCTTGAGCAGCCATAGCTAAAGCTCCTAATCCTGTTTCAGCTGTTTGTATAACTTTTTGCATACCTAATATAAACCCTAAAGGTATACCCATCATAGCATTTACTGGGTTCATCATACCTTGTATCATACCATTAAAGTATGTTGGTATATAATCTGCAGTCTTAACAACAAATATTGTAAAGAATATGAAATATCCTGCAACTGCAGTTCCTATCATATAAGTCATAGCTCCCATAAATATTTCATGCTTCTTAGATAATACTAAAGCAGAAACTACTGCTATAACTGGTATTACTATGAATAAGTAGTTTTTCATTGTTGACAATTCAAATCCAACTTTATCAGCTACTATTCCTGCAACTGAAGATATACCACTGAATTGGAATCCCCCAAATCCAAACACTGCTAATGCAACGAAACAAACTGCATATAAAGCACCTAATTTAGGGCTTATTAAACTAGATATATATTCTTTTGGAGTTTTTCCCATTATTTTTGAATTTAAAGTTTCTGAGTAAGAAACTGGAAGCATTATTACTGAACCTATTAAGGCCCATATTGCCATTGCTTCTATATTTGCTTGTCCACTTGCTGATAATTTTGATAATGCTCCTAAAACACCTATGATTGCTCCTGTACCTATCATCGCTCCTAATGATATAGAAGCAGGTCCTATAACGTTTTTAAAATTTAATTTTGATGGTTCCGAAGCTTGCTTTTGTATCATGAATATTGTTCTTATAGCCATAGTTGCTCCAACTACTAATATAAATGGTAAGAATACCGGCCATACCTTCTCAGATATATTCATGATTACAGCTTCTAATTGATGTAACATAATTTAGTACGTTCTCCTTTCAAGTTTTGATTTAGTGCCCATTTTACACTTTTCTATATTTTTTTAATTCTATTCTTTTGAATTGTAGCGCCTATTTTACACTTAAAAGATTATCAACTTATGTCGATACAGGTCAAGAATTATTTTTTTTTGTAAATTTATAAATTCAATAAATTCAAGTTTGTATATAAAATATTTAATTAAATTTCTCATTAATAAGCTTTGCATATATTCTAGATTTAGAAATTCTATTTATAACCTCTTCTTTTTCTTTAATTACTACATCTTCTTTCTTACTCCATAATAAATCAAATAGATTACTACAAATATCCTCAAATTCATTATCTCTAATAATTAAATAATTATTCACTTCTTCACTAGGAT
>CALESE010000204.1 GCA_937907205.1 uncultured Romboutsia sp. | reverse complement strand
ATGCAACATAAATATAAAGTGTTGCACTTGTATTGACAATCTATCATATAAAATAAAAATAAGACTCCTTTGAAGAGCCTTATATTATTTCTAATTCCTTATACATAAATACTCCCTTTTGGTAGTATTCTAATTCTTTTTCTTTCGATATATCTGTATATAGTTGACCTAACTCTATATATAAATTTGCTAATATTTTTTTATTCCCTAAATCTGATATTATATTTATACACTTAGATAAGTATTCTATTGCCATTACATTTTCATTTTGAATTTTGTACATATCTGAATAGAATTTTAAAACCTTATATTCATTAAATTTATTCTTACACTTTATTGATGACGCTAAGGCTATTTTACAATATTTCTTAGCAAGTTCAAACTCTCTACTTTTTATGTACGCTTCTATCATACTAAATAAGCTGCTTGAAGTATATTCATCTTCATCATTTTGCTTTATATTGTATACCTTATGAGAATATTCTAATACTTTCTCATTATCACCTATATTCTTGTATATTTCTGATATAGTTGAATATGTACTAGCTAATCCATTTCTATTTTCTTCTTCTTCTAAAATCTCTAATGCTTTCTTGAAATAAATTTTAGCTTCTTCGTATTTACCCATGTTTAAAAGATTATTTGCTTTTAGTATAAGTATTTCAGTTTCTTTTTTAATATTTTTTTGTGATCCTAGTCCATCTATCTTTTCTATGTATTCTAATGAATTATCATATTGATTTAACTTTATATATGAATATGCTATTTTACTATACAATTCTATATATAAATAGCTATCTTCTATTTGTATTTCATTTAAAACTTCTTCTGCAAATTCAAAGTGACCTATGGCTCCTTTATAAAATTCTTCTTCCATATAAACATCACCTATTTTTAGATAACAATCAAATATCTTCTTCTTATCATTATTTTTTATAAAGAAATATAAAGCTTTTTCAAAATTATTTATAACCATAGAGTAATTTTTTCTTCTTAAATTAATCTCCCCTAATAAAAAATTACATTTTCCATAGTTTTCAATAAGATTATACTCTTTGCATATACTTATTATTTGATTTATCTGCTCTTCAGCTTTATCTAATTCATTGCATTTTACATATACTTCACACTGTAATATTAAATTATCAGTTATTTTTCTAGATTGCATCTCTTTAGTCTCTATTAAATAATCAACACTAACATCTAACCTTTGAGCTAAGTAATCTAGTAGTTCTTGACTAGTGTGTGATTTATCTCTTTCTATATGGCTTATTTGAGCTGCAGTTATTCTATCTCCTGCTAACTCTTTTAAAGTCATATTATTTTCTTTTCTTAACTTTTTTATTTTTTCTCCTAAACTCAAAATGTCCATAATATTCCCCCTTGAAAACATTTTCTTATAATATAATTATAACTTAAACTTATTGTAAAAACATTACTATTAGCAAGTATTTTTACTTTCTTTAGTTTTCTAGTAATTATCTCAAATTTTTATGATTTTTACAATAAAAATTCATGCTATATATAATTATATTTTAATTTATAACAAAAACTACAACGTTTATTAAACATTGTAGTCTCATAGTTTTAGTTATAATAATTTTTGCATATATCTTTTAGCGCATCTATAGCTTTATCTATATCTTCTTTAGTATTAAAATACCCTAAGCTAAATCTAACTGATCCTTGTTCTAATGTTCCTAATGTTTTGTGAGCTAATGGAGCACAATGAATACCTGACCTAGTTGCTATGTCATACTCACTATCTAGTAAGAATGTTATTTCTCCTGAATCCATCTTATCAATATTTATAGATATTACAGCTGCTCTTTTTTTGCTATTTTTTGGCCCATATATAACTATATTAGGAACTTCTTCAAGCCTATTTAGCATATATTCGCATAATTGCTCTTCATGCTCTCTTATTTTTTCAATTCCAGTTTCTAATACAAATTTTACACCCTCATTCAATCCTACTATACCTGGTGTATTATGAGTTCCAGATTCATATTTATCTGGTAAAAGGTCTGGCTGAAATAAATCTTCTGACTTACTTCCTGTTCCGCCTTCTTTTAATATATTTATAGTTAGTCCTTCTCTTATATAAAGAATTCCTGTCCCTTGAGGGCCTAATAAACACTTATGACCAGGAGCTGCAATCATATCTATATTCATATTTTTAACATCTATATCATATACTCCTGCTGTTTGTGATGCATCAACTAAGTATATTATATTATTTTCTTTAGCAACTTCTCCAACTGATTTTATATCAATTAAAGTACCACATACATTTGAAGCATGTGTAGTAACTATCAATCTAGTATTTGGCTTTATTGCTTTCTTAATATTTTCTATATCTAAAAATCCTTCTTTATCACATTCAACTATAGTATTTTCTATACCGTACTTCTCTAGTGACTTTATAGGTCTTATTACTGAATTATGTTCCATACTTGTAGTTATTATATGATCTCCTTTTTTTACAGCACCTTTTATAGCAAGGTTTAGAGAATCTGTAGCATTATTTGTAAATACTATATTCATTGGATTATTTATATTAAATAGTTTTGCTATATTTTCTCTGGCATCATATATTTCTCTAGCCGCTTTCATAGCAAGCTTATGCCCAGCTCTTCCTGGATTTGCACAATAATTTTTCATACAATCCATCATAGATTCATAAACTTTCTCTGGCTTTGGATATGTCGTTGCTGCATTGTCTAAATAAATCATCTACAATTTCCTCTCTCTATACTAATTAACAACTTTCTTCAAGAAGCATAGATACTATATTATTTAAATCCTCATCATTGTAATATTCTATTTCAATTTTACCTTTTTTCTTACCTTTTGATATATTTACTTTTGTTCCAAATATATTTCTAAGTTTTTCTTCTACGTCTACTATAAATATATCTTTTTCTTTTTCTTCTTTTACAACTTGTTCGGAACTTGTTTCACATATTTTTTTTGCTAAGTTTTCAGTTGCTCTAACTGAAAGTTCTTCATCTATTACTTTTTTAGCTAACTCTAACTGAGATTTTTCGTCTGTAATTCTAAGTAATGCTTTACCATGACCAGCAGTTAGCTCTCCTCTTTCCACCATTTTTATTACTTCTTTACTAAGATTTAACAATCTCAAAGTATTAGTTATATGTGGTCTACTTTTTCCCACTGCCTCTGATATTTCTTCTTGAGTTACATCATAATGCTCTATTAAACCTCTATATGCTAATGCCTCTTCTATACAGTTTAAATCTTCTCTTTGTAAGTTTTCTATAAGAGCTATTTCCATTATATCTCTCATAGGTATATCTTTTATTACAGCAGGTATATCTTTTTGATTTGCCATTTTAGAAGCTCTATATCTTCTTTCACCTGCAATAATCATGTATTTACCATCTTCATCAGGTTTAACAACTATTGGTTGTAAAACTCCATAATGTTTTATTGATTCAGATAATACTTTTATTTTTTCCTCATCAAATATTTTTCTTGGCTGACTCTCATTCGGATATATCTTGCTTAATTCTATAGTCACGATGTCTTTATTATCTATATCTTCTTTGATATCAGGGATTAATGCACTAAGGCCTCTACCTAATCTATTTGTTCTTTTTGGTGTCTTTCTTTCCATACTATATTATATCCTCCTCTAAATCTATAAACTCTTCCGCTAATTCCATATATGCTTCTGTACCTCTACATTTAGCATCATAATATATTACTGGCATACCATGACTTGGTGCTTCTGCTAATCTTACATTTCTAGGTATAAGCGTTGTATAAACACTTCCTTTGAAATATTTTTTAACTTCTTCTACAACTTGTATTGATAGATTAGCTCTACCATCAAACATACTAAGCACAACTCCTTGTATATCTAAATTAGGATTCAATCTTGATTTAACTAATTTTATTGTTTCCATAAGTTGACTTACACCCTCTAGTGCATAGTACTCACATTGTATTGGTATTAAAACACTATCTACAGCAGTAAGACTATTTATAGTTAGCATTCCTAATGAAGGAGGACAATCTATAAAGATATAATCATACTCTTCTCTTACACTTTCCAATGCTTTTTTTAATATAAATTCTCTATTTTCCATAGATGTCATTTCGATTTCTGCCCCTGATAATTCTGTAGCTGATGCAACCACATCAATATTATCAAATTCAGTATTTATTATTGCCTCTTTTATATCTAAATTATCTAACATTACCTCATAAATAGTATTTTCTACTTCGTTTTTATCTACTCCATAACCACTTGTTGTATTTCCTTGTGGGTCTAAATCTAAAACTAATACTTTTTTCCCAATTTTCCCCATACTTGCACTTAAATTAACATTAGTAGTAGTTTTTCCTACTCCACCTTTTTGATTAAAAACAGCTATAACCTTACTCATAAGATTTTCCTCCTCTGTCTATTTTAAAAAAGGTTACTGATAGCAGTAACCTTTTATTTTTTAGGAATCTTTACGACAACCTCCATATAATCACCTTTATCGATTTCCTTATACTTAGCTTCAATTCCTGTTCCTATTATTGCATCAAAGGCTTGCTTCATAGTATTTAAATAAATCCTTATTGCCATAGAACCTTTTATATTTGGTTTTTTATCATCTTCCTGCAAATCTTCTAATTCTTCTAATATATCTTTTATTAACTTTTCTGTTTTCTTTACAGTTAAGTCACCTTTTATAACTTTTTCTAAAACTTCTTTCATCAAATCTTCATTTGGTAACTTTAACAATGCTCTTGCATGTCTTTCCGTTAAGTTATTTTCTACTAATCTTATCTTTATATCATTTGGAAGCCTTAATATTCTAAGTTTATTGGCTATCGTTGACTGATTCTTACCTAATTTTTCAGCTAACTGTTGCTGAGTAAAATCATGCTCTTTTATTAAATTATCATAGCCCATAGCTTCTTCTATAAAATTTAAGTCTTCTCTTTGTAAATTTTCTAGTAATGCTAACACAGCAGAAGATTCATCTGACATATTATTTATAATAGCTGGTATAACTTCAATTTTAGCTAATTTAGCTGCTCTTAATCTTCTTTCTCCTGCTATTAATTCATACTTATCATCTTTAACCCGAACTGTTATAGGCTGAAGAATACCATATACTTTAATAGACTTACTTAATTCTTCTAATGCCGATTGTGAAAATACCTTTCTCGGTTGATATGGATTTGGAACTATATCGTGTATAGGTATCTCCATAACTTTTTTATCTTCCATAACATCCCTCTCTTATTTGTATATAAATATATTTAGCCTACGTAGTTACCTACAAATTAGTACTTATTTAAATATATGAATATAATATTTCTTCATATGGCTATATAATCCTTCTAAATTATTTCTTTTTTGGTATAAATTTAGTTATTTCCTAGGAAATAACTAAATTCGACTAAAAAATATATTTATTTTATAGGATTTTTGCTTGGTTTTCCAGCTTTTCTTGGATATTTTTCTGGTGTATTTTTTACTTTCTTGAATACTAAAATATTGTGATTCAAATCATATCCAGGAAGTTCTACATTTATTTTTTCTATAAATTCTACACCTAAAACTTCCATTGCAACTTTAGACTCTTCTAATTCTAAATTTGCATTAGGTCCTTTTAAGCAAACAAAATATCCACCAACTTTTACAAATGGTACACAAAATTCCATTAATACAGGCAATCCTGCTACTGCTCTTGCAGTTGCTACATCATACTTTTCTCTGTACTCTTCTAATTTTCCAAAGTCTTCTGCTCTACCATGAATGTAATTTATATTATCTATTCCTATATTTTTACTCACTTCTTGTAAGAAGTTTATTCTCTTATTTAAAGAATCTAAAAGAGTTACATTCATGTTTTCTAAACAAATTCTTAAAGGTAAACCAGGAAAACCTGCACCTGTACCTACATCTATTAAAGATATTCCATCTTTTATATACCCATTTTTGACAGCTGATATAGAGTCTAAGAAGTGTTTTATATACACTTCTTTTTCATCTACTATACCTGTAAGATTCATATGTTGATTCCATTTCGCAAGCATATCTCTATATACTTTTAGATTATCTAACATATTATCATTTACATCTATTCCTAATTCTTTAAGTCCTTTTGATAGTAACTCTCTATTATTCATTATTTCCTCCTCTAGTTCTTCTCATTTGTTCTAAATAAATAAGAAGTACTGATATATCTGCAGGAGAAACTCCTGATATACGAGATGCTTGTCCTATAGATACAGGTCTTATAGCATCAAGTTTTTGTCTAGCTTCTATTCTAAGTCCTTCTATTGATAAATAATCTATTTCATCTGGTAATCTCTTATTTTCAAGCTTTTTAAATTGGTCTATTTGCTTTAATTGCTTATCTATATATCCTTCATATTTAGTCATTATTACACATTGTTCTTTAACTTCATCTGAAACTTCTTCTCCAGCTCCCTTACCTATAGCTTCTATAAGCTCATAAGTAACTTCTGGACGCTTTAAGAATTCATATAAAGATAAACCTACTTTTATTTCAGATGCATCCATTTCGGTTAATAAGTGATTAACCTCTTTTGGAGTAACTCTTTCAGTCTTTAATCTTTCTAATTCTTTTTCAACTTCTGCTTTTTTATTTAAATATCTTTGATATCTTTCTTCTGTAACTAATCCTAAATCATATCCTTTTTGAGTAAGTCTCATATCTGCATTATCTTGCCTTAAATATAATCTATACTCTGATCTTGAAGTCATCATTCTATATGGTTCATTAGTTCCTTTTGTAACTAAATCATCTATTAAAACACCTATATAAGCTTCTGATCTATCTAATATAAATGGCTCCTTACCTTCTATCTTTAAAGCTGCATTTATACCGGCTATAAGACCTTGAGCTGCTGCTTCTTCATATCCTGATGTTCCATTAAATTGACCTGCACTAAATAAGTTTTCTGCACCTTTTATCTCAAGTGTTATTTTTAATTGTGTAGGATCTATACAATCGTATTCTATTGCATATGCTGGTCTCATTATCTTTGCATTTTCAAGACCTGCTACACTCTTATACATTTGTAATTGTACTTCATAAGGTAAACTTGTTGATATACCTTGAATGTACATCTCTTTTGTATCTAAACCTTCTGGCTCTATAAATATTTGGTGTGATTCCTTATCATTAAATCTTACTACTTTATCTTCTATTGAAGGACAATATCTAGCTCCTGTACTTTCTGTTTTTCCACTATACATAGGAGATCTACCTATATTATCCATTATTATTTCATGAGTTTTAGTATTAGTTCTCGTTAAATAACATGGCTCTTGATCTATCTCTAAATTTCCTGTTAAGAATGAGAATGGTGTTATTTTTTTATCTCCTTCATGTAAAGACATTGAAGAAAAATCTATACTATCTTTATGAATTCTAGCTGGAGTTCCAGTCTTAAATCTTCTCATATTAAGACCAAGTTTAACTAATCCATCTGTTAAATGCTTAGAATATCCTAGTGCATTTGGTCCTTCAAAGAAAGATACTTCTCCTAGGTGTATTTTTGAATTTAGATAAACTCCTGTTGCAAGTATTACAGCCTTAGCTTCATATATACAACCAAGCTTAGTTACGACACCTTTAACTATATTATCTTCATGGACTATATCTATAACTTCATCCATTACTAAATCTATATTAGGCTCATCTTCTATAGTTTTTTTCATTTCTGTATGATATTTAAACTTGTCAGCTTGAGCTCTTAAAGAATGTACTGCTGGACCTTTAGCAGTATTTAACATTCTACTTTGTATAATTGTTTTATCTGCATTTATACCCATTTGACCACCAAGAGCATCTATCTCTCTTACAAGTTGTCCTTTTCCTGTTCCTCCTATAGAAGGATTACATGGCATAAGTGCTATAGAATCTAAAGACATTGTTATCATTAATGTTTTATGACCCATTCTTGCTGTTGCAAGTGCTGCTTCACATCCAGCATGTCCTGCTCCCACTACTATTACATCATATTTTCCTGCATTAAAATTTATCATGTTTGTATCCTTTCTGTAAAAATTTCAATGTTTCACGATAAACATTATATATTTTTTATTTTCCTATACAGAAGTTTGCAAATATTGTGTCTAATAAATCTTCTGTTACTGTATCTCCATTTATATAACCTAGATAATCCCAGATATTTTTAAAATCTACTTCTATAAAGTCATATGGCATATATTGTTCTATTGCTCCAATAGCATCATTTATAGACTCATAAGCTTTAAATAGTGCATCTTTATGTCTAGAGTTTGTTATCATTAAGCTAGAAGAATTTTTAACAGCACCACCATATACCATATCTTCTATCTTATCTTGTAATTGTTCTATTCCTTCATGTCTAAGAGCTGATATTTTTATTATATTATCCTCAGATACATATTCCTTAACTTTATCTAACTCTATTTGTTTATCTAAATCTGTTTTGTTTAATAGAACTATAGATTTTTTATTCTTTAATTGTTCAAGTATTTCTATATCTTCATAATCTAATTTTCTTGATGAATCTAGAACCATTATAACTAAATCTGCTAAATTTAAAGATTTTTTAGATTTCTCTACACCTATCTTTTCAACTACATCTTCAGTTTCTCTAATTCCAGCTGTATCTACTATCTTAAGTGGAATTCCTTTTATATTTACAAATTCTTCTATAACATCTCTTGTTGTTCCAGCTATATCTGTTACTATTGCCCTATTTTCTCCTAATATAGAATTAAGTAATGAAGATTTCCCTACATTCGGTTTACCTACTATAACTGTTTTTAAACCATCTCTTAGTATTTTCCCACTCTCAGCTGTATCATAAAGTTTTTTAATTTCTTTTCTAATTTCTTCTGATTTTTCTCTAAGTGTTCTGTATGTTATTTCTTCAACATCTTCTTCTGAAAAATCTATTGAAACTGTTAAATGAGCTAATACCTCTGTAATACTCATTCTTAATTCTTTTATTTTTGTAGCTAAAGCTCCTTCTAGGTGACTTTGTGCTACTTCATGAGCCGTATCTGTTTTTGCCTTTATTACATCTATTATAGCTTCTGCTTGTGATAAATCTATTCTACCATTTAAAAATGCTCTTTTCGTAAATTCTCCTTCATCTGCTAGTCTTACATCTTTAGATAATATAAGTTCTAATATCTTCTTAACCGAAATAAATCCACCGTGACAATTTATTTCAATTACATCTTCAGCTGTATATGAATTTGGACCTTTCATATATGCAACTAATACTTCATCTATTATCTTATCTTTATCTACTATATGTCCATAAATTAAAGTTCTTATATTATATTCCTTTATTGACTTTTTAGACATAGATTTAAATATTTGTTCCGCAACATCTAAGGATCTATCTCCACTTATTCTTATTATTCCTATACCACCTTCACCTGGTGCTGTTGCAATTGCTGCTATAGTATCATCTATATACAAATTTATCACCTCTTAGTTATATAAATTTTATTTTTCGTTACTTTAATTCTTTCCTTAATCTTATCATTATATAAAACAAAAAGCAAAAATAAAACCCCCTATTAATTAGGAGGTTTATATTTATCTTTTGTACTCGATTACTAATCTTCTATATGGATCTGTACCTTCACTATAAGTAGTTACATACTTATCATTTTGAAGAGCTGAATGAACTATTCTTCTTTCATATGGATTCATATAGTCTAATTTTTTAGTCTTTTTAGTTTTAGCCACTTCTCTGGCCATCTTGTTTGCATATCTAACTAAAGAGTCTTCTCTTTTTGATCTATAGTTTTCAATATCTACAAGAACCCTAAAATCAGATTCTTTATTTATTTTATTAAGTGCAAGCCCTGTTAAAAACTGTATAGAATCAAGTGTTTCCCCTCTTCTACCAATTAAACAAGCAGCATCATTACCTTCTATATTCACTTTGATTAAGTTATTATCTTGTTTAACTTTTACAATAGCTTCTACATTAGAATTTTTAAGTATATTCTCTACAAAATTCTTAGCTATATCAATTTCAGTTTCCTTAACAGTAAATTTATATGTACCTTCCTTAGAACCTATAATTCCTAAAAAACCTTTAGTTGGTTGTTCCAAAACTTCAATTTCCAAATCTGATTCATTTACATTTAACTGTTCTAATGCTTTTTTTATAGCCTCTTCTTGATTTTTACTTTTTATTTCTATGATTCTCTTCATTTATTATTTCCTCCTTAGAGTTAGCCATTTTAGCTTTTAAAGGATTCATTATTAAATATTGCTGAGCTATGGCAAATAAGTTACCTACTGTCCAGTATAATGTAAGACCAGCTGGGAAAGTGAACCCCCAGAATAACATCATACCTGACATAACATATGTCATAACCTTCATTGAACCTTGTTGTTGATCTTTTGGCATCATCAACATTTGCATTACAAATGTACTCGCCCCTGAAAGTACAGCTAATATAATATCTGGTTTAGATAAACTATTAACCCATAAAAATCCCGTATTAGCAGCATCAAAAGCAGCTTGATTAGCAAAAACTCCAGAAGCTACAGGTTCTCTTAATACAGTGAATAATCCTATTAATATTGGCATTTGTATTAGTAATGGCAAACATCCTGCTAATGGATTAACTTTATACTCTTGGTATAATTTCATTATTTCTTGTTGTTGTTTTTCAGGCTTATTTTTATACTTTTCTTGTATTTCTTGAATTTTTGGCTGCATATCTTGCATTGCTTTTGTAGATTTTGTTTGCTTAATAGTTAGTGGTAATAATAATAATTTTACAAATACTGTAAATATTATTATTGCCATTCCATAATCATTGACAAGTTCAAATATTGTTCTAAGAACATGTCCTAGTAAGTTGCTTATAATATTCAAATCTCTCTACCTCCTGGGAGTTATCTTATCTTTTATTTTAGAGGGTCATATCCTCCTGGGTGAAACATATTGCATTTTAAAATTCTTTTTATAGTCAAAAAAATTCCCTTGATAAGTCCATATTTTTTAAAGGCTTCTAAAGAATATTGAGAACATGTGGGATAAAACCTACATGTGGGACCTTTAAGTGGTGATATAAACTTTCTATAAAATCTAACTAAATAAATACATATATTTGTTAAGTATTTATTTAACTTATGTAATATAAAAGTTATACTTTTCACTCTAAAGACCTCCTAATAAAAATATTTTTATTACTTTTTTTGCATTCCTGATTTTTTCATTAAATATTTTATTGATTTTTCAATATCTTTATACTCACACTCTTTACTAGCAACCCTAGCTATAAAAATTATATCAAAACCATCTTTAACGTTTTCATCACCATTTAATCTATAACACTCTTTTATTCTTCTTCTTAGTTTATTTCTAATAACAGCATTTCCAACCTTTTTTGAAATTGAAATTCCTATTCTACTATGATCTGATTTATTATTAAGTATATACATTACTAAATATTTATTTGCAAAAGACTTACCGTGTTTATATACTTTTCTAAAATCAGAGTCTTTTTTTAAACCTTTTGTATTGTTAAAGTCCATATTAAATCCTCCATAAACACAGCCTTTAATATAAATTTCTACACAAAAAGGCCACTTTTAGTGGCCTTTTTTAATTATTAGTGAGTTAATCTATTTCTTCCTTTAGCTCTTCTTCTCTTTAACACGTTTCTTCCGTTAGAAGTTTTCATTCTTTTTCTGAATCCGTGTTCTTTCTTTCTTTGTCTTTTCTTTGGCTGATAAGTTCTTTTCATTATATAGCACCGCCTTTCATATTCTATTTCCGTTTATTAAATTAATAACTTTACCCTCAAAGTAAACATAACACATACAATTATAAATGCTTTTATTTTAGTTGTCAACGGGTTTTTGGACTATGAAAAATACATTTTAAAGTATTAATTATTTTACCTAAAACTATATAAATAATAATGTGTATTAATTTATCAACAGGTGTATAATATTGTGGATAGATTGAGTATAAGTTATTGAAATTTGACGTTTATTCTGATATTATAAGTATACTTGTGGAAATTGTTAATAATAATTACTAACTTATCAACGTTATGCACAGACTGTGGATATAAATGTGTATAACTTATATATATTAAGAGAATACTTTAGTTATAATCTACATTTATTTATATTTATATCCTTTATAGTTTTATATACATATTGTTTATATCTTTATTACTTTGTAATCATAATTTTTATTATTAATATCTTATCCACATTGTTATCCATGAATATTATTATTATATAAAATTTATATTTTTTTTGATATTTTGTTAATAACTTTGTGGAAAATGTTAATTATTCTGTTCGGAGGTTTGTATTATGGATATAGTTTCTTTATGGGACAAAACACTACAATTAATAAAAGGAGAGCTTTCTCCACCTAGCTTTAATGCTTTCTTTAAACAAATAGTACCTTTAAAAATATATATGAACGATTTAATACTTTTAGTTCCTAATGATTTTACTAAAGGTATATTAGAAGATAGGTACCTAAATCTAATAGAAAGCTCAGTAAACCAACTATCATTAAAAAAATACAATATTAAATTTGTGTTGAGCGAAAAAGATATAGAAGGATTAAGTGAAGAAACTAAGTCATCTGATATAAAAAAAAGTTATCCAAATTTAAATCCTAAATATACCTTTGATACGTTTGTAATTGGTAACAGTAATAGATTTGCACACGCTGCATGTGTTGCTGTAGCAGAATCTCCAGCAAAAGCATACAATCCTCTATTCTTATATGGAGGCGTTGGCTTAGGTAAAACTCATCTAATGCATGCAATAGGTCATCATATAATGACACAAAAAAAAGACCCTAAAGTTGTATATGTATCATCTGAAAAATTTACAAACGAATTAATAAACTCTATAAAGGATGATAGAAACGAAGAATTTAGAAATAAATATAGAAATGTAGATATTTTATTAATAGATGATATTCAATTTATTGCGGGAAAAGAAAGAACTCAAGAAGAATTTTTCCATACTTTCAATTCATTACATGAAGCAAATAAACAAATAATAATTTCTAGTGACAGACCTCCAAAGGAGATTCCAACATTAGAAGATAGATTAAGGTCTAGATTTGAAATGGGACTTATAACAGATATCCAAGCACCTGATTTTGAAACTAGAATAGCTATTCTTAGAAAAAAAGCTCAAATGGAAAATATTGAGGTATCTAATGAAGTAACTAACTATATTGCTAAGAATATAAAATCAAATATAAGAGAATTAGAAGGTGCTCTTACAAGAGTGATTGCATATTCATCTCTTACAAATAGAAATATATCTTTCGAACTTGCAGTAGAAGCTCTAAAAGATATTATAACTACTTCAAAAAATGAAGAAATTACTACAAATAGAATAAAAGAAAAAGTCGCCTCTGTTTTTAATTTAAAAATGGAAGATTTTAATTCGAAAAAAAGAACTAGGTCTATAGCTTACCCAAGACAAATAGCAATGTATTTAACTCGTGAACTTACAGATCTATCGTTACCTAAAATAGGAGAAGAGTTCGGAGGAAGAGATCACACTACTGTTATTCATGCTCATGATAAGATTGTCAAAGATCTACAATCAAACGAAGAAATTAAAGACAAAATAGACAAAATAATTTCTGATTTAAAGGGATAATTTATATACAATTGTATGTGGATATTGTGTTGATGTCATGTTTATAATTTTTTTGTCGAAAATTTATGTACAAAATATTAAATCATAAATAACAAAGATATTAACACTATATACACAAGTTAATATCTTTGTATTTATTTAAACATAGATACTTATTAACATTATCAACAATACCTACTACTATGACTACTAAGTTTTTTATTTATTTTTTTATATATAAACCAAAAGGAGGTTATCCACATTGAAAATAATTTGTAATCAAAAGCTCTTAGCTAATAAAATAGGTATAGCTCAAAAAGCTATTAATGGAAAAACTACTTTAGATTTATTAAAAGGTATTTTATTATCAGCAAAAAACAATCAATTAAAACTAACAGGATATGATTTAGAGATAGGAATAGAAACTCATACACAAGCTGAAATAATTGAAGAAGGTGAAATAGTAGTAAATGCAAGGCTATTTGGGGATATAATTAGAAAGTTACCAGATTCATTTGTAGAAATTGAAACTGATTCAGAAAATAATATATATATTAATTGTGTAAATTCTAGGTTTAAAATAAAAGGAGATTCAGCTAGTGAATATCCAAGACTTCCTGAAGTAAATAAAGATGATTTATACAATATACCTCAAGATTTATTAAAAAATATGATAAGGCAAACTGTATTTGCAATATCTCAAGATCAAACCAAACCTATATTAATGGGAGAACTTTTTGAAATAATCGATGGAAACATAAGTTTAGTTGCAATAGACGGATATAGATTAGCCGTTAG
Source organism: uncultured Romboutsia sp. (assembly GCA_937907205.1). Lineage (GTDB taxonomy): Bacteria > Bacillota > Clostridia > Peptostreptococcales > Peptostreptococcaceae > Faecalimicrobium. The sequence goes on along the minus strand of CALESE010000204.1, from coordinate 8,751 downwards.
AAGCGTTACAGTCAATAATGTAGCAAATAATGCAAAAGTTATAATTCCAGGTAAAGCTCTTACTGATGTAAACAGTCTATTATCAACTGAGGAAGATGTTCAATTGGGATTTGACGACAAAAATGCAATATTTATAATTGAAGATACAAAAATAATAACAAGACTTCTTGAGGGTGATTTTATTGATTATAAAAAATTACTTCCAAGAGAACACAACTCTAAAGTTAAATTAAATACAAAAGAACTTCTAAATAGTATAGAAAGAGCTTCGCTATTATCTCAATCAGAAAAAAATAATTTAATAAAATTATCAATAAGAGATAATTCAATGGCAATAACTTCAAATACAGATAGAGGGAATGTTTATGAAGAGGTATCTTTGGAATTAGAAGGAGATTACTTAGACATAGCATTTAACTCAAGGTATTTTATAGAAGGACTTAAAAATATAGATAGTGAAGAAATATACATTGAATTTACTACAAATGTAAATCCTTGTATTATAAAACCTGCAGATGAAGTTAAATATACATATTTATTACTTCCGGTAAGAATATCATCAAATATATAGTAAAGACATAAAACCCAACTAAATAAAGTTGGGTTTTTGTAGGTAATTTTATGATATAATATACTTTTAGTAGATTAGTTTGCAAATAAATGAATAGGAGGAACTAATTATGATAGAAATAAATATAGATTCAGAATATATAAAATTAGATCAATTTCTTAAGTTAGCAGATCTTGTTTCTACTGGTGGACATGCTAAGTATTTAATACAAGAGGGCTTAGTAAAAGTTAATGGAAAAGTAGAAACTAGGAGAGGTAAAAAGTTGAGACCTCAAGATATAGTAGAAGTTGAGGGAAATACAATAAAAGTAGTGTAAAAAGGAGCATCTTCTATGCGACTAAACAGTTTACAGCTAGTTAATTTTAGAAATTATGATAATTTACACTTAGAATTTAATGAGAAGGTTAATTTATTAGTTGGTAGAAATGGACAAGGAAAGACTAATATAGTTGAGTCTATATATATGATGGCATTTGGAAAATCATTTAGAACTAATAAAGATAAAGAAATTATTAAATTTGAAACTGAAAATTTGTATGTAGGAGGAAGTTTTTCTAAAGAACATACAAATGGATTGATAGAAATTGGTATTTCTAAAAATAAAAAAGGAATAAAAGTAAACAAAATTCATATTCAGAAAATTCATGAGTTACTTGGAAATATAAATGTTGTAATTTTTTCTCCAGAGGACTTAAAACTAGTAAAAGAAGGCCCAAAGGAAAGAAGATTATTTATTGACAAGGAAATTAGTCAGATTATGCCGAAGTATTATAATTATCTAACTAATTACAACAAAATATTATTTCAAAGAAATCAATTACTAAAAAGTAAATATTTAGATAATGAATTACTAGAAGTTTATGATGAAAGTCTAGTTAGATATGGAAGCTATATTTATATACTAAGAAGAGATTTTATAAAGAAGATTGCCAAAGTAGCTAATAATATGCATAAAAATTTAACTGATGGTATAGAGGATTTATTAATTACCTATAAAAATCAAATGAACATAAGTGATGAAGATACCGTAGATACAGTTTATAATAAATTTTTAGAAAAACTTAAATCTAATAGAGAACAAGATATGGAAACTAGAACTACAAAGTATGGTTTGCATAAAGATGATTTAAATATTTTTGTAAATGGGCTAGATGTGAGACTTTATGGCTCACAAGGTCAACAAAGAACAGCTTCTATTTCATTAAAACTTTCTGAAATAGAATTAATAAAAAATGAAATTGGAGAGTATCCAATATTGATTTTAGATGATGTGTTTAGTGAATTAGATGAAACAAGACAAAAATTGCTAGTAGATAACTTAAGCGTAGTTCAGATGTTTATAACTACAGCTGAAGTTTCACATAAAAATATATTTGATAAAAGTAAAACTACTATTTTCAATATAAAGCAAGGAAGCATTATGAGTATAGAGAATGGAGGAATCTAAATGAAACAAGAGTACGGTGCAAGTCAGATTCAAGTACTAGAAGGATTAGAGGCCGTTAGAAAAAGACCTGGAATGTACATAGGTTCAACTGGTCCTAGAGGTTTACACCATTTAGTTTATGAAGTAGTAGACAACAGTATAGATGAAGCATTACAAGGTTATTGTTCAGAAATATATGTTGCTATAAACCATGATGGAAGTATAACAGTAAAAGATAATGGTAGAGGTATTCCTGTAGAAATACATCCACAAACAGGAAAATCAACACTAGAAACTGTTTTAACAGTACTTCATGCAGGAGGAAAATTCGGTGGAGGAGGATACAAGGTATCTGGTGGTCTTCATGGAGTTGGTATTTCTGTAGTTAATGCTTTATCTGAATGGGTAGTGGCAGAGGTTCATAGAGAGGGTAATATATATAGACAATCATACAATAAAGGTATACCTACAACTGATCTTGAAATAGTAGGAGAATCTAAGAATACAGGAACTATAATAAGCTTCATGCCAGATGCTACTATATTTGATGATATTGAATTTAAATATGATACTTTAGAGCATAGATTAAGAGAACTATCTTTCTTAAATAAAGGTATAAAGATAGTATTTGAAGATAAAAGAGATGAACAAGAAAAGAAGAAAGAATTCCATTATACAGGTGGATTAGTTGAGTATGTTAAATTTTTAAATAAATCAAGAACTGGAATTCATGATGAAATAGTTTATATAGATAAAAAAGTAAATGATTATGTTGTTGAATTAGCTATGCAGTATACTGATGGTTATTCAGAGAACATATATTCTTTTGCAAATAATATCAACACACATGAAGGTGGAACTCACTTAGCTGGATTTAGAGCTGCTCTTACAAAGACAATAAATGAATATGCTAAGAGAAATAAACTTTTAAAAGAAAATGATCCGAATTTAATCGGTGAAGATATAAGAGAAGGTCTTACTGCTGTAGTATCAGTTAAGCTTCCAGAACCTCAATTTGAAGGTCAAACGAAGACTAAGTTAGGTAATACAGTAATGAGAGGTATAGTAGATAGCGTAACAGTAGAAGAATTAGGTGCATTCCTAGAAGAAAACCCTACTACGGCTAGAATAATAGTTGATAAAGGTCTTAGAGCTCAAAGAGCAAGAGAAGCAGCAAAAAGAGCAAGAGAATTAACTAGAAGAAAGAGTGTATTAGAAAGTACATCATTACCAGGAAAATTAGCTGACTGCGCTGAGAAGGATCCATCTAATAGTGAGATATTCTTAGTCGAAGGGGATTCTGCCGGAGGTTCTGCTAAACAAGGTAGAGATAGACACACTCAAGCCATACTTCCATTAAGAGGTAAGATATTAAATGTAGAAAAATCTAGATTAGATAAAATATTATCTTCTGACGAAATAAAAAATATGATAACTGCATTTGGATGTGGTGTAGGTAATGATTTTGATTTAGACAAATCTAGATATCATAAGATTGTTATAATGACCGATGCCGATGTAGATGGTGCTCATATAAGAACATTATTATTAACATTCTTCTTTAGATATATGAGACCATTAATAGAAAATGGTTATGTATATATAGCTCAGCCACCTTTATATAAGGTAAAGAGACAAAAGAAAGAATACTATGTTTACTCTGATGCACAATTAGAAAAATTATTAGAGGAAATAGGAAGACAAGGTGTAGAGCTTCAAAGATATAAAGGACTTGGAGAAATGAATGCAGAGCAGTTATGGGATACCACTATGAATCCTGAGACTAGAACATTGCTTCAAGTATCTATAGAAGATGCAGCTATGGCTGATGAAGTATTCTCTATGCTTATGGGAGATAAAGTAGGTCCTAGAAGAGAATTTATAGAAGAAAATGCACAATATGTTAAAAACTTAGATATATAGAAAGGGGATGAGTATACATGGAAGAAAATAATAGAATACTCCCTATTGAAATAGCAGAGGAAATGAAAAGGTCATACATTGACTATTCTATGAGTGTTATAGCAGGTAGAGCTCTTCCTGATGTAAGAGATGGACTTAAGCCAGTTCATAGAAGAATTTTATATTCAATGAATGAATTAAATTTAACACCAGACAAACCATATAGAAAATCTGCCCGTATAGTCGGGGATGTACTAGGGAAGTACCACCCACATGGAGATAGTGCAGTTTATTTAGCAATGGTTAGAATGGCTCAAGATTTCTCTACTAGAGGACTTTTAGTAGATGGTCATGGAAACTTTGGTTCTGTAGATGGTGACTCACCAGCGGCAATGCGTTATACTGAGGCTAGAATGAGTAAATTATCTTTAGAGCTTCTAAGAGATATAGATAAAGAAACTGTTGATTTTGAACCTAACTTTGATGAGTCATTAAAAGAACCAGCAGTACTTCCTGCTAGATACCCAAACCTTTTAGTAAATGGATCTAATGGTATAGCCGTTGGTATGGCAACATCTATACCACCTCATAATCTAGGTGAAGTTATAGATGCAACAGTACATTTAATAGACAATGAAGAAGCTACTGTAGAAGATTTAATGCAGTTTATAAAAGGGCCAGATTTCCCTACTTCAGCAATAATAATGGGAAAAGAAAATATATCAGAAGCATATAGAACTGGTAGAGGTAAAGTTAAAGTTAGAGCCAGAGCTTATATAGAAGAATTAGCTAAAGGAAAACAACAAATAGTTATAACAGAAATACCATATCAAGTTAATAAAGCTAAGCTAGTAGAAAAAATAGCTGATTTAGTAAAAGAGAAAAAGGTAGAAGGTATATCTGACCTTAGAGATGAAAGTAACAGAAATGGTATGAGAATAGTAATAGAGCTTAAGAGAGATGTAAATGCGAATATAGTGCTAAATAACTTATATAAGCATTCTCAAATGGAAGACACATTTAGTATAATAATGCTTGCTTTAGTAAATGGTGTTCCTAAAATATTAAATCTTAAGCAAATATTATATCACTATGTACAACATCAAAAAGATGTAGTAACTAGACGTACTAAGTTTGAATTAAACAAAGCAGAAGCTAGAGCTCATATATTAGAAGGATTAAAGATAGCTCTAGATAATATAGATGCAGTAATAAAATTAATAAGAAGCTCAAAAACAGGACAAGAAGCTAAATTAGGATTAATAGAACAATTTAAGTTATCAGAAATCCAAGCACAAGCTATACTAGATATGAGACTTCAAAGACTTACTGGTCTTGAAAGAGATAAGATAGAAGCTGAGTATGAAGAATTAATCAAGAAAATAAATAGATTAAAAGAAATACTAGCTAATGAGAGATTACTTCTTAATGTAATAAAAGAAGAAATACTTATAATAAAAGAAAATTATTCTGATGAAAGAAGAACTGAAATAAGACATGCTGAAGGTGAAATTGATATGAGAGATCTTATAAATGACGAAGAGATAGCTATAACTCTTACTCATTTCGGATACATAAAAAGACTTCCATCAGATACTTATAAAAGTCAAAGAAGAGGTGGAAGGGGAGTATCAGCTCTTACAACTAGAGAAGAAGATTTTGTAAAACACCTTGTAAGTACAACTACGCATAGTAGATTATTATTCTTCACTAATAAAGGAAGAGTATTTAAACTAAATGCTTACGATATCCCAGAAGGTAAGAGACAAGCTAAAGGAACAGCTATTGTAAACTTACTTCAACTAGGACCTAATGAAAAGATAGCCACATTAATAGCAATTGATGAATCAGATTCAAATGAGTTCTTATTATTATCAACTAAAAATGGTATAGTTAAGAAAACTAAGCGTGAAGAGTTTAAGAATATAAATAAATCTGGACTTATAGCTATAGGGTTAAGAGAAGATGACGAACTTATAGATGTTAAGGTTACTAATGGAAATAAGAAAGTTCTTTTAGTAACTAAACAAGGTATGTCTATAAAATTTGATGAAAAAGATATAAGACATATGGGAAGAACAGCTATGGGTGTAAAAGGTATTACATTATCAGATAATGATAAGGTAGTTTCAATGAGTCTTGCAGATGAAGGTACAGATTTATTAGTAGTTAGTGAAAATGGATTTGGTAAAAGAACAGATATAAATGAATATAGAACTCAAATAAGAGCAGGAAAAGGTATAAAAACTTATAATATAGCTGAAAAAACAGGAAATCTTGTTGGAGCACAAATGGTGAATGAAGATGATGAGATAATGATAATAAACTCTGATGGGGTACTTATAAGACTAAGAGTAAATGAAATCTCATTATTTGGAAGAGTTACAAGTGGTGTGAAGCTAATGAAAACGGATGAAGAAGTTAATGTAGTTTCTATTGCTAAAATAAATGCAGAAGAAGAATAGGATTATATCCTATTCTTTTTGCATAATCTAATACATAAATATAAAAAATAAGGAGGAGTACATAGTATGAGTAGAAAGTCAGGTAAATTTCTATTATTAGGAGCAATATTTGGATTTATAGCAGGATTATTTTTTGCTCCAAAGAAAGGTTCGGAATTAAGAAAGCAAGCTAAAGAAAAGTTTGAGGAAGTTAAAGAAAACCCTAAGGATGTTTTACAAGAAACATTTGATGAAGTAAAAAATAAAATAAATAACTTTATTGATGAAAAGATAAGTGAAGATGATGTGCATATCACAGAAGAAGAGATAGTTATAAGCAGAACATTTGATGATGAGGGAGAAGATAAATAATGGATGCAATGGGATGGCAAATTGGGGCTGTATTAATAGGAATATCATCATTAATTATAGCTATATATCTTGCCAAATTACTACATAGCGCAACTACAGTAGTAGAAAAGGCAACAAGAATAATAGATTATAATGAAAGGTATATAAATGAAACTATAGAGAATATAGCATCTATAACAGATAGTGCAGAAGATATAATAGATATGATAAGCAGAGTTACAAGCATAACAAAATTATTTAGAATAAGAAAAAGATAATCAAATACTAAGGAGGTTTATAAATGTCAATAAATATAAATTCAAAGTTAGATTTAACAAATAGTTTTTGGTCTATTAATTTAGAAGGAGAACTAGATGTATCAACCGCTGATAAATTAAAGGAACATCTACATAAACTAGCAGATGAGCAAGTATTAGATATGAAGATAAATCTTTCTAATTTAGATTACATAGATTCAACAGGATTAGGGGTAATGATAGGGGTTCTTAAGAAAATAAAAAGTGAAGAAAAAGAAATATATATAATAAATCCAAAGAGCAATGTAAAGAAAATATTTACAATAACAGGTCTAGATAAAATATTTAAGGTGGAGGGATAAGTTTTGACTTGTGAAACTATAAAAATGGAAATAACTTCGAAACCAGACTATGTAGGAATTATAAGGTTGACTACATCTGGAATAGCTAATAAGGTCGGATTTTCAATGGATGATATAGAAGATATAAAGGTAGCAGTATCAGAAGCGTGTACAAATGCTATAAAGCATAGCAATGATGAAATATTTAATATAACATTCTCTATATTAGAAAATGGTATTGCAATAGAAATAAAGGACAATGGAAAGGGATATGATGTAGATTCAATAGATAAGCCAGACTTATCAAACCCAAAAGAAAATGGATTAGGATTGTTTATAATAAAAACATTAATGGACGAAGTTAGCATTGAATCTAAAGATAATATAGGAACTGTAGTAAGAATGACTAAATATTTAGGAGTTGATATTTAATGAAAAATGTAGCTAATGCTACAAATTACTTAGATATGGATACGAAAGAACTATTTAAGATATATAGTAAAGATAAGGAAAATATAAAACTTAGAAATGTACTTATCGAAAGACATCTATATTTAGTAAACTTGCTAGCTAAGAAGTATATAAATAAAGGTGTTGAATTTGAAGATATATACCAGGTTGCATCATTAGCACTAATATATGCTATAAATAGATATGACATAGAAAAAGGATATGAGTTTTCTAGTTTTGCGACTCCAACAATCATAGGAGAGATAAAAAAGTACTTTAGAGATAAAGTATGGACATTAAGAGTTCCGAGACGAGTTCAGGAGTTAAGTAAAAAAATAAGTGAAGCAAAGGTATTTTTAGAACAAGAGAATAAAAAACACCCAAAGGTAAAAGATATAGCTAATTATATTGGATGTAGTGAAGAAGAAGTATTAGAAGCTATGGAAGCTTCATACGGGTATCAACCTATATCTTTAGATTCATCAAGTAATGATGATTCAGAAGATAAAGATATAACACTTATAGATAAGATAGGTCAAGAAGAAAGCAGCTTTGGAAATATAGAACAAAGAGATTTTGTAAACAAATTTGTTCAGAGTTTAAATGAATTAGAAACAAAAATATTCAAAGATAGATTCTTCTTAGATAAGACTCAATCAAATATTGCAAAGGAATTAGACATATCTCAGATGACTGTTTCTAGGCTAGAAAGAAAGATTGTAGAGAAGCTTAGAAAAGAATATGAAAAAAATTTATAAAAAAATTTATAAAAAGTATTGACCTATTGTTTAATCGATGATATATTATTACTTGTCCTTAAGAAAAGGGAAAAACAATAATGAACTTTGAAAATTAAACAGTAGGTTAATTTATATAAATATAATTCTTTAAAAGAATTAAACACAACCAAGCCAGATATTCAGATAATGATTAATCTGAGCAGGTAATCAAATTTTAATTACTAAGAATTTTGAGCAACGGATTTATCTGAAGCAATAGCAAAGATATA
>CALESE010000203.1 GCA_937907205.1 uncultured Romboutsia sp. | reverse complement strand
TGTTAGCTTATTTAATAATTTTCATACCTTTATTATTAAGTTCGTTTACTATATAATTTATGTAAAAATATGTAAATGTATTATTAAATATAGGAAAAATTTTAAGTTGAATTATAAATGCAAGTATGATAATATAAAATTGTTATAAGTTTTAGGAGGCAATATGGAAAAGTCATTCTATATGGAAGAAGCATTAAAGGAAGCATATAAAGCATGTGAAAAGAAAGAAACACCGATAGGAGCTGTTATAGTAAAAAATGGAGAAATAATAGCACGAGCACATAATCAAACAGAAGAACTAAATGATTCTACCGCTCATGCAGAAATTTTAGCTATAAGACAAGCTTCAGAAAAATTAGGTGGTTGGAGGTTGATTGATTGTGATTTATATGTTACTATGGAACCATGCATAATGTGTAGTGGAGCTATAGTTAACTCGAGAATAAAGAAACTTATAATAGGAACTAAACATATAAAAAATGCACATACAAAAAAGCAACATGAATTTAAGCTAGATTATTATGAAACTAGTAACGTTGAAGTTTACTTTGGAGTATTAAAAGATGAATGTTCTAATATATTACAGGAATTTTTTAAAACTTTGAGGAAAAGATAGTATGGAGAGATGGTCGAGTTGGTCGAAGGCGCTCGCCTGGAAAGTGAGTATACGTCAAAAGCGTATCGTGGGTTCGAATCCCACTCTCTCCGCCAGAGGAATTTTAATTACGGTTGAAATTTTGCTGTACTAGATGGGGAGGTAGCGGTGCCCTGTAACCTGCAATCCGCTATAGCAGGATTGAATTCCATCTGGAGGTTTATCTTTTGTAGGGCTGCCCTAAATAAGTGGTGTTGAAATTTAGGTCCTGCGCAATGGAAGCCTATGAACCCCGTGAGGTCCGGAAGGAAGCAACGGTAAGTAGTCACTTTCGTGTGCCGTGGGGGTGCCTAGATGGAGCTAACTGTTTAGGTAACGCTTATGGAAGTAAGTCGATAGATGGTGTACAGCATTTAATATATAAAAGCTAATCCCTTAATTTAATTAAGGGATTTTTTAATGTATAATATTAAGTATAAATTAGTAATACAAAAGAATTTAATATACATAAATAGATAATAATCTAATATAGGAGATAAAAATATAGCAGATGGATTTTTAAACTAAGGAGAGATAGTTATGCATAAGGCGTTATATAGAGCATATAGACCACAAACCTTTGAAGACGTAGTAGGTCAAGAACATATAATAAGAACTTTAAAAAATCAGGTAGAAAATAATAATATAGGTCATGCATATCTATTTACAGGGACTAGAGGTACTGGTAAGACATCTACAGCTAAGATATTTGCGAGAGCTGTAAATTGTACTAATGGAATCAACCAAGAGCCTTGTAACGAATGTGATGTATGTAGAGATATATTAAATGATAATATAATGGATGTAATAGAGATAGATGCTGCTTCTAATAACAGTGTAGATGATATAAGAGAGTTAAGAGAGAGTGTGAAATACTCTCCAGCCAAGGCTAAGTATAAGGTGTATATAATAGATGAAGTCCACATGTTATCACAAGGAGCATTTAATGCACTTTTAAAGACATTAGAAGAGCCTCCATTATATATAATATTTATATTAGCAACAACAGAGCCACATAAAATACCAGCAACTATTTTATCTAGATGTCAAAGATTTGACTTTAAAAGAGTAACAGTTAAAGATATGAGCGATAGAATGAAAAAGATATGTCTAGAAGAAAATATAGATGTAGAAGAGAAGGCTCTTAATTTAATATCTAGAAACTCTCAAGGTGCACTAAGAGACGCATTAAGTATATTAGATCAATGTATATCATTTGGAGATAATAAGATAGAATATAAAGATGTGGTTGAATTATTAGGAACAGTCAATATAGAACAGTTATTTGATATGGCTGAATGTATAATTAATCAAGATACTAAAAAATCGCTACAGAACCTAAATGAGTTTGTTATATGGGGAAAAGATATAAGAAACTTAATAAATGATTTGATAGATCATTTTAGAAATTTAATGGTATGCAAAGTATCAAATGAATTAGATGAAATAATATCTTTACCAGAGGAAACAGTAAATTTATTAAAAGAACAAGCTAATAGTGTAGATATGAATGATTTAATAAGGATATTAAATATACTATCTACTGCTCAAGATAATATAAAGAGTTCATCAAATCCAAGAGTATTAGCTGAAGTAACTATGATGAAGCTAGCACAACCTATGTTTGATGAGAGTAAAGAAGCTCTCATAAAGAGAATTGAAAATTTAGAAAAAACTATTGAGAGTGGAAATATAAAGGTATCTGTTAATAGTGTGTCTAATACTAAAGAGGATGACGTAATTGAAAATAATCAAGTTAAAGAAGTTGTATATGAAAATGTGAAAAGCGAAGATGTAAAATTAATAGAAGCATCTTGGGAAAAAATTAGAGGTAACATAAAGCAGGATAAGCAAAGTAAGCAGATGCCAGTATTTTTCTTATTAGGAGATGTTCAAAGTTTTAATGTATCTAATAATATACTATATTTAATTTATAGTGATAGTTTTGAATTTGCTAAAAAGAGATTAAGTGATCCTTCAACTATAGATTATATAGAGAAAATAATAAGAGAGACAATAAATAGAAGTTTTAACATAAGGGTAATATTAGAATCAGAAGTAAATAATATATCTTTAGAAATAGAAAATAAAAAACATGATGAGGGTGAAGATATACTAAGAAGTATAGTAAGTGAGGATATACTAGAAATAAAGGATAGTATAAAAGATAGATATTAAAATAAAAGCAAGATAAATGCTATTATGATATAATAATAAAATAAAAAATCTAATATATTAGATTTTTAGAGTATACATAAAATTATATTTATTAAGATAAGCAAATTTTATATAATTGTTATGTATTATAAAATTTAAGTTTTTATTTAGGAGGAATTAGTTATGGCTAAGAGAGGTTTTGGAGGCGGAATGCTGCCTGGAAATATGAATAATATATTAAAGCAGGCTCAAAAGATGCAAGAGAACATGCAAAAAATGCAAGAGGAGTTAGAATCTAAGGAGATAGAAGCTTCAGTAGGTGGAGGAGCTGTTACTGTTAAAGTTAATGGTAAGAAAGAATTATTAGATATAGCGATAAAGCCAGAAGTTGTTGATCCAGATGATATAGAAATGTTACAAGACTTAGTATTAAGTGCTGTAAATGAAGCTTTAAGAAACGTTGAAGAGATGCAAGCATCTCAAATGAGTAAAGTAACTGGGGGAATGAATATTCCAGGATTATTCTAGTAGGTGATAATATGCAAACTTATACAGGTCCTATAACAAGACTTATAGAAGAGTTTTCTAAACTTCCTGGAGTAGGAAGAAAAACGGCACAAAGATTAGCTTTTCATGTTATAAATATGAATAATAATGATGTAGAAGCATTATCTAAGGCTATATTAGAAGCTAAAAGAGAAATAAAGTACTGCTCAGTTTGCTGTAATATATCAGATTCTGAAATTTGTAGTATGTGCTCCAATAAAAATAGAGATGCAAGTGTTATATGTGTAGTAGAGGATCCGAGAGATGTGGCTGCTATGGAAAGAACAAGAGACTACAAAGGACAATATCATGTATTACATGGGGTAATATCTCCTATGGATGGTATTGGACCAGATATGATAAAAATTAAAGAGCTTATTCAAAGGGTAGGTACACAAGACGTTAAAGAAATAATAATGGCTACAAATCCTACTATAGAGGGAGAAGCTACTGCTATGTATATAGCTAGGCTTTTAAAGCCTATGGGAATAAAAGTAACTAGAATAGCACATGGGTTACCTGTAGGTGGAGACCTAGAATATGCGGATGAGGTTACAATATCAAAAGCATTAGAAGGTAGACGAGAAATATAAAAAATCGAGGGATTATACCTCGATTTTTGTATTTGATAAATTATCATATTAAGTGCAACACATAAAAATATATAAAAAAATAGT
>CALESE010000202.1 GCA_937907205.1 uncultured Romboutsia sp. | reverse complement strand
ATAAAGAGTATTGACAAAAATAAAAAAGCGTAGACTTTGTCTACGCTCTGAGTACTGGATTAATAATCCAGTACTTTTTTATACAATACAATTTTCTATTTGAATTATATAATCATTGCAACTTTCACATATTATTATACTTATTATATAACTATCATCAACTTTATTTTGTCTTGATAATTTGTTAAAAGATAATCCTTCATATTCTTTACTTATATCACTTATTACATACTCTCCTTTTTTAGTAAATATATAAAAATGATATTCTAAAAATCCAAAGAATTTTTGCTTTTCTTTAACTCCTGCTAAACACTCTGGACAAGCTTCTTGATAATACTCTATATCAAAAACTATTTTATTTGAATTATTTAATATGTCTATTATATTGTTTATACCTATACCCTTTACAGGCTTTTCTTCGTCATTAATTAAACCACTACAGTTATCTTCATTTAGTAAATATTTTTTATCATTATAATTTAGTTCATAATTACTCATTTTACACCTCTTAATATTTATCCTATTTCAGATATAAAAAATACTTTTTCTGATAATGCATCTTCATATTCTTCATCTGTTATATACCCTAGTTCATTCATTTTGTACAATATAATTTTTTGTCTCTTTTTAGCTTCTGTAAACTCTGAATATATACCTGGATTATTTGTTATTCCAGCTAGCATTGCACACTCTGCTAAGTTTAATTCACTTACATTCTTTCCAAAATATTTTTTAGATCCTTTAGAAACTCCATAAGATGATCTTCCAAGATATATATTATTTAAATACGCATCTAATATCTTATCTTTACTCATATACTTATCCATAGAAATTGCATTATACATATCTCTAAGTTTTCTTTTTATTGTCTTATCATCATTTGTAAGTAAATTTTTTGATAACTGCATCTCTATTGTACTTCCACCTTGAGTAGTATCAGTAAATATATTATGAAGTACAGACCTTAATAATGATATATAATCAACTCCATTATGATCATAAAAACGCTCGTCTTCAATAGAAACTATTGCATTTTTTAAATCTCTAGGAATTTGATCTCCTAAAGCTACTTCACTACTGATATAATGTTCTTGTAATAATTGCTCAGTTACTGGTTTAGCTCCTTTTATAGCTGAAATTATAAATACGGCTCCAACAGATGATGCCACTACCAAAGCCGATAGCATTAATATAAGAATTGATTTTATAAATTTTTTGGATTTATTCTTTTTCTTATTTTTAACTCTAGAACTTATAGCTCTTTCCTCTCTATAAATTGTGCTATTTTCTATTTTTATACTACCATTATCAGTATTTTTTTTATAAAATATGTCATTTTCATTATTTTTAAAGGACTTATTATTAGAGCTTACTTTTCTTCTTCTTATTTTATTTTCTTTATTGTCATAATAATTCATTTTATCCTCCTTTTTGATAAATCAATTATACCTTTTTATGTCAAATAAATCAAAGAACAAAATTGTAAGATTAACATTATGTTTTTCTAGTTTCACTTTCATAATACCTATAAGTTAATGTTTATAATGTTAATTATTAACTTATAAGTATTTTAATTAGTTTTTATAATTAAATTGTTTTTAATCAAAAAAATAAAGAAAAGTTTAACTTTTCTTTATTTTATATTTATAATCTCAATAGTTTTACTATTATTTATATCTTCTATGTTTGAAAATTCTAGCTTTATTGGATCATTTGTATTATTTAATGTTATACCCATTTTTATAATCTTAGATTCTTTTGGATTTAAATTCCCTATAAATCCTTTAATATCTTCCGATGATGTACTTACAAAATACTTTATTGGTTCATTATTTTGATATGGATAAACGTCTATATTAGATAACTCTATGTTATTTTTGCTATTATTTTGTACATTCATAGTAATCACTGCATATGCGTTATACTCCTTATCAATATTTAAACTTTCCTCTTTTATATCAATATTTACTAAGCTAACTTTTATCTCTTTTTCATTTATATCATTTATCCATATATTTTTCTCCAAGCATATTGATGTTTTATAACAAAATATAAATAAAGTCATAGTCAATATACCTATTAATAACTTATTTTTCATAAATTCCTCCATTTTATAGAATGTGATTAATTTATATTAGTTTATCCATAGGAAAATATTTCATTCATAATACTTATTTTATAATTAAATTTTATTTTTTATTTTAATATAAAAATAAAATTATTTTTTTAATAAAACTCTTGATTTTATTGTCGATTTTTGTTATTATTAATAAAAGGTTATTCCCCTAATAACCGATTATTTTACTCCCCAAATAAAATATATTCCCTAATAAACCCCTTTTTATAATATATTTTACCCCTTTATAGCCTTACTTGATCGGTTAAAGTAAGGCTATTTTTCATATTTTTTTATAATTGATCTAACTAATCGGTAACCTTTTGCTTTACTATCAACTTGAGCATTTAATATTTCATTTTCATATATGTTCCAAATATTATTAATTTTATAAAGCTGTATTTCTATCATTTTATTTTCATGCTCAAGTATCCATATAAAATTATTATTATCTAACTTATTATAATTCCAATCTAAATTTTCATGTATCTGAGCTAAATCATTCATTATATCAACTACATTTTCATATCTTTCATTTGGATTTACCCTTATACATTTTTCTATTATATCTATCATAGATTTTGGTATATGCGGTAAATACTTTTTCCTAACAGGAAACCTACCATTAGCACAAGCAATTTTTATACTATTTAAATCTTTATATATTTTTAATTGATTATTATATTCATCATTACCATTACACATTCTATACAATGTTGTTCCAACTTGATATATATCTAGTTTCTTATTTATACATGAATTTGTACATTGTTCAGGTGCAATATGCTTATAGTAAACATTTTTTAGCCTCGCATTACCTAAACTATCTAAATAAAGTGCTGATCCAAAATCAGTTATTACAGCTCTGTCTTTATCACTTATTAATATATTATTAGGCTTTATATCACAATGAACTATTTCTTTATTATGTATGTATTCAACTGCAGATAAAAAATCCAATGAATATTTTATAATTTTTCTCATACTTAAATTTTCATTTTTTATTAAATTATATAAAGACCCTTTTCTATAATAAGGCATTGTAATGTATATATATTCATCATCATAAGATGCTGTATTTATATTTATTATATTAGGATGTTTTAGATTATATATTTTTTTTGATTCTTCAAAGTATCTGCTTACTTCATTAAAATTATTTTTGTCTATCTGCTTTAATATTAAATTTGAACCTAATTGTGTATCTTTTACTAAATAAAGTGCGGAATTAACACCTTCTGAATTTATTTTTTTTATTATTTCTAAATTAAATTGTGGATTTATTTGCATATTATCACCCCACAATTTGAAAATAACTCTTCCATAACTCCTTCTATTTTTACTATATCTGTAAAATTTATACCCGCATTATCATCAATATTTATGTATGCAAACTCTATGCCATGAAAATTTATAATAGTTTTAATATATTTTCTTATATAATTTAACTTATCACCAATATTAAATGATTTAGGTATTATAATTTTATTATTTAATATATAATCTTTTTTATGATTTTCACTTTTAAATACACAAAATTCAACTTTGTCTATAAATATATCAAGATTTATAAAAATCATATTTCTCAACTCCTATGAAATATTTTTAGCCTTTTATATACTATGAAACTTTTTTATATTTAAATACTATAAAGTAATATATTTATAGACAAAAAAATAAGCGTAAATTACGCTTATTTCAGACTGTAGACAAAATAGCCATTTTTAAGTTATATAAAATGGCTATTTTC
>CALESE010000201.1 GCA_937907205.1 uncultured Romboutsia sp. | reverse complement strand
TTCTCCAGATTGTGTCTTAGTAATTTTTGCCACTTGATGTATAATATCAGTAGTTAAATTTGTTTCTCCACCTATAAAGTATGCATTTGTTAAACCTTCATTTTTTAACCAATTATAAGCTTCATTTGTTAATTTAGTTTTTTCACTTAATATTATTGGCTGCTTATCTTGACCTGCTTTTGCAGCTATTGTAAGTGCATCAGATTCTCCTTTATAACCATTTGCTATAAATATTTTATTTACATCATGATCATCATCTATTTTCTTTGCTATTTCTAAAGATGTTTCGAATCTATTTTTACCTTCTATCCTAGAAACATTAGAAGAAGTAGTAGATTTTAACTCCTTTTCTAAACTTTCTGATATAACTGAATTTCCACCTATTAATATTATATTCTTAGGATTTAAGCGTGTTATTTCATTCTTTGTACTTTCTGGAATATTATCATTGTTTACAAGTAAAATCGGTGCATCATAAGTAGTAGCAAGTGGTGTTGCTGTAACTCCATCTGCTATTGCATTTCCATTTACTAATATTACATATTCAGAACCATCTTTCCAACCTTCTTGACTTATCTTTGCTGCTGTTTCACTCCTATTAATTCCTACAAGTTCTTTTACTGGAGCTGAAGTTTTTTTAATGTACTGTGATAAACTTTTGTTATTTGTTACTATATATTCTTGATGAATATCATAATCACTTAAATTAAGTCCTAACTCCTCTAATTTAGTTTTATCTAAAACTTCTGGAGTTTCACTATTTATTGTTATATTTTCTATTTTCCATACATTTAAGTATTCTGGTTCTTTATTGAAATTTATTATTCCTTCGTAAGAATTAGTGTTAGAATTGTAATTTAATGTAGCTGATAATGGCATATCATAACATAAGAAGTTTATTGTTATTGAATCAGATTTTGGATTTTCTTTAAATTTTATACTTATATTTGATGTATCTCCATAAAATACTGTTCGTAGCAAATGCTAAATTTGGCGAAATAATAGCAGTTGCTAACATAGCACTAGTAATTAATTTCGTTGATTTTTTCATATAAATTCCCCCTTAATTGTAGTATATCTTTATAATTATAACATAATTGCATTTAATTTTACATATTCTTATATAATAAAAAGTATTCTACAAATATATAATGATAAAAAAAATAGTTACAATTTTGTAATTTTTTTCTTAATTAACTTATACCTTTACTCGACTTTTAATACCTATTATAGTATAATCAAATTAAGAAAAAAGAAATTTCTAACATCTCTTTTTTCTGTATTTCTCACATAAAAAACCAAAGGAATGCCCTTTGGTTTTTTACTTTATATTATATATTTTTAGTTAAATTTATACAGATATTTTACAGTTTCTGTTCTTATTGTTTCATTTAATTCTTCAAATAATTCATAACCTTGTATTGTATATTCCTTAACAGGGTCTTTTTGACCTATTGCTGATAGACCTATACATTGTCTTAATTGGTCCATTGTATCTATATGATCTATCCAATAGCTATCAACAACCTCTAATAATACTTTCTTTTCAAGATTTCGTAATTCTTCGATTCCTGATACTATCTTTTTAAAATCATATACTCTCTTAGATAAATCATAAGTATATTCTATTACTTCATCTATACTCATCTTATCTATGCCTGGTATTAATAAAGTATTTTCTGGCATAAATTTGTTATATAAGCTTATTAAATATCCATAGTAATCTTTATTTACCAAGTATTTATTAGCAGTTTCACTTATAACATCTTTAACCATTTTTTGTATTTCTTCTTCTACACTTTCATTATCTAATACTCTATTTCTTTCTGCATATATAATTTTTCTTTGTTCATTTATTACATCATCATATTGTATAACGTTCTTTCTTATTTCAAAGTTACGTCCTTCTATTCCTCTTTGAGCTCTTTCTACCATTTTTAGTAAATTTTTGCTTTCAAGTGGTTTTCCTTCTTCATGTTTAACTTTATTAGATATTTTTTCTATACTACTTCCTCCGTATAGCTTTATAACTTCATCTTCTAAACTTACAAAAAATCTTGAAGTACCTGGATCACCTTGACGACCAGAACGTCCTCTTAACTGATTATCTATTCTTCTTGTTTCATGCTTTTCAGTACCTATTACATAAAGTCCACCTAAGTTTTTAACCTCTGTTTCTTCTATTAAATCTCCATCACCTAAAGATATATCAGTACCACGACCAGCCATGTTTGTAGCTATAGTTACAGCATTTAATTTACCTGCTTTTTTAACTATGTCAGCTTCTTTTTCGTGATTTTTAGCATTTAATACTTCATGCTTTATACCTTTTTTAGAAAGTAAATCTGATAAGTATTCTGATTTTTCAATTGATACTGTACCTACTAATACTGGTTGTCCAGTTTTATTTATTTTTTCTATTTCTTCTACTACTGCATTATACTTTTCTTTTTCAGTCTTAAATACTAAATCAGATAAGTCTGCTCTAAGTATAGGTTTATTAGTTGGTATAGTTACAACATTCATATTATAAGTAGATTGAAATTCACTTTCCTCTGTCTTAGCAGTACCTGTCATACCACTTAGCTTTTTATACATTCTAAAGAAGTTTTGGAATGTTACTGTTGCTAAAGTTTTAGATTCTCTTTTTATTTCTACGCCTTCTTTTGATTCTATTGCTTGATGTAATCCATCTGAGTATCTTCTACCATCCATTATTCTTCCAGTAAATTCATCTACTATCATTATTTCATTGTCTCTTACAACGTAATCAACATCTTTTTCCATTAATTTATGAGCTCTTAATGATTGATTTATATGATGATATATTTCAATATTTTTTATGTCCATTAAATTTTCTATTCCAAAGAATTTTTCTGCTTTAGTTAATCCATTTTCATTAAGTGATATTGTATTTTCTTTTTCTTCTATATCATAATCTTCATCAACTAAGCTTTTGACAAAAGAATTAGCTATATCATATAACTTAGTGCTTTCATCTCCAGTTCCAGATATTATAAGAGGTGTTCTAGCTTCATCTATAAGTATAGAGTCTACCTCATCTACAATTGCAAAGTTTAATTCTCTTTGAACTTTATCTTCATTTTTTGTTACCATGTTATCTCTTAAATAATCAAATCCATACTCATTATTAGTACCATAAGTTATATCACAATCATATTGTGCTTTTCTCTCACTTGGAGATTGACCATTTAATATAACACCTACACTCATTCCTAAAAATTCATATACAGGTTGCATAATTTCTTTATCACGCTTTGCAAGGTAGTCATTAACGGTTACTACATGAACTCCTTTTCCTGATAGTGCATTCAAATATACTGGTGCTACTGCAACTAATGTTTTACCTTCCCCAGTTCTCATTTCTGCTATTTTCCCTTGATGTAGTACAATACCACCTATTAATTGTACTCTATATTGACGC
The DNA here is from genome assembly GCA_937907205.1 of uncultured Romboutsia sp. GTDB lineage: Bacteria > Bacillota > Clostridia > Peptostreptococcales > Peptostreptococcaceae > Faecalimicrobium. The sequence goes on along the minus strand of CALESE010000201.1, from coordinate 27,545 downwards.
ATTTTTAAAACTCTTTTTGATGCTTCCCTTGCTACTGCAAATGCTTCAACTAATATATCATCTAGAGTTTCTCCATTTGATAGCCTTTCTTTAAATACATTTGTCATATTTTTAAGTTCATCATCACTTAATCTTTGAATTTTATCTTCTATGCTATCAATTTTATCAACTATCTTATTTAATACTTTTATTTCTACTTCATCTGACTTACTCAGAATTTTGTCTAAAACTGACATATATTGCCCCCTTAATATTGTATTTTAATTTTAAAATAAAATTTATTTATATTATATATATTATAAAATCATACAAATTTTTACATCTAAATATAATTATATCACAATATGATATCTTTTTCTTGTCTACTTATTCTAAGTTTTGTAATAATTATTAAAAATGTTTTATTTATTTATTTATGGTAGACATATTTAAATAGATATTATATAATTATATTACTTGAAAAATTTAAACATCTCTTTTTCAAGTATTTCTCACATTAAAAGGAACTAGATTTATCTAGTTCCTTTTTAATTTCTTATTTATAATACCAGTTACAATGCTAACTTCTTCAACCTTTAATAAAATTATAGAAATACCATATACTATCACACCTACTAATACAGATATTGCTAAACTTATAAAATCTCCTACAAAACCACTACCTAATATAGATAATACAAATTTATATGTAAAATATACAAATACACCCATTAAAATAGCTGATAATATAGATTTAAATGTAACACTTATTATCTTAGATTGTCCAAAGTCACCTATTCTTTTTTTCAAACTATTAAATAATAAGAATATGCATATCGTAGTAGCTATACTTGTTGCAAATGCAAGACCTGCATATCCCATAACTTTTGATAGTATTATGTTTAGTATTATATTTATAATAACTGATATTATACCATTTATTACTGGCGTTTTAGTATCTTGTATAGAATAAAATACTTTACCTAATATATCTTTAAGTCCAAATGCAACCATTCCAAACGAATAAAATATAAGTGCAATAGAAGTCATATTAGTAGCTGTTTCATCAAATGCACCCCTTTGGAATAATATTCTAACTATCGGTTTTGAAAGTACTATTGCTCCAATAGATACAGGAATAACTAATAATAATACTCCATTTACACTTTTTACTATTGATGTATTAAATCCTTCTTTATTATCGCTAGACGAATAGTTTGATAATATTGGGTATATTACAGATGCAATAGATGTTATAAATAATCCCATTACAAATCCATTTAGCCTATTTGCATAAGTTAATGCAGATACACCACTACCATTACCAATAGTTGTAGCTATACTTTTATCTATTATTGTATTTATTTGATTAAATACAACACCAATTAATACCGGTCCTAGTAAAACTATCATTCTCTTTACATATTCATCATTTAGATTTAATACTGTTTTATATTTGTATCCATTTTTACTAGCAAAAATCAATTGGAATATATATTGACTTATCATTGCAAGTAAACCACCAATTGGAAGTATATATATATTGTATTTTGAACTTAATATTATTGATATTATAATTATTATATTAAATGGAATACCTGACATACTAGATACAGTAAACTTTTCTTTTGCTTGTAAAAATGAGGACATTATTTTAGTTAACGATATAAATAATCCACCTGATAATACTATCCTAGTAAATTTAACCGTCATTAAAAACTTATCACCTTCATAGCCTGGTGCAAATATACTTACTAATTCATCAGTAAATATTAATCCTAATATAATAATTAAGGTACATATAATTACAACTATATTAATTATATTATTTGTAAATTTATTGCCTTGTTCATCTTCTCCAAGATTGTAATTTTCAAGATATAAAGGAATAAAAGTTGTAACCACTGCTGATGCTATAATAGTAAATACTGTTGACACTATATTCATAGACATTAAATAAATCTGACTATAATCACCAACGCTATAATATGCCCCTAGTACCATCTCTCTACCTAGACCTAAAACTTTAGATAACATAGTTACTATCATGATACCTAAGGTAGCCTTTGCTATTTTACTCATACATTTCTCCTTTATATAAATTTATTTCATCTTTTGCTACTACTTCCCATGTAAAATTATCTTTTACTCTTTTTATTAAATCTTCACTACTGTATTTTGAACTTAAAATTTCGCATACTTTATTGGAGAATCTTTCTTCAAAATCTTCTCCATCATCTACTAACATATTATCATCTTCTATTGCTTCAGGTATGCCACCTACATTTGTAGCTACAACAGGTACACCACATGCATTAGCTTCTAATATTACACATCCAAATCCTTCATTCCTGCTTGGAAGTATCATTATATCCATAGTATTTATGTACTTTCTTACATCATCTACAAATACATTTCCTGTAATATGTATATTTAAATTATTGTTAGCTCCACTATTTTCTATCTGCTTTCTTAATGGTCCATCACCAATAATAAGAAAACTTATATCATCAGTATTTAATATATTTTTTATCTCTTTAAAAATTTCAATTAATTTATCAGCTCTTTTTATATGGTTTAAATTTCCTGTAAATCCTATTACTATTTTATTTAAATTAAGTTCTTTCTTTATAGTAGATATTTTATCCTCATCTAATTTATAGAAATTATCTATATTTACACCATTTTTACTTATTATATAATTTTTATTGTTGTATCCAATAACTTTAGATGCTTCATATAATTTTTTACTTACAAATATATTTTTAGATGCATTATTCAATATTTCTATTACTTTTTTTCTTATAGAACTATCTTTAACAGGCATAGTATGTATATCACTTCCATGATAAGTTACTATATAAGGTAAATTATATAGCTTTTTTATGTAGTAAGCTATTCTTCCATGCGGGTATCCCCAATGACAACTTACAAAATCATATTGTTTTATTTCTTTTTTGTATTTTATAAGCATTGGTAAGAAATTTAATATATCTAGGTTTAATTTTTCAAGTATCTTATTACTTATTCCAACTCCTATATATATTTTTTTATACTCTATACCATCATATACAAAACTATCTACGCCTTTAGTTCTTATTTGCTTTTTAGTTATCTTTTTAATAAATTTCATAAGTCCAATATCATAAAAATTTATTGCATATATTTTATAATTATTAATGTCTTTTGAATTTATAATTATTTTTAATTTTTCATGAGTTGATGTAAATAGTCCTTTTCTATTATTTTCATTTATATTTACTAAATATAATATATTCATTAATTTACGCCTTCCTAAAACTTAATCTTTATATATGTTTTTATAGCTTTTAGCAATATTTTCCCAATTAAATTCTTCTTCTACTTTATATTGTAGATTTTCAAACTCCCAAGTTTTATTACTTATATCTATAATCTTTTGAACTATCTCATCAACATCATCATAAATAACGCTATAACCTACTTCTCCTTCATTGAAATATCCATCAAATCCTTGACTTCTTGTATATATTAGTGGTAATCCTTGAGTTAGTGCTTCTATATATACAAGTCCAAAAGTTTCATACTTTGATGGCATTATAAATATATCATTTTTTCTATATAGTTTTATTATTTCTTCTTTATTTTTAAATCCATGTAAAAATACATTATCTTTGTAATCTTTTTCTACTATGGCTTTTATACTATTCATATCTGGTCCATCACCTATAATATCAAAACTTACATTATATCCTAGTAATTTTAGTTTTTTTACTACTTTTAGTGATGTTTCTATATTTTTATTTTTAACTAATCTTCCTACATATATTAGATTTATATCTTTGTTTTCAAATAGTTTATTTTTCATATTTATATTTTCAAACCAAAACTTATCTATACCATTAGGTATAACTACTGATTTTCGTTTTATTTCCTCTTGAAGTTCTTTGGGAATATAATTTTCTATTACTGTTTCTTTATACTTAGAAGATATGAATATTACTTTTTTGGCATTTTTCATTATTTCAACACCTATTTTTCTTAAATGAATCATTTTTTTGAAAAATACATTAACATCAGTATTTCTAACTGCTACTATATAATCTATGTTTTTTTCTTTTTTTAACTTGTACGCTACATATCCATTTACAAATAATGAGTGTGCATGTAATATATCTACATTACTAAAATCAATCTTATTGTTTATGTCTTTATATATCTTTTTATTTTTTAGCCTAAAACTTACTCTATCAAATTTATTAAAGCACTTTGAGTATATAAACTTTGTATTTTCATTATTTTCTCCAATATACTTATTAATTAGTAAATCAGAGTTTACTGGTATATATACATCATTTTTTATATCTTCTTTTTCTAAATGTTCAACTAAGTTTCTATATAACTTTGAAGTTATGTAGTACGAATTTATATGTAATACTTTCATAAAGTTACCTCTCTATTGTAATAGACTAATATTGTCCATATTTTAACATCTTCTTAATATTTTATACTAATTATAACTTATTTAAAATAAAATTTATTTTATAATTCATATTTATACTATTTTTCAATATATAATCCCAATATTTACCTAATTATTATAATTTAAAATATATTTGAATTTTAGTTTTCTTTAATATATACTATTTGTTACCTATAAATTATAAAACGAATACTTTAGCAAATTTTATCATATAAATTCACAAAATTAGATAAATGTTAAAAGTATTGATTATATAATTTATAGCAGACATCAAGTAGTATCATGATTAGGAGGAATTATTTATATGAAACTAAAAAAATATATAAGTATATCTTTATTAAGCGTACTTATATTATCAAACTCAAGCTTTGCTTTTGCTAATACAAATAATATAAAGCAAGAAAGGCTTATTGGAAATCAAAGATATCAAACAGCTATTGAGGTTAGTAAATCAGGATGGTATAAGGCAGATAATGCAATTATTACATCTGGATTTGATTTAGTATCTGCATTATGTTCTACTCCACTAGCTAAATTAAAGAATGCACCTATTTTATTAACTGATGAAAATAAACTTCACAATGATACTAAAGCTGAGTTAATAAGGCTAGGAGTAAAAAATGTGTATTTAGTTGAAGCTGGAAATAGACTTTCTAGTAAAGTTCAAAGTGATTTAAAGGCTTTAGGTGTAAATGTACATTATATAAAAGGTAAAGACATATATGATATGTCTTTAAAGGTAGCTAATGAAATAAATAAAGTTACATCTGTTACTAAAGTTGCCATTGTAAATGGAGAAACAGGACTAGCAGATGCTACAAGTATTTCTGGACCTGCAGCACAAAATAATATGCCTATTATACTTACATCAAAGTCTAAAGGTCTTAACTATGCAAAAGGCTTTATAAATAATAGCAAAATAAAAGAAAAATACGTTATAGGTGGAGAAACTGCTATCCCATCATCTATTATAAGTGGAATAAACAATGTACAAAGACTAACTGGATTAAATAGAGATGAAACTAATATGAATGTAATTAAAAAGTTTTATCCTAATAAAAAGTTAGATAAAGTATTTATTGTAAAAAACGGAATAAAAAACAATTCACATTTAGTTGATGCAATAGCATTAGGTAGTTTATCTGCTAAGAAAAGCTCACCTATATTACTAACTAGAGAAAATATAAATCAAGAACAAAAAAGTTACCTTAATAGTGTAGATATAAATGAACTTGTACAAATAGGTGGAGGGGATAATACTAAAGCCTTTAATCAAGCTGTTTCTATTAAGGGTGGATATTTAAATAACCTTACAAAAAAAATATCTCTTATACAAGCAAAACAAATACTGCTAAATAGATTTAGTGGAGGACAAATACTTTATATAACTTATGATCAAGATGATAATGAATATGATGCTAAGATAGTTCATAATAATAAAGTATATGAAGTTGAAATAAGTGCTTATAATGGAGCATTTATTGATATAGAAATTGATGGTTATTACAATGGGATTGTAGGTTCTAATAATTCAGCTTTAACAAATGAATCAAAAGTTAGAAATATAATAGCTGCTAAGTTCCCAGGATCTACTATTTTAAAACTAAAGTACGATAGAGAAGATAATGAATATGAAGCAAATATAAAATACAATAATAAATATTATGAAGTTACAGTAAGTGCACTTAATGGTGCTATACTTGAGTTTGAAATAGATGATGATTACAATCATCAAAGTAACTCAAATAAGCCAACTAATTCAAATGTAATATCTAGAGATAAAGCTAGATCAGTTTTATTAGCAAGATTCCCTGGTGCATCAATATTTAAGTTAGAATATGATAGAGATGATAGAGAATATGAAGCTGAACTTAAATATAGAAATGTATACTATGAAGTAACTATAAATGCAGTTACAGGAAAAATAATAGAAATAGAGATTGATGATTAATTTTTATAAAAATAATAATGCTAGAAATACTAAAATAGTGTTTCTAGCATTGTTTTATAGATTTACAAGCTCCAGTATAATAATCCTTTATCTTGTGCTTCTTTTTTATTGTATATTCCTTTTATGTCTATTAATACTTTATTTCCTTCTTTAAACATATCTAATATCTCATCTAAACTTATAGATTTAAGTTCTTTATGAGCTACTGCACATATTATTGCATCTACATCTTTTAATTCTTCTTTTTTATTAAGATTTATTTTATAATGTTCAAATGCTTCTTTTTCATCTGCTACTGGGTCATATACTAATGTATCTATTCCATATTCTTTAAGTTCTTCTATTATATCTATAACCTTAGTATTTCTAGTATCTGGACAATTTTCTTTAAATGTTAATCCCATTATAGCTACTTTAGCCCCTTTTATTTGCTTTTCTGATTTTATAAGGGTTTTTATAGTGTTTTCAACAACAAACTTAGCCATACCATCATTTATCTTTCTACCTGCTAGTATTATTTGTGAGTGGTATCCTAACTCCTCTGCTTTATATATAAAGTAATATGGATCAACACCTATACAATGTCCTCCTACTAGTCCTGGTGTAAAATTTAAGAAATTCCACTTAGTACCTGCCGCTTTAAGTACAGCCTTTGTATCTATATCCATTTTATTAAATACCATAGCTAACTCATTCATAAATGCTATATTTATATCTCTTTGAGAGTTTTCTATAACCTTTGCAGCTTCAGCAACTTTTATACTTTCAGCTCTATATACCCCAGCTTCTATTATTATTTCATATACTTTTGCAACTATATCTAGTGTTTTTTCATCGCTTCCAGATACTATCTTTACTATTGTAGTTAATTTATTTACCTTATCCCCTGGATTTATTCTCTCTGGAGAGTATCCTACTTTAAAATCTTGTCCATATTTAAGTCCTGATATTTCTTCAAGTATAGGTATACATATATCTTCTGTCGTTCCTGGATATACAGTTGATTCATATACTACTATTGAGCCTTTTGTAAGATTTCTAGCAACTGACTTTGTAGCACCTATTACTGGCTTTAAGTCTGGTGTTTTGTCACTATTTATAGGTGTTGGCACTGCTACTATATGAAACTTTGCTTCTTTTAATTTATTTTCATCACAAGTAAATTCTACTTTAGTATTTTTTATTTCATAATCCCCAACTTCTTTAGTAGAATCAACCCCCTTTATGTAAGAATTAACTTTTTCTTCATTTATATCAAACCCTATTACATTAACATGCTTTGCAAATTCAACTGCTAGTGGTATACCTACATATCCAAGACCAACAACTGATATTTTTTCTTTTTTGTTTATTATATCATTATATAAGTTCATTTTATCCTCCGAGTCTTTTTTCTTATATACCTATTATACCACTACATAAGTGCTATAAGTTATGCTCTTTTATGATTTTTTTAACTTGAGTATAACTTATTCCATATTCATTTGCTAATATATTTATATTTTTACCGTTATACTTTCGTATAATTTCTCTATTTCTATTATTTCTTATTATACTTTTGTATGTAGGTATGTATATATTAGTTCCTCCATACATCCTAGCTATTTCTAAAAATTTTTCCATTCCAACTATATCATATAAAGTTTGTATATTTTCGCATACATCTTCCATATTTATTTTCATAACTACTACTCCCCCCTTTATTCTTTAATATAATAATATTTATTTTTTACCTAATTTTCTAATAATATAAATTTTAATTTAAGTTAGAAAATTTATTGTAAAACTACATTTTAACTACATACCTACTTTAGAAGATACTATATAAATATAAGCAAGACACATTGCTTAATATATTTTAAAGGAGGAAGTAAAATGGCAGTAATTTCAACTAATAATCCAACTGGATTAAAATTAAGATTTGATTGTGGTAAAGATGATAATGGAAAGGTAATAGTTAAAACTAAAACTTACTCTAAAGTAAATCCAAATGTTACTAACGAGGATTTGTATTTAGTTGCTAAATCTATATCATCACTACAAGAACATTCATTGATTGAAGTACAAAAAATTGATAATACTACTATATCTGAATAATAAAAGGGGGATTTAATCATGGAAATAAAAACTAAATTAATAATGAACTTTAAAACTGAACTTGATAAGAAGGTATCTATAACTGTTGACTCACCAAGAACTGATTTAACAGAAGAAGAAATAAATGATGCTATGTTATTAATATTATCTAAAGACATATTTAATATTAATGGAGCTTCTTTAGTATCTTTAGTTGATGCTAAGGTAGTTACTACTGATACTACTGAATATGATTTAGATATATAATATTTTAATATGGATAATATACAAACTCTTGTAGCTAATGTTGGCTTTCCCATTGCTTTATCTATGTATTTATTGATAAGAATTGAAGGAAAGCTATCTAGTCTAACAGATAGTATTAATGATTTATCTAAAAATATATTAAATATAAAATAAGTTTAAAATTTAAAGTCACTCTTAGCAGAGAGTGGCTTTTTTGGTTACTCAAGAAAATCCAGTTTTTTATTGAAAATTTTTATTATAAAATATATTATTATTATATAAATAATACAAAAAACTACTATTTTCGACATGATTTTTAAATCTATTATAAATAGTGTGTTTATTTAGCAGGAGGTGTTTAAATGGTATTCAAAAAAATTGTATCATTATCAATAGCTTTATCAGTAATACTTTCAAATTCATTAATTCCGATTTATGCAATGGATAATATTAAAAGCCCAGAGATTAATGTACTTGAAGATTACACAGATTTATATAACTTAAAAAAGAAAAAGTCAAAAGAAGCAAAAAATCTGAAAACAACTGGAAAAATAAATAATATAGCTGTATTTATAGAGTTTGAAGACCAAAAATCAATAACTATTAATGACTCAGACACACGAGCTAAAGCTGAAGAAGTATTTAATACAGGTGGAACAAATGATTCGTCTTATGGAAAAATACCATTAGTATCATTAAATCAATACTTAAAATCTATGTCATATAACAAATTAGATGTAAAAACAAGTATATACCCTAATGAGAAAAATAATGGTACAACTGTAATTCCATATGTATCAAGTAAGCCTAGAACATATTTTATGAAAAAAAGCAATTTAGCTCCAGATGGATATACAAACATAATAGAACAAAATAAAAGAGAATCTGAATTATTAGAAGGAGCTTTAAATCATGTAAAATCTCAGATAGAAAAAGATTTTACTGGAGATCAGCTTGATACTAATAATGATGGTTATATAGATGCAATTTCCTTTTTTACAGAAGGAAATTATGGACCTTATTATGGTATAGGATTCCAAGATTTATTATGGCCACATAAAGCAGATGGATATTTCCAAACTAAAATAGCTGGTAAAGATGTATTTAATTATAACTTAATAACAACAGGAGACCCTAATTACCCTGGAGGAATTTTCAGTAAAACACGTACAGCATATGGCGTTATAGTACATGAATTCCTTCATGTGTTAGGATTACCAGATTTATATAGAAACTCTCAAATAGGTAATCCTGTTGGTCAATGGAGCATGATGGCATCAAACGGATCTCAAGCATTAAATCCAATAACAGCTTTTTATCAAAATGAATACTTAAATTGGGGTTCAAAACTTCAAGTAATAGGTCCAGGAACTCATAAAGTAACACTATCAAAACCTAAGTATGATAATCCAAATGAAAAGAAAGCTGTTATAATAAAATCTCCATTAAATAAAAATGAATCTTTCGTTGTTGAGTTTCGTAAAAAAGAAGGATTTAACAAATATGTAAATATGGATCACGGTGGAATAATTGTTTATAGAATAAATAATAAATTTAATCCATCTAATGGAAATAAAATTGAAGACTTTATGTACGTTTTTAGACCAAGAGAAACTAGACTAGGAGATGGAAATGGTGATTTAAATAAGGCAACATTATCATCAGAAAGTGGCAGAACATCTCTTGGAAAAGATACACCTTCTTCAAATACATTTGATAACGATACTATACATTATAGTGATGGTACAAATAGTAGAATTGTAATATCTAATGTTTCAAGTGGAAATAATGATACTATTACATTTGATGTTAAAGTTCCTTCTACAAAAGGTAGTGGAACAGCTTCAGATCCTTATCTAATTTCTGAAGCATCAGATTTAGATTTAGTAAAAGGTCAAAGTAATGCTCATTTTAAAATGACTAATGATATTGATATGAGTAAAGTAAATAACTTTGAAGGATTAGGATATTTTAGTGGTAACTTTGATGGTCAAGGATATAAAATAAAAAACCTTACAATTAAACAAAGTTCTCCTGGTTATGCAGCAGCATTATTTGATTCAATAGATATGAAATCTACTGTAAAAAATTTAGTTCTTGAAAATGTTAATATTGTTAACACATCTGGAAGAGCTGCATCTCTTGTAGGTTCGGCATCTGGAAATATAAATAATGTTAAGGTAGAATCTGGAAAAGTTGAGGGTTCTAAATCTAATAGTGGCGGATTAGATGCATCTGGTGGACTTATAGCCTACTCTACTGATAGTGCTAATATATCAAACTCATACTCAAAAGCAAATGTAGTTGGTGCTGGTAATGTAGGTGGACTTATAGGAATTAATTCAAACGCAAAAATAGAAAATACTTACTCTTTAGGTTCTGTATCTAAAAAAGAAAGTTCAGACAGAACTGGTGGGCTTATAGGTTTAAACTTATTTACAAGCGGAGAAAAATATAAACAACCTAAAAATAGTTATTTTGATATAAATAGTAGTAAACAATCTGATGGTATTGGATATGTTGATATATGGGGAAATATAAATATAGGCGCAACTGGAAAAGAAGGTGTTACTGGAATTAAAGTAGACACTGAAATTAACTTAGATGTTTTAAATTTACCTAGCAAAAAAATTAATGTAGCTACAACTCCAAATACAACTTTAAATGGATCTTGGTCAAGCCAAAATCAATCAATAGCAACTGTTTCAAATGGTGTTGTAACTGCTAAATCAAAAGGTAATACAAAAATATTATATACTTTAGGTGTAGGTACAAATAATATGGTACTTACAACTAATGTAAATGTAGAAGATAGTACTCCTAAAACAGAGTTTGAAACTTTAACTGGATTAAATCGATTTGAAACTGCAACAAAAATAAGTAGTAAATGGGATAAAGCTGAAAATGTAGTTATTACAAATGGATTCTCAATAGTAGATTCATTAGCAGCATCACCACTTGCAGCTTCTAAAGATGCACCTGTATTATTATCACCAAAAGATAAATTACATGATGCTACAAAGAAAGAACTTCAAAGATTAAAAACTAAAACAGTGTATCTAATCGGTGGAGAAAGTGCTTTAGATAAAAATATAGAAAAAGAATTAAAAAATATGGGAATAAGTACTGTTAGAATATTTGGTAAAAATCGTTTTGAAACAAGTGTAGAAATTGCAAAATATATAGCCAAGACTAATAAAATATCTGATATAGCAATTGTAAATGGTCTAAAGGGATTAGCTGATGCAGTTAGTATAGGTCCTGTGGCTTCTCAAAATAAAATGCCAATAATTTTATCTGATAAAGATAGTTTACCAAGTGGAAGTGATTTTATTAAATCACAAAATATAAATAAAATATATACTATAGGTGGTAAATCAAATTTATCTGATAGTTTAATTAAAGAATTAAATAAATTATCAAAGGCTACTGTTACTAGAATTTCTGGTTCTCGTAGAGAAGAAACAAATATAAATATAATAAAAGAATTTTACAAATCAGATAAGTTAAATAATATATTTGTATCTAAAAATGGTATAAAACAAGAAGGCGATTTGGTAGACTCTATAACTATTGGAAGTTTAGCAGCTAGAGAAAAATCACCAGTATTGTTAGTAGATAATAATTTGAAAGATTATCAAAAACAATTTATATCAAGTATAAAAGCAAGTAAGATTACTAAAGTTGGTGGAAATGGAAATGAAAATGCCTTTGAGGAAATAAAATCTTTAGTAAATAATAAATAAAGTTTTAAATTAAAATAGCAACTATTTTATGTTTTATATAAAATAGTTGCTATTTTTTATGTATAAATAATTAGATTTAATATTAGTCTATCAATTATGTAATATGTATTAAAATAATAAACTTGATTATACTTAGTGTATGTATAATAATAGACTTATATAATTGTAAATACTACTTGGGAATAGATATAAGTAATATATACTTAAAACTAAAAATAATAAAAATGGGGGCTTTTTTATGATAGATAAAAATACTAATCAATCTTGGTCTATAAAAACATCAACAGATGAACTATTAAACTTTATTATATTTACTGGATGTATGTATAATCTAATTGATAATAAAAATTTTGACAAATCAAATACACCTTGGCCAACTAATTTATTAAACTTAGATTTTGAAGATTTAAATTATAATAATTTAAAATTACAATGGAAACTATGGTTTAATGACACTTTAGAAGAAAAATGTAAGAATATTAATACTAATAAAATATGTATGCCTATTGAAGAAATCTATAATGTAAGTAATTTTTCAGAGCTAAAATATACAGAATTAAGAGATCTTTGCAAAAAATCATATCCATATTTTATTGAATGGTGGAATATGCAAGCAGGAGGAAAAAGTGCTATTTCTTTCTATGAAATTATATGTTGTAATAAATTCTCTGAATATATTGATGAGTTAGAAAATGAATTAAATATAAAAGTTAAGCCATTTAACCTTTATATAGATATAGTATATACAGGGGTACCAAATATATTAGATGTAAGCGATAATTATATAGTAGTAACTCCTAATGGATATCTTAATTTAAATAAAGATTGGTTAGTAAAAAAATTAATTAAATTTATATAATAATTATATATTAGCTTCAAACAAATATATTCATAACCTTAATTATATAGTGTACAATATAATAAATGGTTTTAATATAGATTTTAAGAGAGGTATAATATGAATAATTTAAAAGAAATAAGATGGAAACAAAGATTTGAAAACTTTGATAAATCATATAAATTATTAAAGAAATATTCTAACAAACCAATAACAACAGAACTTGAAAGAGCTGGTATAATACAGTTTTTTGAAATGACATTTGAATTAGCATGGAAAGTTTTAAAAGATTATCTTGAATCAGAAGGTTATACAGTGAAAAGCCCAAGGGAAACAGTAAAACAAGCTTTTCAGATAGGGCTAATAGATAACGGTCATGTTTGGATAGATGCTTTATCCAATAGAAATTTAACTACTCATACTTATGATGAGGAATTAGCAAATAAAATGACCAATGAAATACTAAGTGCCTACATTCCAGAATTAGAAAAAATGTATTATAAATTATCAAAGGAATTATAATATGTTTGGACTATTAGATAGAGATATAATGTATATAACTAAGGCGTTGGAAAAACATAGTGAAATTGAAAAAGCTATAATATTTGGAAGTCGTGCTATGGGTAATTATAAAAAAGGCTCTGATGTAGATATTGCTATAATTGGTAAAGATGTAAATAGAAGAATTATTTATAATGTAGATGACTGTTTAAATGAAGTTTACCCTTTACCCTATTTTTTCGATGTTATTCAATATAATGAAATCACCAATAAAAACCTAATTGACCATATAAATAATGAAGGCAAGATTATCTATACAAAAAAATAAATATTTGCAAATTTAATGGCATACTCAATTATAATATATGCTACACTTAGTGTTTATTATAATTGAGTATGCCATTTTTTATAAAATTTTCTGTTCTTATTGTTAATATATCAGATGATAATATAAAAAATATTTAATTTTCATGTTATAATATACTAAAATACACTAAAATACGACATTATATTTTGTATTCTGCTAAGGAGGTAAAAATTATGAATAAAAAGCTTATGTCTTTAACTTTGTCTTCTGCTATTATTTTAAATGCTACTTCTCAAATAACAAGTGTATATGCAGCAGAAAAAACAGACTTAAATCAAGCTAAAGATAATCAAAATAAAAATGGAAAAAATATAGTATATTTAAAAGGTGGAGAAGGGTCTCAAGGTGCTGGAAATGGTTCTAAAGAAAATCCATATCAAAATGTACGTACAGCACTAGAAAATATAGCAAACGGTGGTACATTAAAACTTGTAGGTTCTGTTACTTATACAACATTTGATGTTGATACTGATAAAGCTACTCTACCTTTATATATTAATAAAAATATTACTATTGAAGGTGCTAGTGGTAAGTCACCATTAGCTAGTGATGCTGATGAATTTATACTAAGATCTCCTATACAATTAGGTGCAAATGTAACATTTAAAAATATTAACCTACAATTAGTTCCTCAAGTTACTCTAGGAAAAAGTTCTAAATTGTTAGGTGAAGTTATTCCTAGATCTGCAACAATATTTGCTGCTGGTCATGAATTAACTTTAGATAATGTTAATACAAAAGTTGGAACAAGCCCAGAGCAAGATACGCAAAGACCATATATAAGTGGTGGAAGCTTTAGAAATAAAAATAACTTTGGCTCAAAATCTATAATTAACGTAATAAATCCAAATTCACAAACTCAATTTTCTGGAATATATGCAGGAGATTATACTGAAGAAAGAAATTTAGATGTAGAAATTAATTTTGATGGTAAAGTTCTTGATAATAAAATATATACAGGTGGAATAACAAAACCACTAAATGGTACTGTAAATATAAACTTAGGACCAAAAAGTAATGTACACAGCTTTGATAAAACAAACCATGAAGGAAATGTAAATGTAAAGTTAAAAGAAAATACTTATATAGAAGATATAGATTTTAATAATGTAAATGATTTAACATTAGAAGAAAATGCAAAAGCTATATTAAAAGATAACACGACTTTTAATGTAAATAATGTTACATTAAAAAATGGATCTATAATTGACTTTAGAAAAGCATCTAGTAATCCAACAGCAAAAGGTAACTTCCAAGGTGTAGATGAAAATTCTGCAAATTCAGCTTGTATTCTTCTAAAGGATACACAAAATTTAAATATTACAGGATATGTACTTGGAACAACAAACTTAAATGATGCTGGTACAATATATAGAGAGCCATTAGATGACGGTCATAAATATATTATAGCAAAGGAAAATTCTAGTGGAAACTTTACATCAAATTCTGATTTATACAATAACTTTACATTAGAAAAAAAACAAGAAAATAATCAAACAACTTGGACTGCAGTAAGAAGCAAAAATACATTTAAAGATTTTAACTGGGGATATGCTTCTGATAAAATTATAAATAACCAAGAAATACAAGATGATTTGTTTCCAATTCAACCAATTGAATTTATAAATGCTAATGACAAACAATATATACCAGATGGTGAAGAGTGGAATGAATTTGAATTTAAATTAACAAAAGCAGATGGAACTGAATTAATTGATAACCCTGAGCAATTTGATACTGATTTATCTTTTACAATGAACCCTATTACAGGTGTAATAGAATTACAAATTTTAAATCCAGAATATACTGGAGAAATAACTTTAACTGCTACTCACAAAAATACAAAAAAATCTATATCTAAAAAAATGTATATTGTTAATAATAATGATAGCCATAAATTAACTGGTAATGTAAGTATCTCAGGTGATGCTGTTGAAGGTAATACAATAACTGCAAATACATCTAATTTACCAGGTGATGTAGAAAATATAAGATACTCATGGTATGTTAATGACATTAAAATTGATGGAAAAACAAGTAAGGACTTTGTATTAACTAAAGAATATGTAAATAAAAAAGTAAAGGTTGAAGTTGAAGCTCAAAATTATGTAGGAAGTATATTAAGTTCAGAAGTTTTAGTAGAAGAAGCTGAACCTATAATACCTGAGCCTGAAACTCCACCTACTACTCCTGAAGAACCAGAAAATCCTGGAAATCCAGTAGTTCCACCTACTCAACCTGAGAAGCCTGAAGAACCTCAAAAACCAGTAGTTCCTCCTACTACTCCCGAGACGCCTGAGGAACCTCAAAAACCAGTAGTTCCTCCTACTAAGCCAGAAGAACCTGAACAAAAGCCTTCAGTAGTAGAAACAGTAAAACCTGAAAACTTATTTAATGGATTAACATTAACTAATGAAGGTAAAAAATTAGTTGACGCCTTAGAAAATGGTGTAGAAGTAAATGGAAAAGTATTTGAAGTAAAACAAAGTACAGACCATAAAATAAGTAAATTATCTAACGGTATGTATGAATTAGTTATGGACTTTATAGGAACAAATAAACCTTCTACTTACAAAACTACAAATAAAACTTTCAGATTCCAAATTAAAGTAACTGCACAAACTAAGGAAGAATTACAAAACATAGCAAAAATGTTTACTTTAACAGAAGATGGTAAAGTTGAAGGACCTAGTGTTAACACTATAATAGGCCCAAGAAGAACTGAAACAGCAGTAAAAATAAGTAAAGAAAACTTCAAGCCAGTATCTAAAAATGGTAGTGTAGTATTAGTTGGATCTAGTGCTGTTGTTGATGGTTTATCAGCAGGACCATTAGCTAAATTAGTAAATGCACCATTATTATTAACAAGTGCAAATGCTTTAGACAATAATGTTGAAAATGAAATAAAAAGATTATTAGTAAACAATACAGCTAAAGCTGATTTAAAAACTCAAACTGTATATATAGTAGGAGGAACATCAGTAGTTAGTGAAAATGTTGTTAATAAATTAAAACAATTAGGTATTAAAGTTGAAAGATTAGCAGGAGACCGTAGAGATACTACTTCTCTAGCTGTTGCTAAGAAAATGGCACAAAAGAACGCTAAATTTGAAAAAGCATTTGTTATAGGTGCTAAAGGAGAAGCAGATGCTATGAGTATATCTGCTCATGCTGCTAAAGAACAAGCTCCAATAATAGTAGGTGCTTTAAATGGAAGTTTAAGCAATGATGCTAAAAAATTAATAACTAATAAACAAATAGATATTATTGGTGGAGAAACTGCTGTTAATAAAAAATTAGAAGAAGAATTAAAATCTAAAGGGGCAAATAGATTTGAAACTAATGCTAATGTTATAAAAACATACTATACAGGAGCTAATCATGTATATGTTGCTAAAGATGGACAAAAAGAAGGTAACGACAAATTAGTAGATGCATTAGCTATATCTCCAGTAGCTGCTACTAATAACGGAGTTGTTGTATTAGCTACTAATAATTTAACTAAAGAACAACAAGATGCTTTAAAATCAAGTGCATCAACTGCAAAGAAAATGACTCAAGTTGGTGGAGGAGTTTCTGAAACTATTATAACTAAAATAGCTAAAATGTTAGGTTTTATTAAATAATATATTATAAATAAAATCTCCTTTATGGAAATTGCAAAATACAGAAATTTCCATAAAGGAGATTTTTTATATTTTATCTATTATTTACTATTCTTTTTATATGCATCTGACTAATATCATATTTATCTGCTAGTTCTTTTATATTATTTCCATTATAACTTCTTTTTATTTCTCTATTTCTACTATTTCTAAATATACTTTTCTTACTTGGAAAATATATATGATTTCCTCCAAACTTATCACAAAACTCTATAAACATATCCACTCCCATAAACTTTGCTATTGCTACCAAATCATATGGTATATCATCAATTTTAAAATCATTGTTCATATATACCCTCCTAATATTTTATATTTTGAAAATGTAATCTTTTTCCGTTGTAACAATAATGCCTATATTTTGTTTCTCCATCTCTACATTTTGCTACTATCAAATCTACAAGTTTTAAACCATTTTTTCTTGCTGCTAATACACTTTCTTTATTGCTTTTTATACTATCTATTGCATCTTCTAAATCATATCCTACTGGTTCATGTATATATATTACATTGTTACTATCGTGAAAAATTGCCTTACTATCTCTCATTGGTCGCTCTCCCCAAGGTCTTAAATCTTTCATTTCATCATTTAACTGACTTAATTGTATTATTGGTATTTCAAAATCAAGTGTTATATTTTTAAGCTCCCTTGATAAACTAGCCACTTCCCTTTCCCTATTTTGCATATTAGATTCAACGCTTAATAATTGTAAATAATCAACAATAACAAGGTCTGGTTTTAATTGTCTTATTCTACATTTAATCTCACTAATAGTACTTATCTTATCATTTATATAAAGTAAATTATCTTTATTAAACATCTCCATTGTAGAAAGTATTTTTTCCCAATCTTCAGGTTCAAGTGATTTGTACTTTAATTTCTTCATATCTATACCTGTCTTTTTTGTTATATTTCTCATAAATATTTGAATATTACTCATTTCTCTACTTATAAAAAGTACCTTTTTCTTTTGATTTATTGCATTTAACATTATTTGTAGTGCTAGGGCAGTTTTCCCTACTCCACTTCTAGCTGCAATAGTTGTAAGCTCTCCTTTGAAAAGTCCTCCTATTACATCATCTAAAAAATCTATTCCAAAGTTAAATCCTGTGCTTTCATCTTCTAAAAAACTTAATAACTCTTGGCAAATAAATTCTATACTATCATTATCATCTTCTTCTTTATCCATAATTTTTCTTATATTATTTTCAAAACTATAAATACTTTTATTTATATCTTCATCTTTTGATATATCATTTAATAAATTAGTACAATTTTTTATAACTTTTCTTCTTATATATTTATCTTTTAATATTTTTATATGAGTATCAATTGCAAAACTTTGTGACATAGCCACTAAATTACTTAAATATGAAACTTGTACTTCTAATTCCCTGTCTTCTAGCTTAGTCTTTATAGTTTGTATATCAAAACTTTTATTTTCTTTATGTAATAATTTCATAATACTTAAAATATTTTTATTAAAATCTACTGTAAACATATCTTCAGTTAACTCTTCTATTTTATAATATATACTTTCATCAACTATAAAACTTCCAAGTACACTTTGTTCTATATTAATAGCATTCATAATACTCCCCCTAATATTCAAATTCTACATCCCAAGGTTTTATATCAGTATTTTCTTTATCATTTTTAAATTGTTTTTCATTTAGATAACCTTCAAATTTATTGCTAAATAACGTTGCTGGTCTTATAAACATTTCCATATCCGTATTTAGCCATTGGTCTACTTTTGTATCTATTACCTTATAAAAATCTTCAAGGTCAAATCCTTCATTGATCCTTGCTCTTATACACTTAATTGTTTTATTTGTATTGTATTTAAATCTTTTATTTGATTTTTTATTTAGGTAATCTATTATATTAATATATATTTCTTTATTTATATTCTCTATATTAGATGTTTCTTTATGTGTTTTAGTATCTATTTCATTGTCCATTTCATTAATATGCTTTAAATTATCTATATGACAATACTTAACCCTTTCTACTTTGTTTTTTATAACAGTTTCAAATACTGTTTCATCATCAGTTATATATTTATATATAGAACATGTCCCTTTTCTATCTCCAATCCTTATACACTTTATAATATTTAAAGATTCAAATTCTTTTAACATTCTGTGAGTTTTGGACAAACTTATATTCAAATCATTAGATGCAGTTCTTGTACTTATTTTAAAATGATTTTTCTCTAACTCATTTTTCATATTATTTAAATTTACTTTCCTCATAATATAGTGATTAAATAATATCTTCTCATTATCTAATATACAATCAAAAATCAATACTTCTTTATTCATTTTATGAAATATATATCCCATATACCCCTCCTAAGTTTTATTTATGTTAATTTTTTTAATAAAGTTTATTTTATGTTATCTATATTCTATATATTAATTCACTTTGTGTTAATTTTCAATATTTATAATTAACTATATACTATACTTTAATTGTGAGGTGAAAATTTATGACCTTTGGAGAAAGATTTAAAGAATTAAGAATAGAAAAAAATCTTAAGCAACAAGAATTAGTTGATGATTTTAATAATATTTACGGATATACATTTACAAAGTCTTCTATTTCTCAATACGAAAATAATAAAAGAAAGCCAGAAACAGATGCTCTTAGAGATTTTTCACTATACTTTAATGTTTCAGTAGACTATTTATTAGGTCTTAGTGATAATAAAAACTTGGACAAACCTAATAAAGATGTTGATTTAAAATCAGAGGCTATTGAAACTATTAATAAATTTTTTGATGATGATAATGTAAGTCATGAAGATAAATATAATTTATTTAAAAAGTTGTCTAAGATGTATTTTGAGTCTTTAGATTAAGCTACTTAATGTAGCTAATTTTTTTAAGATGTTACCAAACAAATATTCTGCAACTTCAAATATATTTTCCGTATAATTATATTTGATTTTATATTTAAATACTTTTAGGGGGGATTATAATGGTTAAGTTAGAAGAAAGAATTTTACAACTTAGGATTGAGAAGGGTTTGAGTTTAGAAAAATTTTTAGAGGATTTTTATGGGACTTATGGATATTCTATTGATGTTAATTGTTTATGCAATGATTATTTAGATATTGTGGAGATTGGAGTTATTAAAGATTTATGTGATTTTTTTGATGTTTCTTTTAATTATATTTTAGGAGTTAGTAGTTACAGAGAAAGGTACTCTTCTTGTGTTTATGATGAGATTGTAGGTCTTTTTAGTGTTGTTTTTTCAAGTGATAGTTATAGTGCTGATTATAAGAAGGATTTGTATAATACTATTTGTAAGTTGTTTGATAAGAGTAAATAGAAAAACGCTCATACATAAGTAATTTAACTACTTATATGGGCGTTTTGTCTTATATTAGATATTTATTGTATATTTAGTCTATATTTGTTAAATTATGCTATAATATTTATAGATTAAAAATTATGGGATGTAAAATTATTGATAAAAAGAAGTCTAGTATTATTATTATCTATTTTATGTATCATTATGATTGGATGTAATACCATAAATAATAAAAAAGAAAACCCTATTATAATAAGCAAAGATGATAATGATGATAGTTTAGAAATGAGCGTAAATTATAAAATATCAAACTTGAAAAAAGATGAGTATAATATAGAAATTTATGCTAGGGAGTATAATTTAGGTGAATTAAAAAAGGAATATAGTTTATTTGAAGATAAAGTAAAAATAGAAGATAATGAAATTTTATCTGTTGGTGTATATGAAGAAGATAATGAATTATTTTCAGGAATAAATGGTGGTTTTATGTCTAATAATAGATTTGAATTCTTTAATAAACTAAATGATAGAGGTGTGTCAATGTCTATTTTGGATATGGAAAAGGAGTTAGAGCTTAATAAAGAAATACCTATATGTGCATATAGTGTTGGTAAGGAAAATGGATATACAACAAGTATTTACTTATCAGAAGATTTTGAATTAGGGGCGAATGAAAATGATTTACTTATTTATTTGAAAATAAATAAGGTAAACTAATATTTTTAGTGTTTATGTATTATTAAAGATGGCTTATTTTTTGGCTCTCTTTATATAGTTTTATTTCCATGTATTGTAAAAAAATTGCTATTCTTGTATTTGTAATATTAAATTTATTTTATAATCCTAATAATTCTTTAACTTGCTTTATAACAGATTCAGCTACTCCTCCACCAACTTGAACTAATCTATTTCCTGTTGTTGATTTTTTAGCTCCATTTATAGCTATAGCTTGCTTAGTATTTACATCATTAGTAGCTAGTACTATTGGTGCTTTTTGCTTACCAGCTATAGGTGCAACTGCTAAAGCATCAACTAACTCACTATTCACTTTATTTAAATCTGCATTAGTTCCATCTTTAGCAACATAGAACACATCTGATTTACTATCTTTATAGTATTTATTTATAACTGCTGCATTAGTTTCTTTTCTATTAACGCCTTCAACTCTTGTAGAAGTTCCTAATACTAATGAATCTATATCTTTTTCTACGTCTTTAGATACTACAGTTTCTCCACCTATTATATCCGCAGTTCCGAAAGCTCTTAATGTAGTTTTAGCTTCTTCACTTAATTTTGCTTGATCTACAACTATTATTGGAGATTCTTCTCTAGCTGCAACTGGAGCTATACTCATAGCATCAGCTAATCCATTTCCACCAACAACGAATGCTTTGTTAGTTATTCCAACTTCTTTAGCTACTTCTAATGAAGTTGTACTTCTGTTAAGACCAGCTAATCTCTTAACAGTTAATCCCATATTAGCTAACTCTAATTCTATTTCCTTAGACACAACTGTTTCTCCACCTACTATGTAGATAGTCTTAGGATTAGATGCAGTTATACCATCCTTTAGGTTCATAGCTCTCTTTATTTCTTCTTTAACTTCAGCATTTAAAGTCTTGCTATTAGTTAATAATAATGGAGCTTTTTTATTAGCTGCTAAAGGAGCTGCTGATAATCCGTCAACTATAGCATGTTCTCCAACTAACACAATATTCTCAACAGCATCTTTTCCATCTTTATTGTAGTTTTCCTTACTTAATTTGATAGCTGTATCTACTCTGTTTGTTCCTATTACAGAAGTTACATCTCCTAATTGTCCATTTAATAAATCTATTAATTTTTCTAAGTCAGCTTTAGTGTTAGCTCTTAAAGTTATTTGAGCTAGTGTTCCATTTGGAGCCATATTTCTTACTTTTATAGAGTTAGCAAATAAAGTAACTTCAAATACTCCTTTTACCTCTTTTATTTCATCTTTAGCAGTAGCTAAGTTAGAGAATTCATATCTATCTTGTAAATTTTTAGCTATTGATTCTACATCATTTTTTGATACATTAAATGTTTCAGTAGTTGAGTTTGATATAACTGTAGTATCAACTTCAGATTCTCCTATTATATCTTGTAATTTTTCAAATCCTGTTATTACATTACTTTTTATAATCGGCTTAGATAAGTCTATTTTAGCATCTCCTGGCTTTAAAGTTATTGTTAAGTTATTAGCAACAACCTTATTTTCATCTTTACCTACTAGTACATCTCCTGATGTTGGTGTATTAAATACTAATTTAACACTTCCATCTGCATTTGCTGTAACTGATGTTAAATATTCTTTAAATACTGTTTGTGCTTCACTATCAGAAGCAATCTCAGCTGGACTAGTTACTTGACCATTGCTACCTAATGTACCTTTTTTAGTTACATTATATAAAGCTAAGTAATCTTTCTTTACTTCTGCCATTCCATCTTTTGTATTATCTTCTGTAAGATTTGAATTATTTATTACATCTTGTAATGTTAATTTAACATCACCTACATTTACTATTTTACCATCTTTATCAACTTTATGTCCTAAGTCTTTAACTTCAAAAGTTACAACTTGACCTCTAGTTGATTTAGATATTGCTTCACTAACTATTTTTAAGTTTGCAAGAGCAGCTTCTTTAGTTGTTCCTGCTGAATCACTTGTTTCAGATATTTTAAATTCATCTGAAGAATTTCCTGTTATTTTACCTGTTGAATCAATTCCTTTTGCAACTATACTATATACAGATTTATCTTTTAAATTTCCTTTTCCTGGCGTAGTTACTTCACTTCCATCTTTATTTACATCAGAGTATCTTGTGTTTATATACCCTTTTAATTGATTTTCAAAAGCAGCGTATTGAGATACTGTTAAGTTAGTTTCTTTTCCTGCTGCATTTGCAACAACTGGAGCTACTGTTCCAGCCATAGTTACTGCTGCCATAGCTATTGCTACATTTCTTTTTTTCATCATAATTGCGTTCCTCCCAATATTATAATTACATCTCTATATGTATAATATTTCTCACAATATTATGTTACTTCGTATTTCTCACAAATTCATAATATTATATAGAAAATATTTTTTCAATAATATTTGTTAATTCTATCCATTTTTCGTTCGACTTTTTTTTACATTTTTTTATATATTTTGTATATTTTTGTGAAATATTGTTGGTTTTTAAATTTTATATCCACAGAAACACTATTTATATTTTAATTATTTTACTTTCTTGTCGAACTTTGTTATAATAATTTATATATTAAAAATCTCTTTAATATATTTCTCAAAAAAAAACCTTAGTTTATCAAACTAAGGTTTTACTTTTCTATATAATCCAACATAGATTCTACATCTGCACCATTATTAAACATAACCATTACTATATCACTATCACTTTTTTTAAGTATCTCATCTATATCCATATTTACATGTCTTGGGTCTACTATTTCTACTTGATTAAATACATCTGATAATAACCATGTAAGTGGTGCTTGATATGAATCTCTAATAATCATTATTTTTTTATTAGTTATTGATTTATCATTTATTATTTTGTAATAAGGGTGATTTCCTGTATATGCACCTCCATAGGTCATATCATCTTCATTAAATCTATCTCCTATTATATAATTTTCTTTTACTTCTTCAAATTTTCCATCTTTTATTTCATAATACTTATTATTATATTTTCTATCCATATACACATATGGTATAGGCTCATTTGTATCAAATAATGTGTATAAATTTCTATTATAACTACCTATAAACGGCTTATTACTTAAATAGCTTGTCTTATAATTATATTTACTTAAATCAATATTTAGGTTATCATATTTATTTAGTTCTTCTATTATATATTTAAATGCCTCATATGCTCCAATAGAATTCCAATGATGATCTGTTTTAAAATAAAAACTTTCTAATTCCTTTTTGCTAAAATTATCTACAAAATATCTTCCTACATCTATTATTTTAGTATTATTCTTATCTATCATAGATAAAAATAAATCACTATTTTCCATTCCATAACTTTTATCTATATACTTAGGGTACTTATATGATAATGTATTTACTTTATGAGGTAGAGATACATAATACATTTCTTTATTTGATTTTTTAACTTTATTAGCTATTTCATTTAATTTATTTATTGATGTATTATAGTCTTTTTTTGTTTTTTTAGTTGTAGCTGTTCCCCCAAGTATCCATTTATCATCTGTTATATAATGTCCTTTTACATTAGATTTTTTACTTGCTAATTGAATTTGTGTATCTAGTTTAAGTAATTTATCTCTTAGTATAAATTGGTCTGTATAATATGTTTCATATGTTGTAGTAAAGTTTTTATCTTTTAAATTTTGTAGAGTTGGTTTTTGTTGAAGATTTCTATTTTCAGCTTCACTAACTTCTTTATCTTTTGTTACAAAATTTAACATACCTATTCCAAATATAATACTTATAAATGGTACAGTTAAATATATTGCTCTTTTTTTATTCATATTAGCACCTCCTAAAATCTAAAGTATAAAAATGGATTATATGTTGAGTTTACTAACTTAAATATTACTATTAAAAATAATATTGTAAGTGCTAATGAATTAAGAATATAATATATATCATTTTCTAATATTTTTTTATTCTTATTTTCTATTTTTTGCTTTATATACTTTACTATTGGCATACTAAATACTATTGATAATAGTAATACAATAAAGTAATCATTTATATATGCTAATGTTGCTCCATTGTATAATTTATTTATTCCTAATCCAAACATATTTTTTATAAATGATATAGAATAAGTAAAGCTATCAGCTCTAAAGAATATCCACCCTATCATTACTACTAATAATAAATATATATGTCTTATAAACTTTGGTATTTTTTGTAGTATATTTTTTTCTAAAAATGCTTTTTCCATTCCTATCAACACTCCAAAGTATAATCCCCAAGCTATAAATGTCCAACTAGCTCCATGCCAAAATCCAGTTAAAAACCATACTACAAATAAATTTATATATGTTCTTAATGTGCCTTTTCTACTTCCTCCAAGTGGGAAATATACATAATCTCTAAACCAACTTCCAAGACTTATATGCCATCTTCTCCAAAATTCTGATGCTGATTGTGATATATATGGATAATTGAAATTCTCTAAAAATTCAAATCCAAACATCTTACCAAGTCCAATTGCCATGTCTGAATATCCACTAAAGTCAAAAAATATTTGTAGTGAGTATGCTATTATTCCTAACCAAGAAGATATTATAGTTAAATCTTCTATACTCGTATTAAATACTGCATCTGCTAACATTCCTAATGAGTTAGATAGTATTACTTTTTTTGATAACCCAATTATAAATCTATTTACACCTTCACCAAATCTTGAAATATTATGTTCCCTATAATCTATTTGGTCTGCTATGGTTTGATAACGAACTATTGGTCCTGCTACTAGTTGTGGGAATAAACTTATATATAAAGATAAGTTCAGTATACTCTTTTGAACTTTTGCATCTTTTTTATATACATCAATTACATAACTCATTGCTTGAAATGTAAAAAATGATATTCCAAGTGGCAGTGCAATTTTTGGTAATGGTAGATTTATATTTAACATATTATTTATATTGCTTACTAAAAATCCACTATATTTAAATACTCCAAGCATTAGTATATTAAATACTATTGATAGTATTAATCCAAATTTCTTTGTGATAGTTTTTTTATTTTCTTCTACTAATAAACAACATATATAGTTTACGACTATTGATAATATCATTATAAGTACATATGTTGGCTCTCCCCATGCATAAAAGAAGAGACTTGCTATTAAAAGCAAATAATTTTTATATTTATTACTAGATATATAATATAAAGTTAGTATTATAGGTAAAAATACAAATAAAAATACCAAACTACTAAAAACCATTTTTCTTCCTCCTTTTAAATTTACTTATAAAAAACTAGAGTTATCTAAACCCTAGTTTTTTATAATATTTATTGTTTTAATGCTTCTATACTTTCCATATTTAAAGCAATTTGTTCACTTAACTTTTTGTTGCTTTTTCTTAATTTTAAGTCAACTTCATCTATTTTGATTTCTAATGTTTCAAATCCATCTTTCATGTGAAAATCTAATTTATCAATCTTGTTATTAATTTCAGTTTTCATTTCTTTAACTTCTTGTTTTAATTCTAATAGCAATTCTAATATTTGTTTCTCCATTTTTTATTCTCCTTAAACAAAATAATATCTTATTATATCATTTTTGCTCTTCATTTTTTCTATAAATACTATATCTTTTTTTTGATATGATAGATTGTCAATACAAGTGCAACACTTTATATTTATGTTGCATTAAATA
>CALESE010000200.1 GCA_937907205.1 uncultured Romboutsia sp. | reverse complement strand
ATTGTACTATTAGCTTTATCAATAACCTTATACATTTTATTTTTTAAGTCTATATCTTTTATATGATTAGTTAATTTTAATTTATCCATTTATTTCACCTTAGAAAAATAAATTTAACGTTACTTGTTTTAAAAGCATTAAAACTAACATAGCTATCATTGGAGAAAAATCTATTGGTCCACTATTATATTTATACATTATATTTCTTATTGGCTCTTCTATTGGATCTGTAAATCTAGATAATATATCATACAATTTAGATTGATATCCTCCAGGGAACCAGGTAAGTATACATCTAATAAATATAACACCTGCTATTATATCAAATAGATAATATAATGCTGTTCCTATTGTAGACATATAAAAACACCTCTAACTAATTATTTTTATTTATTACTTTGCCATGGGAAAAGTGTTTTACTTTCAAGTTCTTTTTTTATACTTGCATCTATATCAACATTATTAGGTGCTAATATAAATATAGCTTTAGATACTTTTTGTATTGTTCCATCAAGTACATACACTGCTCCATTCATAAAGTCAAAAATTGACTTACGAGCTGTTGCATCAATTAAATTTTCTAAATTAACTATTACTGCTCTTTTTTGTTTTAAATGGTCTGCTATAGTAGTTACCTCATCGTACTTTCTAGGCTCTACTATTACAACTTTCATATGTGTTGATGCGTGTAAATTTACAATTTTTGAAGTTTTAGAGTTTCCTATTGAATTAAAATCATCAATTACTTCATTTTCTTCAACTACATCTTCTAATTCATCTTCATAATAATCTTCTTCTTCTTCTGTTATCCAATTTTTAAATTTAGAGAATAATCCATCTCCCATTATTGACAACCTCCTTAGTGTTTATTCTTAATTATAATTTCTTTTTCCAAATATAGATGTTCCAATCCTAACAATATTTGATCCTTCTTCTATTGCTATATAATAATCATTGCTCATACCCATAGATATATAATCCATAGATACATTGTTTATATTTAACCTATCTATTTCTAAGGATAAATTTTTAAGCTTTTTAAATACATGTCTTACTTCTTTTTCATCTTCTGTAAAAGGTGCCATAGTCATAAGACCTCTTATATGTATATTTTTATATTTATTAGATACATCCTTTATAAAGTTTACAACATCTTCTTCATATAGTCCATGCTTACTTTGTTCTTTAGAAATATTTACCTGAATCAAACAATTTATATTTTTATTTATTTGTTTCGCTCTTTTTTGAATTTCTTCACATAATCCTAATCTATCTAAAGAATGAATCATATGTACTTTATCTATTATGTACTTTACTTTATTGGTTTGTAATGAACCTATAAGATGCCATCTTACCTTATTACCTATAACTTCATATTTTCTAGCTAATTCTTGTGGTTTATTTTCTCCAACATCAGTTATTCCATAATCTATTGCTTCTAGTACCTTATCTACATCAACGGTTTTTGTAACAGCCAAAAGCGTTACTTCTTTACTATCTCGATTTACTTTATTAGCTGATTCATTTATAATATTTCTAACCTTTTCTATATTACTTTTAATACTTGTCATTTTACCATCTACCTTATTTTAATATTTTTATTTATATTATTAGGCCTTAGAATAATTTCGTCGTAATTATCTACTGTTTTTATATTGTTTACTTTATTTTCATAGGTATTTATATATACAAACTCATCATCTTTGTGTTCTATTCCTTTTAATTCAACGAATTCAACATTTCCAGTTTGTTCATTTATAACATATACACCATCTTTTTTATCTACTTTAATTATAGAATTTATCGGTATTTTCAAAGCTTCCATTTGATTATATATTATATCAAATTCTACTACTCTTGTATCATAAATTTCAATATTTTGGTCACTTATTTTAAATATAATTATATAATTTTCTTCATTTCCATATATATTTTCTACATATGAGTTAATGCTTTTATTATTTATACTTAATTTAACTTCTTCATTTATTTTAAAGTTTTTGCTTTCTTCTTTAGATAAATGTACTGCAATATATACAAATTGACTATTTATAAATCTAGCTAATACATCTCCTTCCTTTACATTTTTCTTATTTCTTTCTATATCTTTATAGTTGTTTTTAGCATATTCTATATCTTCTTCTTGTATTGATTCTAGATAATTAATATTATATAAATCTTCATTTTCATCATATTTATATGATATAATACCTGACTGAGGTGCATATATTATTTTTGTTAAATTATTTTTTTGTTTATTTAATAAAGATTGTTGATTTTTTTTAGTCTCTAAGTTTTTTAATTTAACTTCATTATTTAATTTATTATTTGATTTTTTTAAATCATTTTCTAATTTTTCTATATCTTTATTTAATGATTTTAGTTCTTCATTTATCTTTTCTACTTTCTTATCGCTATCAATTTGAGCAATTTTTTGGCCTTTTTTGATTTTTTCTCCTTCTTCTATGTTCATATTTAAATATCCACTACTGCCTGCTTTTATTAGTGTCTCATCTCTTATTACAAGACCTTTTTTATTTACTTTCAACTCAATTTTTTCATTTTTTAATACAATTGTCTTTGTAAATATTCCTATAAATAAAATTCCAATTTGAAATATTATATAAATAATAATACCTAATATAAGTAAATTAGAATATTTAATTTTCCTTTTCAAAAGTATCAACTCCTAATTTAAATATTATTTATTATTTAGACATAATGTATTTTATCTCCTTGTTATCTAATAAAATTAACATCTTATATTAATTTAAAATATAAAAAGACCAAATTTTAAATTAATAAAATTTGGTCTTTTTATTATAGTAATATAGTTATTATATTATTACTTCCTTCATTTATTATCTTTTGAAGAGTTCTTTGTATTTTCACTCTTATCTCTTCTGGCATAGTATATAACTTACTTTGTAATTGTTCTTTCACTAAGTCATTTAAAGATTTTCCAAACATATTAGATTCCCATATTTCACTTGGATTTTGTTCAAATTCATCTAATAAGTATTTTATCATTTCTTCACCTTGACTTTGGTTGCCTACTATAGGTGACACTTCTGTCGATATATCTGCTTTTATTATATGAAGTGATGGTGCATTAGCTTTTAGTTTTATACCATATTGTTTTCCTTGTTTTATTATTTCTGGTTCTTCTAAACTTAATTCATCAAGTGATGGTGCTACAACACCATACCCTTTAGTTTTAGCATCAACTAATGCAACCTCTATTTTATCATACTCATTTTTAACTCTTGATAATTTAGTTATAAGATTTAATAATTGGTGATCACCTTCTATTTTAAATCCACTCTTTTCTTCAAGTATATTATAAAATAAATCTTGCTTTGCTGCTAAATATATATTTATAACACCTTCTCCAAGTTCTACATTATCAACATTTGTACCATCTAAGAAATCTAATTGAGTAAATCCATCTACTATTTTATCTATATCTCTTATTTTTCCTATTTGAGCTATGCTTTCTTTTAATGCTACTATTATATTATTTTTTATCCAGTGATTCTTTTCTAATCCTTCTATCCACTTTGGAAGATTTATTCTTATTTCATTTAATGGGAAGTCATAAAGTACAGTTTCTAAAACATCTTCTATATCTTCCTCATCCATAGCTAAAACATTAAGCGGAACTATTGGTGCACTATACTTTTCTTCAAGTTCTCCTCTTAATCTTTCTGTTGATTCACTATATGGATCTAATGTATTTAATACTATTGCAAAAGGTTTATTTAAAGATTTTAATTCATTTATTACTCTTTCTTCAGCACTAATATAACTACTTCTATCTATTCCAGTAACAGAACCATCTGTTAAAATAACTATACCTATTGTAGAGTGATCTCTTATAACCTTTTTAGTACCTATCTCTGCTGCTTTCTCAAAAGTCATTGCTTCTTTGGACCATGGAGTTGATACTAATCTTTGTTTTCCATCTTCCTCATGACCTAATGCACCATCTACTATGTACCCAACACAATCTACCATTCTAACTTTCATAGAAACATTGTCTCTTAATTTTATTTCTACTCCATCAGCTGGAACAAATTTAGGTTCAACTGTCATTATTGTTTTACCTGATCCACTTTGTGGTATTTCATCCTGTGTTCTTTCTTTTTTAAATTCATTTTCTATGTTTGGCAATACTAATTTTTCCATAAACTTTCTTATAAATGTAGATTTTCCTGTTCTTACAGGTCCTACTACCCCTATATAGATGTCTCCTTGAGTTCTTTTTGCTATGTCCTCATATATGTTATTCATCTAATTCCCCTCCTGCATATAATTTCTTAATAGATTATATTTTAGATTTTCAAGTATTATTACACAATTTTAATTTTATTTATTATATATTTGTCCATAATAAAAAATTCTCTTCGCTCATTTCGCCAACGATATATCCTTGCTCCCGCTACGGATACATCCGTTG
>CALESE010000199.1 GCA_937907205.1 uncultured Romboutsia sp. | reverse complement strand
TAAAAATTTGTATCTTTTAAATTTATATTAATATAATTGCATTTGCTTTCTTTCTTTTTAAATTTATATAATTTTACATAAGTAAATTTAGTAGTATTATTATCTTTAAACACTGATATAATTAAGATTCTAGAATTACCACAACTCATTCCTGCATAATATTCTTCATATTCATTAAAACTTTTAACCATCCAAATACTACCTGGTTTTAAATTATTCATATTAATATTCCTTTCTATTCAATAATTCCATATTCTTTTAAATATAATAAGTCTATCTCATTTATTTTATTATTTTCAATATTTTTTTGTAATTTTTCAATATCTCTATAATAAAATTTTAAAAGTTCATATAAAGAAAAATATTCTAAAATGTTACATTTACTTTTACCTTTTTTAAAATTATTAAAAAATAAGGCAAACTGTGTATTAAATCTATTAACTGGAACATTATATCTCTCTGATAAGCTTAATAAAAATTTTTTATAATTATTATCTTGTTTGTAATTATCCCCACTAAATTTATAAGTTACTAAATTATTATTTATAATTGTATAGAAAGTATTTTCAGAAAGAAATGCCATTATTTCTTCAAGAAATCCTACTATGATTGTTGGGGTCCATTTTGAATTACCTCTTTTATAATTTATTTCAATTAAAGTTTTTATAATATTAATTCTTTTTATATTAAATAAAGTCTGCATGTTAACAACTTCTATAGTATCATTACAATTTTTGAGAGGGAATGAAATTCTAAATGATTTTTCATTTATTTCTATTTCATTTATTTTAAACTTATTTATTTGTCTTTCTATATTATTTACAAGTTTTTTAAATTTTTTATCTTCGATCATTATAAAACCCACTTTCATTTAATATTATAATTTAATATATTTATATTTTTCTTTATGTTTGATTACGCTTTCATTTAATGTCTTACCTTTACTTTCTGAATTTTTTAAAGTTTCCCATATTTCAGGTTCTACATTAAAATACAAATAACTACTATTTCCTTTAAATATAACTCTCAATATTTTTCGATTAGAGTCATACCCAATTGCTAATAAATTTGTAGAAAATACTTTCATCATTTGAATATTTTTTATAAATTCATTAATTTGTTCAGCTGTAAATTCCATAAATATAATCCTCCTTCAAAACATGTTTTATATATATAACATGTTATATAAGTTATAATTAAAAAAATAAACTAATATTTAAATATTAGTTTATTATATTCTTATATTTGTTAAATATTATTATTAAAATTTTCCTTCATTTTTTCCTTCATTATTTTATCTAAATAAGTATAAAGGTTGTTTTTTAAAATATCATAATTATCAGATCGTTTTATAATATCTTTAATATCAGCATTTATAATATCTACCCTCATAGAATAATTTAAATCTTTTTGCATATCTAAGAATTTTTGTTTTAGTAAGTTTAATTGAGTTAGCAAAATATCTGTTTCTTCATCCAAATTCATAATTATTTCCTCCTTTTATAATTATTGTCTAATAATTTTTCTATTTGTCTATTCTTTTTTATGTTATTTAATTCATTTAAATACTTTTTATAATTGTCACAACTACTATGACAATTATAACATCTTTCTGTACATTTATAACAATAATTCTTCATACGTATCCTCCTATATAAAAAATAAGCAGTCTTAATAAACTGCTTATACTAAATCTTCTCCTTCAATATCTGATAAATTTACTTCATTTGATAATTCAGGAGTGTTATTTTGATTATTATCTTCATTATTTGTATCTACATCTGCATCTATATCTTCTTCATTATTCATTAAGTTATTATCAAATGATGAAAATGAAGGAGTATTAGATCCATTACTTGATATCGATTTTTTAGATTTATTGTCTATATCTTCTTTTTGTTCTTCTTCATCTTGCTCTAATTCTTTTAGATGTTTATTTATAATATCTACAATATCTTGTTGATTTAAATATGATCCTAACCAATCTAAAATCATATCTAATTTAGTAGTTTCATCAATTTTTTCTAAATTATCTACTAAACTTATCATATCATTAACATTTCTAATTTTATTTTGTAATAACTCATCTCTACGATTATCCTCAACAGTAATAATAGGAGTAAGTTTTACTTCAAAATTATTAACTATTTTAGCACCTAATCCTTCTGATAATGCAAATATATTAATTAAATTTTTAATAGCAGAACAAATAGCTAATTGTCCTCTTTTAATACGTCTTGCATATGTAGTATTCATTTCAGTTAATGATCCACCATTTGATAAACCTGAACCATCCATATCGGCTCCAAGTAAAGCTTTAGGAATTAATAATGAGCCATATACTTTATTTTCTGATTGATTCAAATCATCTAAATTTCCAATATCAGCATCCCCACCAATATTTACAGTGGAAATTCCTCCTTTACCATTTCTGGTTGCAGTATATAAAATATTTTCTATAGGTTGTCCACTTGCACGACTTTGCAGAGTACCTGCATCTTTATTCATAATTAGAGTTTGTTCAATTTGATTTTTTATTTCTCTTAGTTTTTCTTTCTTTTTAGCTTCAGGCAGATCTCCTAATTCTACTTGAATAACTCTAGTTATAGAAGATTTTGTTATTCTCTCCAATAAAACTGATTCTTCTTTTAATTTTAAAGTTTGATAAGGCCCATAAACATTTTCAAGTATAGATTGTCCTGTTTTTACTTGAAATGTTAAAGAGTCTCCTGAATTTTCAGTTTTAGATCCATCAATATATCCACTACTAGTTTTATCTTCAATATTATCTTTTATTAATCTAAAATATTCTGGAAATCTATTAATATTAGGAGATAAACAAATATGTACAAATTTAGTTGGACTTAATATGTCTATATTACTAGCAGATCCAGAATACCAATAATTACTTTTATTATCTGGTGAAGTGCTATTTATATCATCTTTATTTCTAATAAATCCACTTGTTTTACCTTTTGATTGTAAGTCATATACTTCAGCTGGATTTGGTACTTTTTCTACATATCTCTCTAATTTAGCTCCTTGAATTGGAACTTGAGTTCTAACACTTGTATTTTGTTTTACAGGTTCTAGTAATAAAGTAGATTTTGTATTATTATTAGATGTATTTTGAAATAATTCTAAATATACATCACCATATAACCACATACAATACGCATAAGACCATATATTTTCAGGTATATTTAAATCTTCAATCAACTTATTAGCATATTCAGCTGTATCAGAATCAGAAGATTCTGCCCAAATTATTTTACCTTGAGAGTTATATTGCACGGTATCATTAGCATACATTTCAACAGCTGCACCTATTCTACCATCTGCAACCATCTCTTCAAATATTTCATATTTTGTATTTCTATCGCCTTTTAGTGAAGTTATATTTAATAAATCTGATAAATCTATTCTTTTACCTGAATCAATTGCATCTGTTATTTTATTAGGAGCACTATTTTCAGCATCTGTAAATGCTGTAGTTTCATCTGGATTAGTTTTAGGTACTACTCTAATTTTAAAAATACCTTCTGCTAATTTATTTAAAATTCCCATTTAATAAAGCCTCCCTATTTTATTCAAATAATTTTTTTCTATCTGGTTTTTTCATATCTTCTGTGAAAAATTTATAAATATCAATTATATTTCTAATTATTCCTGTTATTATATATACACATAAAATTAAAAATATTACATAAAACATAAAATAACCTCCTTTAATCTATATATAAAATTTGTAATAGTTCTCTTACATCATTACAGCATTTTTCTAATAATTGACTATCATTAAATAAAGCATATTTAGTTAAAGCATCATTTATTTCTTGTATGTTCATTGCTTGAGAAAATATTTCTCTTTCTTTAATATCATTAATTTTACTATAAGAAATTAAAATTTTAGTTACTAGAGAACTCATTGCTATTGCTTTTTCTTCTAATGGTAAATCTTTATTTCTTAAATTTCTATATAATGGATTTTTATTTTTTGAATTATAAATAATATTATAAGTATTATAAATTTGTAAAAAGTCTTTATCATGTTTATTAATAAAGGCAATTACATCTATTGGAATTAATTCATTTCTAACAATTTTTTGAATTAATCTCCCTACTTTTATTCCTTCTTTTTCTTCGATATCATATAATTTTTGCATTATTTCTTTTTTTGTTATTTGCATTGGAATATCTTTCCTCCTTTAATATATTTTTTAATCTATTATTATTTTACATATATTTTATTAATATAATTTTTTTACTGTTATATAAGAATTACTTCGTCTACCTATTATGTTATGATTTCCACTACCATCACTACTATATGTGAATTCTATAATATCTCTATTTTGTACATCCCAAATTATAGGTGAAATTGATAATGATAATAAAGGAGTATCTGATGGTTTTGAAGAATCTGCACTAACTAAAACTACTCTATTATTATTTCTTTTTAATTCTATACTAAAATTAGCTTCTTGAAGGCTAGGGCTAGTCCAAACATTTAAATTACCTGAGACTTCAATATATTTTATGTTTGATCCTATAATTATAGTATTATTGGATAAAGTTAAATTATTATTAATTTTATTTATAACTGTATTAAATGGAATTTTGCTTACAGCTCAACTTTGTGAGAGCTTAATAACAGTATCTCCTTCAAAGGATATTGTTATTGCTTCCATGTCTAAATTATTTACATTATTATATACAGCACTAGAATGTGTTATAGGACTAAATATTTCACTATTTTCATCTTTGAGATATTTTCCTTTTATTTGTGACATTTTAACTTCCTTTCCGGAAGTATTAAAATTAATCTTTTAATACCCCCCTCACCTAAAGGTGAGAGGAAAATATTATTTATTTAAATTATTATAATCTTGTGCTAATAATTTAGTAGTATCATCTATTTCTGTTTGAGAAACATCTAATCTACCATAATTATATATACCAGGTGATTTTAAATGATTACATGCTTCTTGTAATTCAGGATGTAATTGAGCAAATTTATCTAATAAATTATTCACAGCTTGTCTTAAATCAATTTTGTCTATTTCTTCATATACTTCTCCTGTGCTTTCAACTGATATAACTGATATAGTCCAATTAACTTCAACTATACTATCTACATCTTTTCTAATAGGATCAAAAGTAATTCTAAATAAACAATTATTACCTGTTTCTCCTGAAAATAGACCAGCTTCACCTATACTTTCATTTAAATAATATTCTTCTGGTAAATATGTAGAGATGATAAGTTGAATATAATTTTGTGTACTTCTATTTACTACTTTATTTCTATCAGGTAATTTAATTCTAGGTGATATTTCATCAAGTAATCTAGTATCATTAACTGTTACTTCAGTAGTTATACCTGAAGGTGATTCTGCTGTAGCACTATTAGTTCCTACCCCTAAATATCTTGGAATCCAATCATAATGTAATAAAAATGGTTGAGTATCATTAAATTCACCATTTAACCATTTAACAATACCGCATTAATTGGGTTTTTAAGCATCTATTATGCCCTTCTCGTTTTTCAATTTCATGCCCTGTATATTTATTTATTTTTCTTATTCTAACATTTACACCAATATTAAATCCTGCATCTTGTAATTCGAAAAGTCCTTTATTTTTAGACATAAGTATCCTCCTAATAAAAAGTTATCTATTAATATTTTACAATAAAAAATAAAGAGTAATATTACTCTTTATTCCATATATAAACAGATTGACCACAATCATATATTCCTTTCCAATTATTTTGGATCATTAAATTATAATTAGAAGTTTTTTCAAATTATATTTATTGACATTTTTTGTAAAGAAAAAGAGGTATAAAAGATACCTCTTTATTTTTCTACTTATATACTTCTTCGAAAATTATATCATCAGCATTAAATATTTCTTTTAATATCTCTTTATTTAATTTGATAATATATTTATTTGTCTCATCATAATAGCCATAGTCCATTATATCGGATTTTTTTATCATATCAGGCATAGTAACATCATCCTCTCGTATATATCTAATATTATTTTACATAAATATAGGTAGATTGACCACAGTCATATACTTGAACATATCCATTGTTTAACATCAATTCTTTGTTATTATCGCCTTTATTATATAAAGTATAATTATTGTCATTATGAAGTTGGGAAAATCCCCTTTGATTTAATAAACTATCTGTAATATGACGTTTTGTTTTCATATTATACCAATGAACCCTAGGAGCCGATAGATTTTTAAATTTAAAACCTAGTCTTTTATATACATTACCTGTAAATTTAGAATTATCACAATAAGATATAATAGACCTAGGATTATAGCTATTTATAAAATATTTAAATAATTTTTCGGATCCACCTATTATAATATAATCACAATGTGTACATAATCTTAATAACTCCCATTCATAGTTTTTATTATATCTAGGCTTACCAAATGACATTACTTGAATTAATTCATTATTATAAAATAATCCTAATTTAATTTGTTGATTATTACAGGTATTTTGAAAATGATATTTATTCAAAAATGAATCAATTTCATTTTTAGTTATTTCTTTTAATATGCAATTTCTTGCATAAATTTTTTGTTTGGGTTTTAAAAAATTTATTAATTTATCTTCATCTTCCCAATCAAAGAAATGAATACAATTAAACTTGTTTTCAATTGCTTTATTTGTTTTGTTAATATGATAATCTTTATCTTTTGGTGAAATATGTCTGCCTCCTATAAAAGGACCGACTGTAGAATTATGTGTATAAGTAGGATTTATTTCTAATAAAGTATTTGGTTTAACTAAAATATCATAT
Source organism: uncultured Romboutsia sp. (assembly GCA_937907205.1). GTDB lineage: Bacteria > Bacillota > Clostridia > Peptostreptococcales > Peptostreptococcaceae > Faecalimicrobium. The sequence goes on along the minus strand of CALESE010000199.1, from coordinate 8,743 downwards.
GAATTATTACCTACTATCTTTTCTAATTCTGTATCACAACCTATATGTTTTAATTTTTCATTGATTCTTTTATTAATCTTGGAAATGGTTTTATTATTTAAATATGAGAATAAAGTAATAGGATATACTGTTCCATATCTAGCTAAATTAGTTTTAGCTATTTGTTCTTTTATCTTAGGATCTTTAAAAGGATTATCTACACCATATTTTTTAATAAACTTCTGTTTTATTTTATTTTGTATTTCAATTGTTTGCATAGGATTAACTTTATTATATTTTTTTAAACAAGTTTTTTGTTGTTTAGTAACAATATTTTGTTTTTCTTCTTTAGATTTATTATTCCAAGTTAATTTAATTTTTTCCGGATTTATCCACCATTTTATATTATGATTTTTTAAATTAGTTTGTATAATTTTTGCTCTATTATTATTACTACCATATAATTTTATTCTAGTTTTCATGCCTTTTTGAATTTGTTCATCTGTCCAAAATTTACCTTGATTTTTTCTTTTTCTGGTTTCTATCATTTTTTTAGGATTAGTATAATTTTCATTACCGTATTTTTCTAATTTAGTCTTTTTCCCTTTTAATCGACTTTCAGGATTTTGAAAATTTGATTTATAACCAGTTTTTTGTTCATAAGTATTTTGTTGTTTTTGGATCATAGCTTTTTTTGCATCTTCATTTTCATATTTCTTTTTAAGTACTTTGCTAATTTGTTCATTTCTAAAATTAAGACTTTGTTCTTTTAAAGTTTCAGATCTTATAAAGTTATTATTTTTACACCTAGCATTAATAAAATCTACTGAAGTATTAAATATTTTTGCAATATCTGATATAGGTATAGCAGTTTGTTCTATGTAATATTTTAATTTATTTAAATCTATTAATTGCTCCGCTTTTTCTTGTTTATCTAAACCTATTCCCTTACAAGCGCAATCTTTAGAACAATAAGCTATATGTCTTTCTAAATACATTAATCTTTTTGTTCTATTAGGTCTTCCATTTAGATTAACAGGTTTTCCACATATTCTACAGGGTACATAATGTTCTCTATAACATATTTCAGCATTATGTACTTTAGGTTCAAATTCTTTTCCACATAATTTACATATTTTCATAGTTAAATCCTCCTATATATTATAACATATTTAGGAGGATAAATCAATCTTTTATTAATCTCTGTTTTGATTTGTTACTTCAGCAAATCCTATTCTATCATCTCTACCTACTGAATATCTAGTTATATCATAAGCATATTTAGTAGCTACTGCAAATGAATGTATTTTAATTCCATCTATAGTTTGTATTATATCTGCTGGGACTAGCTCAACTCCACAACCAGCAGGTCTTACTACTTCTATTAAATCCCTTATTTTGCTTAAATTACTTGGGAAATAAATGTATATCTTAATCTTACTATCTTTCGAAACATACTCAATATGAAACATTGAAAGTGCTTCTATTTTATCTATTTCACCTAAAGCATTTACAGATAAAGCTGTTGCAAGTGACATACCTAATTCTGATCCTCTATTATGTATCATTTGAGGATAATGTTTAATTATAAGACGATTAGTAGAATATGATTCTTCATAATCATATTTATATCCTACATAAGATGCTAATAAAGGTAATAAATGATCAGGGCATTGATCAAAATCTATTAAAGATACCCAATAATCAGCATTTGTTTTAAAATGATTGATTAATAAATCAAAAATTTTACAAAATGCTTGCATATCTCTACTAGATCTTAAAACCCATGGTATATAGTTTTTACTTTCTATAATTCCTGTAGTCATAATTTAACTCCTTTCAACTAAACTGTTGGTCCATTGTAAGTTCCTTCTATACCTAATATAGTTTCTCCTGCTTTTATCTTATCAGCTGTTAATCCTATAGCTGCTGCAATTTGAGCTTTATTTAAAGAAACTGTTGTTTGAATTTTACTATTATTACTCATATATCTAGGCATTGTAACCGTATAATCTATTGTTCCAACTATATTACTTGACTGATTACTAATTTGTATTTCAAACATAGGTGTAAATTGAGGTAAATTAATAGCAGTACCTGTTATTTTTTGACCTTTAACATATGCGGTAACACCTTCTGGAAGTTGATCTGCAGTTGCGGTTGCATCTGAAGTATCAATTCCTGTAGAAATATTATTTATTTTTTCTACATAACTTCTGAATGAATCATTATCTTGTATATTTTGACCTTTATTTATAATTGCCTGTTTAATTTGATTTTTAGTTTCATTTAAATATTGTAATTTTTGATCTAATGTTCCCATTTAATTTACTCCTTTCTTAAATAGTTTCTCCGTTTATATTATCTATTTGTTTAGTCATATTTACAATTTGAGCTTCAATATTTGTAATTTTATCATTTAATATTTTTCCTTGAGCTGCAGAAAGAACTTTTGTATTATCATTTGTAGTTAAATTATCTATAATTGGATTTACATAAGTTCCTTTTTTAGTTAAAAATTCAGTTTCGTTACCATCTGATATTAAGATAGCTAATTTAGCTAATTCAGTAACATCAGTATTACTGCTTTTAATAATTTTATTATCATCTAAATATAAAATTTTATTAGCTGTTTCTTTATCTATTTTTAAATTATTCATTTAATATCCTCCTTTATTTTTTTAAAATTATATTTATATTTGATTTAATATTTGTATCTTTATATTTTCTATTTTTAGGATTTATATGTTTCCATTCATTGGTATCTTTATATAATAATCCTCTTTCTTTTGGTGCATCTAAATATATTCCTATAGTAAGAGGACATTGAAATGATTTACCGGCACTAATTACACCTATTCTAAAACTAAATCTATCATCAGCAAATACATTTCCAAATAAATTTTTTATAGTTACACTTGTAGTAGTAGTAGTTTTACTAAAAGAATTAGAATAAGAACTATATAAATCATGAATATTTGCAAAGTTAGTCCAAGTATTAGTTTGAGAATTATATCTTCTAGCTTCTACAAAATAATTAGTATAATCATAATTAGCTGTAAGCATAGTCCATTTAAGAGCAATTGCTTCTGTTACTTTATATTTATTTTTAGTTGTAGTAATTTCTATATCAGGAGCATTTCCTTCTATTATCTGTATAGCTCCTAAATATTGTCTTCCTAACCATGAATCACCTCTAGTTCTAGTATTTACCCAGCAATATAATGTCTGTCCAGCACTTACTCCATAATGAGACATTAAAGAAGATAAATCAATTCTAGTATTAGCATTATATGGATGTGTTCTTCCTGCAATGGAGCTAGCTGTACTTGAATCATTTGTTTTTGATATGTCTACAGCATATTCAGTAATAACATTTGCATCAGGTTGACCACTTGATTGTCCCCACCAATCCCACCAAACTTGTGTGTCTCTATTGTCTTTAATGGTTCCTCTATGAACTCCAGTTGAATTATTAGTACTAAATATTGCTCCATCATTTGGTGGTTTAGCAGGTACATTCTGAGTCTGTTTTGCAGGAACAGAAATATTTATATCTGAGCCTGTATCATACTTTCCTGATGATCCATCATTACGTCTAGACCCTGCTATAAATCGTACTCCTGTTACATAATTGTTAGCTGTATGTACTGTAGCATGACAATCATTCCAGTATTCACCCATTGCAATATTATTACCTTTAATTTGTTGCCCTCCAGACCAGTTAGTACCCATACACCACATAGCATCCCAAACTAGGTCATAATTAAAAGAGACACTACCATCTCTTTTATATGTATGTAGATGGAAAGTTATATTAACTTGATCTCCATATGGATCTGGTCTTGAAGCATCGTATGATACATCATATCTAATATAATTTGCATTTAATCCTGACCATATTGTTGTAGCCATTTATATCCCTCCTATAAATCCAATGGTAAATCACATGTTATACCAGTAGCTTGTGTAGATACATATGAGTCATTACCATCAGTAATTGCAACAAGCGTATTGTTAGGTAGTGAAGAACCTGATGAATTGAAGCTACTCTGAGTCATTGCTACTATATTAGCTACAGTGTTAGTACTACTTGGTATAAAGTGTTTATCATTATTAATTTCTGAAGCTTTTATAGCATTTTTTCCTGTTAATAAACTTGCAGGTACAGCTGTAATTGGAATAGTTATATTTGCAGTTCCATTAAAACTTTGAGCAGTTCCTGTAACACCAGATACTCCTATGGTTCTTGCAGTAGTTAATTGGTTTGCCTTTGTAGCAGTAGTAGCAGTACTTGCATTTCCAGATAAACTTGCTTTTATTGTAGCTGGTAGTTTTAAATTTACATTTCCTGATCCATTTACAGATACTGGTACTGCAGTTCCTGTTCCATCAGAGTTTACAATACCTATATTTCTTGCAGTTCCCCAATTAGCAGTTGTTATATTTGCTGATCCATTAAATGAAGTTCCATTAATTGTTCTAGCAGTTTGTAATATACTTGCACTAGAAACATTTGAAGTTGTATATGCAAGCTGATGAGCAGTTCCCCAAGTAGTTGCAGTTTGAGCAGCCTGATAATGATATATTGCTTTGGTATTTTTATCAAAAGCTAATGCATTAACATTTTGTCCTCCAGTATCTCCCCAAGTATTCATCACTAATAAATCTTGATAATCACTATCAGCAGTGCCATTTAATCCTGCTTTTGTTGCGAAGTAAACTGCAAATTTTCCTTTAGGTGTAACATTTGGTTTTATATCTCTATCTTCTATTGCATCTATTTGTTTAACAGTAGTAGATAATGCTAAATTAGCTGTACCGTTAAATGAGCCATTAGCTGTTGCATCTCCTGTTAAAGAAATTGTTCTTGCAGTTGTTAATTGATTAGCTTTAGTTGCTGTAGTAGCAGTACTTGCATTTCCAGATAAACTTGCTTTTATTGTAGCTGGTAGTTTTAAATTTACATTTCCTGATCCATTTACAGATACTGGTACTGCAGTTCCTGTTCCATCAGAGTTTACAATACCTATATTTCTTGCAGTTCCCCAATTAGCAGTTGTTATATTTGCTGATCCATTAAATGAAGTTCCATTAATTGTTCTAGCAGTTTGTAATATACTTGCACTAGAAACATTTGAAGTTGTATATGCAAGCTGATGAGCAGTTCCCCAAGTAGTTGCAGTTTGAGCAGCCTGATAATGATATATTGCTTTGGTATTTTTATCAAAAGCTAATGCATTAACATTTTGTCCTCCAGTATCTCCCCAAGTATTCATCACTAATAAATCTTGATAATCACTATCAGCAGTGCCATTTAATCCTGCTTTTGTTGCGAAGTAAACTGCAAATTTTCCTTTAGGTGTAACATTTGGTTTTATATCTCTATCTTCTATTGCATCTATTTGTTTAACAGTAGTAGATAATGCTAAATTAGCTGTACCGTTAAATGAGCCATTAGCTGTTGCATCTCCTGTTAAAGAAATTGTTCTTGCAGTTGTTAATTGATTAGCTTTAGTTGCTGTAGTAGCAGTTGAAGCATTTCCTGATAGGTTACCTGTAAAAGTAGTGGCATATACATTAGCCCATTTATTCTCAGGAGATCCTAAGGTCATTGTATTGTTCTTTAAAGGAATTATATAACCATTACCCCAAAAACTTATTCCATGACTTATTTCATTTTTTCCTTCATTTATAATTTTATTTTCAGTAAAACATAAGTTTAAAGTATCTTGAGCACTGCTTAAAGTAAATTTTCCATTTAGAGCATTAGTCCTTAATACAGTAACATAATTAGCATTAGAATTAATTATATCAATAACAGCTTTTCCTTTATTTCCATCTAAATGAGAATTTGTAATCATATTACTGATTATTGTTCCAGTCATAGTACCACCAGTTAATGGTAAATAGTTATGTACATGAGAGGATGGTGATGCTCCTATTTCAGATAATGACCAAGTAACGTTAGCAGATCCATTTACTGATTTAGTAGAACTTCCAATAGTTATACTTCTTGCAGTTCCCCAATTTGCAGTAGTTATATTAGCACTTCCATTAAAACTTGTACCATTTATAGTTCTTGCATTAGCTAATGTCGATGCTGTTGAAGCATTTCCTGTTAAAGTAGCTTTAATTGTAGAAGGTAATTTTAAATTAATATTAGCAGATCCATTAACAGAAGTTACAACAGCTGTTCCAGTACCATCAGAATTTACTATTCCTATATTTCTAGCTGTACCCCAATTTGCTGTTGTTATATTAGCAGAACCGTTAAAACTTGTTCCATTTATAGTTCTTCCTGTTTGCAAAGTACTCGCAGTAGTTGCATTACCAGATAAAGCTCCTGTAAAAGTAGTAGCATATACATTATTCCATTTAAGAGCACTAGTTCCAAGTGTTCTAGAATTATTTGATGATGGTATTGTATTATTGAAAAAAATTGCTACACCGTCTGAGTTAATTTTTAACATATTAGCAGTTCCATCAGTTCCTGCACCATTTGTTATTACAAGGTCTCCATTTGATGTAAACCCTATTTTTCCTAAAGCACCCGCACTATTACTATATAATATACTTGAACCATTTGCATCACTTCTTTTAATAGTTAAACCATTATAACTATTTGTAGTTAATGTTCCTCCTGATAGAGGTAAATAGTTACCTGTAATACCTGATGGAGTTATAATTGTAGTGTCATTAGCACTATCATCAGTAACTGTTGAATTCATAAATTTTAATTTACTACGTTGTGCCATTGTAGTTCCTGTAGAATTTAGAATAGTATGACCAGAACTACCTGCTTCTATTATTATATCTTTAGTACCATCAAATGCTATACCATTTATTTTTCTTGCTGTTTGTAATTTTGTAGCTGAACTTGCATTACCTGTTAAATTTCCTATAAGAGTAGGTGCTTTTATAGAGCCTCCTGCATTTATATCACCATTTACTCTTAAAATACCATTAATTATTGTATTTCCTAAATTTGCCATTTAAGCACCTCCTTTTATATTTCTATTATTTGATTTGAATTTATATAATCTTTACCTAAGTTTATATTTATATCTTTTAATATGAGATTGTCAATTCTAATCCATAGTTCTACTTCTGTGTCAGTTAAATCACCTCTTCCGAGGGAATCCATTATTCCAAGAATAACATCCTATTGAAAAATACCAAATGCTTAGTCCTGCGCAAGCAGATAGAAATGTACCACCTACTCCTGTAGCTAAACCATATTTCCATCTCTCTCCTGTATAATCTAAATGTATTGATTTATATCCCATTTGCTCTTGAGTCACATTTGTTCCTCCTTTTGTTAACATTGGATTTGCTGTTTGAATCCACCTATTATATTGAGTACTACTTATTTTAGGATAATTAATTAAAAATTCGAAAGCTCCATCTTCATTTCTAAAGGATTCTAATTTATAAAGTCTTGAATATTTTCCAAGTTGATTAATATAATTTGTCTTAAGAGATAAAGACATTTCATGTGTAAAATTTCCTCCTAATGTATAGTCATGCCAAAATATTCTAGCCCACATACTTCCATCATCTAGTATTTTTGTCTTCATATCATATAAAGAAATATTTTCATTTAACGAACTTGTATTTAAAATTGATTTTCTTGTTAAATTAATAGAACTATTTTCACTCTCAATAAATTGATTGCAATATAAATTGCCTTCTTTATCTATTTTCATTTTTGTTTCATATAATTGTTTTATATCTTCATCTGATAATGCTGTAGCATAAATTCTTACATCACTAATATTTCCTTTAAAATAATTTCCAGCAGGATTTGTTATATGTCCTTCAGCTTCAGCTGCAATAAATATTCCATTATTTGCATTATAAAATATTGGTTTCTTTTCTGTTAAACTAATAGTTCCTTTTAACACTCCATCTAGATATATTTTTTTATTTATTCCATCAAAAGTTCCTGTAATCATATGCCATCCACTTGATACCTTAGATAGATTAATAGTTTGTGATGAAAAAGCATCTGTATATGTATTGGATGTTTCTCCAACCCCTAAAGAAAAATTTAATCCTCCATTACTGGGTTCAAAATTCCATCCTCCACCTTCTGTACAAGAAATTAATCTCATTGCTGGAGAATCAAAATCCGTCCAATTTTCCATATATCCCCATAAATTAACAGTTATCTCATCCCTTACCATACAATTTCTCCCAAGAGCAATATATTGATTTGTACCATTAAAGCTTAAACAACTATTCCCTATTGCACTATTTCCTACAGATATAGGATTATTATATTTTGTTCCATTGTTCCCATATCCACTTGTATCATATTCAATATTACTATTATAGCCTAAAGTAGAATATAATGCATCTGCTTTATTAGGCACCCATTCAGTAGCCTCTGTTCCTATTTCTACTTTTGGATGTCTTATATACCAAGTAACAGGAGCTGTATCACTATCTGTTTTTAAACCAATTTTATCAAATGGTAAAATATTTATTTTATTAATATTTTTACTATTTGAATTTTCGCTTCCCCAAACAATTTTTGTCCATTTATTTGCAGGAATTTTAAAACTCTGTAATGTTCTTTTACTACCATTATCATTATCATTTCCTGCCCAAGCAGTTCCACTTGCTACATCATTATTTATATCAATTAAAATCGTATGTCTTGTAGAAACATATACCTCTAAAGAAGCTCTATATGACTTTCCGTAAGGTACTGAGATTTCATTATTCATTTTAATTACTAATCCATATCCCCAGGTTG
>CALESE010000198.1 GCA_937907205.1 uncultured Romboutsia sp. | reverse complement strand
AAAAAAATCAATTTTAGTGCAAGAGACTATAAAAGAAAATTTATATAAAATGACATCAATAAATATAATCAGTGTAGATATATTAATAAATAAATTAAGAATAAATAATTCTAAAAATAAATAATAAAAAATAAACTGTAGTAATTAGGATTACTAGAGTTTATTTTTTATTAGGGGGATTTAATATGTCTGAAAAAACATTAAATGTATTTGAAATTGCAAGGCTTCAAATAAAAAATGCATGTGATAAGTTAAATGCAGATCCAGAAGTTTATGAAATCTTAAAAAATCCAATGAGAGTTATGTCTGTATCTTTTCATGTAAAAATGGATGATGGTAGCATTAAAAGTTTTGTTGGATACAGATCACAGCACAATAATGCATGTGGACCATTTAAAGGAGGTATAAGATTTCATCCAAATGTAACTATTGATGAAGTAAAAGCATTATCTACATGGATGACTTTTAAATGTTCTGTTGTTGGGATACCTTATGGTGGGGGAAAAGGTGGAATTGCAATAGACCCAAAAGATTATTCTAAAAATGAAATAGAGCAAATATCGAGAGGATTTGTTAAAGCAATATCTCCTATAATAGGAGAAAAAGAAGATATACCAGCTCCAGATGTTAATACAAATGGACAAATAATGTCTTGGATGGTTGACGAATATTCAAAAGTTACAGGTAAATTTCAGCCAGGTACATTCACTGGAAAGCCAGTTAACTTTTATGGTTCCCAAGCAAGAAATGAAGCAACTGGATATGGAGTAGCCAACATGGCTATAAAATCATGTGAAAAGCTAGGTATAGATATAGCAAATTCTAGAGTTGCACTTCAGGGATTTGGTAATGTTGGTAAATTTGCAGGTCTATATATTGAGGAAGCAGGAGCTAAGGTAGTTGCAGTTAGCGATAATAGTGGAACATTATATAATTCAGAAGGTATAAATATAAAAGAATTAATAAAGTATAAAGATATAAATAAAAGCATAAAAAACTATGATAAAGCAAGTTTAATTGAAGAAGATATAATAACTATGGATGTAGATATACTAATGCCTTGTGCGTTAGAAAATCAAATAACATCTAAAAATGCAAATAATATTAAAGCTAAAATTATAGTTGAAGGAGCTAACGGTCCTACAACACCAGAAGCAGATAAAATAATATTTGAAAAAGATATAGTATTAATACCAGATATATTAGCAAACAGTGGAGGAGTTACAGTATCTTATTTTGAATGGGTACAAAATTTAATAAGAGATAAATGGAGTTTTGAAGAGGTTCAAAGCAAACAAAGAAAACTTATGGATAAAGCTTTTGAGGAAATATGGCAATTATCAAATGAGTTTAATGTAGATATAAGAACAGCATCATATATGATGTCTATTAAGAGAATATCAGAAACAATGAAATTGAGAGGATGGTACTAAATAAGAGTATTTCTAGGAAGTAGCAAGTTATTTGTTACTTCTTTTTGCATTCTAGGAATATCCAAATATATAAAAATCTTTACCTTTGGCCATTTTTAGGATATAATTATATTAAGATAAAATGTATATTTAGGTGATACATTGGATAAAATAATTAATTTACATAAAAATTTAAAATTTATACAACAAGATATAATGCTTTTCTAAAATAAGAATACTACATAAATAATTACAATAGATTACAAAAAAGTTACAAATTAAATTGAATATCTTGTGTATTAATAATTTATCCTACAAATGAAACTTCACCTATAAAAATAACACGTAAGCAATGCTTATGGTGAATTTTTGGAGGGAAAAAATCATGAAGAGAAAAATATTAGTACCAATGTTTGCGTCACTTATGGCGTTATCTATGAACTCAGTTTCTAATGCAGATGAAATAAAAGATAATAATATAGAAAATAATAATGAAGAAAAAACTACTGAAGTAATAGATTTAGCAAATTTCGAAGAATCTACTTACAAAGTAGCAGTTATAAAAGATGGAGTGGCTACAAAAGTAAGAAAAGACGGTTCTGTTCAAACTGTAGCATATTCAGGAGATGAATTTAAGGTTGTTGGAATTCAAGGTGATTGGGTTAAAGTTAAATTAGAAGATGGAGAGGGATGGATAGCTTCTAGATTCGTAGACATAAAAGGAGCTATTGGATACACAACTTCAGATAAAGTAAACCTTAGAAAAGAATCTAATATAGAGTCAGAAGTAATAAAAGAATTAGAAATAGGAAGCTCAGTAAAAGTTTTAGAGGTTGATGGTAATTGGATAAAGGTTAAAAAAGGTGAAGATGAAGGATATATAAGATCATTATATGTATCAGAAGAAGCACCTGTAATAGAAGAGGAAATTGAAGAGGTTAAATCTGTTGTATCAAATAACACGACTACTACTAAATCTTCAAGTAACAATACAACAAACTCAAATAATAATACAGTAAGCTCGAACAATAATAGTGAACAATCTAAAAAGCCATATAAAAAACCAGTACAACAAACTCAAAATAATGAGTCATATAATCCACCAGCATCGAGCACTTCAAAAGTACAAGCTGTAATAAATTTAGCCTATTCTAAAATAGGGTCTCCATATGTTTGGGGAGCTGAAGGCCCTAATAGCTTTGACTGCTCAGGATTTACTTCATATGTATTTAGAAATGCAGCTGGAGTATCTATTCCAAGAACATCAAGTGCTCAATCAGGGTTCGGTAAAACAGTAAGTAAGGCAAATTTACAACCAGGAGATTTAGTATTCTTTAATACTAGCGGATCAGGAGTAAGTCATGTTGGTATATATGTAGGAGGTGGAAAGATGGTTCATGCACCATCTTCAGGAAAATCTGTATCAACAGCAAGTATAAATTCTTCTTACTATTCATCAAGATTTGTAACGGCAAAAAGAGTTTTATAATATAAATATCAAGTCGCTTATTTTAAGCGACTTTTTTATTTGATAGATTGTCAATACAAGTGCAACACTTTATATTTATGTTGCATTAAAT
>CALESE010000197.1 GCA_937907205.1 uncultured Romboutsia sp. | reverse complement strand
TATTTAATGCAACATAAATATAAAGTGTTGCACTTGTATTGACAATCTATCTAAAAAATAAAAAAATAAAAATTCTCCTTAGATAAACTCTAAGGAGAATTTTTATAACTATTTTCTAATAACTTTTATTCCTGTCATATGGTCATTTAAGTTATGTTTTTCTATGCTTTCATCTTCCACTCTATTTACTTCTAAAGCTAAAGTTTCAGATTTTATATATTCTTTAAAGTTTTCTATAGCATTAGCTATTTCATCATCTGAATTAAATTCTATTACTATATTATCTAATACATCAAAGTTACTTGATTTTCTTATTTGTTGTATTTTAGATATGAATTCTCTTGCATATCCTTCATTTATTAATTCTTCAGTTAAAGTTGTATCTAATATAACGAATAAGTTATTTTCCATAGATACATTGAATCCTTCTTTAGCTGATATATTTATTAATACATGATCTTTATTAAACTCAAATTTTTCTCCGTCAAGTTCAATAGTTAAAGATGACCCATTTTCTAAAGCTGGAACAGATTCACTTGCATCAAGTTTATTAAGTTCACCTGCAAAGAACTTCATCTTAGATCCAAGTACAGGTCCTAATACTTTGAAGTTTGGCTTTAAGCTAAAGTTCATATATTCACTTAAATCTTTAGCAAATACTACTTCTTTAACGTTAAGCTCTTCTTTTATTAATTCAACAAAATCACTTATAGTAGCTTCATATTTTCCATCTACTAATACTTTTTGTATTGGTTGACGTACTTTTATTCTTGTAGCCTCTCTTGAAGCTCTACCTAAAGTAACTAAGTTTTTAACTAAATCCATTTTTTCTTCTAATTCACTGTTTATTAAATCTTCATTAGCTCTTGGGTAAGAAGTTAAATGAACTGAGAATTCATTAGTTAAGTTTCTATACATTTCTTCTGCTATATATGGTGTAACTGGAGCTATTAATCTACATAACTCAGTTAATATTTCATATGTTGTATTATAAACTGACTTTTTATCTTCTGTTAATTCAGTAGCCCAGAATCTTCTTCTTGAACGTCTTATATACCAGTTAGATAAATCTTCATTTATAAATTCTTGTATACTTCTTACAGTTTTATTTAATTCAAATATCTCTAAGTTTTCTTCTGCTTCTTTCTTTAAGTTATTAAACTTAGATAATATCCATCTATCAAGTTCTGGTCTATCTTTATATTCAACAAAGAAATCTGTTGGATTTATACCATCAGTGTTTGCATATAAAGTAAAGAAGTTATATACATTTTTCATAGTTCCTAAGAACTTACTTTGAACCTCTTTTAGTCCATCAACATCAAATCTAGTTGGTGTCCATGGTGGAGAAACATATAATAAGTACCATCTTAAAGCATCTGCTCCATATTGGTCAAACAGTTCAAAAGGATTTACAGTATTCCCTCTTGATTTACTCATCTTTTTACCTTCTTTATCTAATACAAGGTCATTAACTAAAACTCTCTTGTATGGAGCTTTACCCATAACAAATGTAGATATTGCAAGAAGTGAGTAGAACCATCCTCTAGTTTGATCTATACCTTCACAGATAAAGTCTGCTGGGAATAATTCTTCAAAGTTTTCTTTATTTTCAAATGGGTAATGATGTTGTGCAAATGGCATTGACCCACTATCAAACCAACAGTCTATAACGTCAGTTACTCTTGTCATTGGTTTTCCACAACATTCACATTTTAAATGTATATCATCAACATATGGTCTATGAAGTTCTACTGTTTCTGGATCTATATTCTCTATAGCTTTTTGTGCAAGTTCTTTTCTTGATCCTACAGATTCTCTATGACCACATTCACATGTCCATATATTTAAAGGAGTTCCCCAATATCTACTTCTTGATATTGCCCAGTCATTTAAGTTTTCTAACCAGTTACCAAATCTTCCTTCTCCTACGAATTTTGGATACCATTCAACAGTTTTATTATTTTCTATTAATTGGTCTTTTAATTTTGTCATTTCTATATACCAGCTTGGCTTAGCATAGTATAAAAGTGGAGTTTGACATCTCCAGCAGTGAGGATAATTATGAGCTACTTTCTCTTTGCTGTATAATTTATTTTCACCATGTAGCCATTTGATTATTTCAACATCTACACCATCTTCCATAACAAATTTACCTTCCCATGGAGTTGTTGTAAATTTACCACTTTCATCAACTGGTTGAAGTACTGGTAACTCATATTTTCTTCCTAAGTTGTAATCATCTTCACCAAATGCTGGTGCAGTATGTACTATACCTGTACCATCTTCAGTTGTTACATAATCACCACAAGTTACGAAGAATGCTTTTTTGTCAGCTAATACAAAAGGCATTAATTGTTCGTACTCAACGTATTCTAAATCTTTACCTTTCATTTCTTCTAATACTTCATAGTCTTCACCTAATACCTTATTAGCTAAAGCTTTAGCAAGATAATATACTTCATCATTTTGCTTAACTTTTACATAGTCAACTTCTGAACCTACTGTTAATGCAACATTTGATGGTAATGTCCAAGGAGTAGTTGTCCATGCTAAGAAATATTCATTAGCATCTTTTATCTTAAATTTAGCTATTACAGTATTATTCTTTATTTCTTTGTATCCTTGTGCAACTTCGTGAGATGCAAGACCTGTCCCACATCTTGGGCAGTATGGAAGTATCTTATGCCCATCATATACATATCCTTCTTTATTAAATTTATCTAATATCCACCAAACTGATTCTATATAGTTATTATCTAAAGTTATATATGGATTATCTAAGTCTATTTCATAAGCCATTCTATCTGTCATTTCTCTCCATTGCTTTTCAAAAGAGAAAACAGATTCTCTACATTTATGATTGAATTTATCTATTCCATAAGCCTCTATTTCTTGTTTATCAGATAAACCTAATTCTTTTTCAACTTGTATTTCAACTGGTAAACCATGAGTATCCCATCCAGCTTTTCTTTTTACTTGATATCCACTCATTGTTTTGTATCTACATACTGAATCTTTTAATGTTCTTGCTATAACATGGTGTATTCCTGGATTTCCATTTGCTGTCGGAGGACCTTCATAGAATACAAAACTTGGATCATTTTTACCCTTTTCTAAAGTTTTCTCAAGTATATTAACTTCTTTCCAATACTTAGAAACTTCTGCTTCTGCTTGCTTTACAGAACTATCTACTAATGGCTTAAACTTTGCCATATTATCACCCTTTCTTAAAATTATTATTAAGATTATATAATAATCTATTTTTTTGTATAAAAAAACTCGTCCCTTAATAAAAGGGACGAGTATTAATCGCGTTACCACCCTAATTCTAAATATATAAAATATATTTAGCACTCTATAGTTTAACGGCACTAACCGGCTTAGGCTTAATCATATACTTTTCAGCCTAGCAACTCCGGAGTGATATTCAACTTTATAAATTTATTGGTTTCCAGCAATCCCAACTCTCTGTAAAATTATCTAAAATCTACTGTCTCCATCTTAGCTTTTAAAATTATATTTAACTTATAATATGAAATTTTATAATAAGTAGTTAGAATAGTCAATATATTTTTGAAAATTCTTTAATCTACCGTACTTGCTATTTCTCTTTCTATATCATACACTGTTCTAGCTTCAAATACTTTCATATCTTGATTATCTACATTATAGAATATTTCATCAATACTTCTAATTTCATCTTCTAATAAGGATTTAAATTTATTTCTAAATACTTTAAATTCTTTAACCATTTCATTATATTCTTTTCTTATTTCAATAACTTGGTTATTAGCTTGTTCAATGATTTGTCTTGATTTTAAATCAGCTTCTTCTACTATTATCTTAGCTTTTTTATTTGCCGCACTACAAGTATCTTCTGCAACACTTTCTGCTCTTATAAGAGTTGCCTTTAAAGTCTCTTCAATATTTTCATATTTATTTATCTGATCTTGATATAGTTTTACTTTTTCTTTAAGTTCAAGATTTTCTCTATATAAATATTCATAGTCTTCTTTAACTATATCTAAAAACTCATCAACTTCCTCTTCTTTAAATCCTCTTAATGCTTTTTTAAACTCTTTATTTTCTATTTCTATTGGAGTTAGCATACATTACCTCCTATATTATTAACTTAGCTATAACTTTTATTCTTCCTTTTTTAGTTATATCTCCAGATTTAACTATTATGGCCCTTCCTTTACCTCTAACTGAAATTAAAGAATTTTCTTTTATTTCTTTAGATGGAAAAATTATTTTTTCGTAATTTACATTAACTTTTTCTGCATTTATATATTTTAAACTCTCTTGCCTAGATATATTATAAAGACCACTTATTATACAATCTAGCCTATCTGATGATACAGTAAATGATACTTCTTTATATACTTGTAATGAAGGTATAATTTTATCTCTTGTAATTTCAAATACTGATACATTATTTCTTGATACCTTATGTAAATTCATTATTATAAAATCACATATGTCGTGTGATACAACAACTTGACAAAAGTTATCGTGTATAATTATATCTCCTATTTTTTCTCTCTTTATACCAAGGCCCATAAGCGAACCTAAGTAGTCTTTATGTGATATACTTTTAAATTTAAAATTGCCTTCTATCTGCAAAAATCTAAGATTATTTT
>CALESE010000196.1 GCA_937907205.1 uncultured Romboutsia sp. | reverse complement strand
TATATATTACCATAGAAATTTGATATTAATACATACTACCTTTCCAAGCCTGTAAAAGTCAGCAGGCTTGGAGTATAGATAATATCACTATATTTGTGATTAATAATATTATTACTACAAAAGATTATATTATAAATGTTACAAGTCATTATAATAATTTTATGATATCAAATATAATCCATGGTTGTATAGATTTATCTGAAAATGCTGATAATTTTTTTAAAAATTTAACAAAACTAATCAAAGATAAACCACTGTATAAAGTATATGGTAAAATACCAATAAAATTGGAAGTAGATTATAATAAGATACTTATTTTATCAGTAAATAGAAAATGGGAGTATCGTATTGGTAAATCAAAAAATTGGTCTACAGTGAGTGAATATTGTTTACATTATAACAATACAATATTAAAAGATAGTGAAGGAAATGATATTAAAGGATATATTATAGAACCTGCATCATACAATCCAAATAGTGCAGGTAAAAATTTATCTCAGGATGAACAACAAAAAAAAGCTGGAAGCGATACTAAAATAACAGATGGGTTATATAAAGTATTTTGGAGATATTCTACTAAAGCTTTTTTTATTGATTCAACTAATCATAATTTTAGTAGTAATATTATAAGTAATTTATATAATACAATTTCTAATTTATATAAACATATTAATGTTATAACTTGTAAAGATAGGTCATGTGTACATTTTAGTAGAAACAAATATGGTTCTACTCATGTACATATTATGCCTGAGTTATATAGTGATAATTTAATTGTAGGTAGTGAAAAAAATTGTGGATATAGAGAAGATATATTAATACATTATGGACTTAGTGGTGGTTGGAGTGAAGGCTGTTTATTGCCGACAGATCAGGTTGATGATATAACCTTTCCAACAAGGGCAAAAAATGAATTATCTACAGTAAGTTCTGTAGCTAAATTAATGAATGCAATGATAATGCATGACCCTAAAGCATTTATAAATTATAAAAAAGGAAAATCCTATTCTACAATAGAAAACTTTTTTATTAATATAATAACAGATAGAAATTTAAAAATAAAATCATAGGTGGATCTATATGAAACCATTCATTGTAATATTATTTGTATTTGTAGCTTTTTCAAACTCATATGCTGTATCAAGAGATGATTTTGTTGAATTATTTAGTGCTGATGGAATATATGATTCGTCACTAAAATATGATAAAAAATCCCCAGACCAATTATATACATACTTTAGTGGCAGTGGAAAAATTAGTGGTGTTTTGGTATACCATTATCATATAGATGATATAGCAATTCCTGCTAAATGGAGATTTATTTTTTATCCTGATATACCGGAAAGAATAAATTTGACAGATGGATATAGTTTTGATAGCATTGTATTATTAAAAGATGTATCTAATAAATATCTGTCAAGCATACTAAGTGATAGTGTTAATATACCAGATGATGAATTTAAAAAGATATTTGGAGATAAATATACTAAAAAAGATAGAAATATAATAGGCGGGTTTGCAACTCATGTGGAGTTAACTATCAATAATTTGCAAATAATAAATGAGTTAGGTTATGCAGCTCAGTTTGATAGTTCCTATATCCAGCCAACAGGAAAAGTAAAAAAATGGTATTTAGATGCCAATCAAACAAGTAATACTATGTGCCTTATTACAAGTGATGATTATGTTAATTTTAGGGCATCACCTGGTGGTAAAATTCTTTTTAGGATATATAAAAACACATTAAATGACGATAATAGTCATGATATTGATAAAGGTTATTTAATAGAGATGCCTGCAATAGATTTTAATAGTAATTGGTTGTTAGCATTATTTTTAAAAGCAGGAGAGCCAACATGGGAAAATGGGGTATTAGGTTATATCCATAAAAGTCAAATAAATTATTGTGAGTATGTATCACTAAGGAGTTAGATATGGTAAGAATTAAATGTATAACAATATTATGTGTTATATTCATCATTTACAATAAATATAGGCGATAAAGCCAGTATCACATCAGACGGCAACAGTATGACATTAAAAATAAGCGAAGTAGAACTATTGCTGGACAGAAAAGGGTTGACATTAAACAAAGGTAAGTTTAATATTAAGAAGTAGGTGTGGAATGGATAAGTTTTATAATAATGAACTTAAAAATATTTTTATAAAATTATTTAAGAAAACATATTTAATAGAATTTGATGATGGCAAATATATAGTTTTACCTACTAAAAAAAATAATAAAAAATATGCTGAAAGTATGTTAGAGCACTATATGTCGGAAGAAATATATCTATCTGAACATATAGATGATAATTTATCAACAAATAAAACTCGTAAATACGAGCAGGATGTTCACAAATTACAGCAAAAAGTTTCTACCTATAAACAGCCATCAAATTTTTCATGTTTTCATGATAGTCCATCTAGTAAATATCTACAATTGTTTACAGATTCAAAAGTGATATATTTATCAAGTGGTGAAGATGCAGAACCATATATTGAGATAATATATAATGTTTTAATAGAGATTTTTAATAAAAGTGTTTTAGAAAGATTTAATAAAAAGAACAATGCTGCTAATAATGCAGATTTACATAAAGGATATATATATACAATAAATTTATTTTTTGAAAATTATCTGATAAAAAAACGTTCATATTTTATATTGTCAAGTCTGTATAGTAATAGTGTTGTATGGCTTAAATATAATGATTATTTGTCTTTTGTGGGCTATGCCTATAAGACTAAAAGTCATTTTATTTTATGGTTTAGTATAAGATATTACTTTAACCACACTTTAAGTTTACAAACAATACCAGAAAGTTATCATTATTTTAGAATTATGGAGTCATTATATTATAGTATAGTAAATATTGAAATGTTTAAAAAGGATAAAAAGCATGCAATGTTTTATAGCTGTATAGATATATTTAGTCATTTAAACTTTCAAATAGATAATATAGGAGCATCTAGCAAGAAAACATATTATGAATTTATGAAGATTCGCTATAACAATGAATTAGATATATTAAGTCAAGAAATCAATGCTAATTATAACAACCTAGATGAATTAGACACTATATTAAAATTAGATATGCTTGGTATGGATGAGAATACATCAAAATATCGGTATAATTTTTTAGAATTTGCAAATATAGATGATATATTGGAACCATTTAGAAAATATTTAGAAGATAAATTATTAGCAATATTGCCTTCAGATGTTCAAATGACTAATAATGGAGATGAACAGCAATTTTGTTTAATAAGTAATATTTTTGCAACAGATAATCCAAACAGATATGATTTTTGGAAAGGTGTAAGACTTTATTCTAATAAAATACCACCAAGTAGAAATACATTATTGCTTATAGATATGCACAAAGCTATAAGATTAAACTTTATACATATTGAGCCAAATAAACAAGGTAATTATTTTATTCTTCTTTATGATTTAAAAAATGATAGTAATAGATATGTTATTGACTGTCAAAATTTGAAAGACAGAAATATTAAATTTATATGGTACGATATAGATAATGATAAGTTTATACCACTTTATGGAATATTTACTCCCACTAATGCTAAACATGAAGAATGTAAATATGAATGTGAGTGTGATAATCAAAATATTAGCGGAGAATATAACCCATTACTAAGGAGTTTTAGAATATTTTATAAAAATAAAACTTTTGAGTTTATTAATTATGATAAATATATAGAAAGTGATCCTGAATATAGTAACGACATAAAACCTGTATTATCATCAACTTCAGATACTAATGCACAATATAGTTTGGCATCTATTACACTAAAAGCAGGAACAATGAATGCCAGCAGTCAAATAAGCACTATTTCACCATCAGGAGCTGTTACAATTAAACTAACAGTAAAGATAACAGATGGAACATATTTACCTCCCTATGAACTTGCAACATATTCATATTATATGTATTTATGTAAAACATCAGAATTAATTGAGGGAGAAATAAAGGAAGAAGACAATAAAATTTTATTAGAGTTTTTAATAAATAAAGAAAAAATAAAAAGTAATCTTCATGCTGGCTTTTCTATATCAAAACAAAGGTTACTAAATGCTCA
This sequence comes from uncultured Romboutsia sp., assembly GCA_937907205.1. Taxonomy (GTDB): domain Bacteria; phylum Bacillota; class Clostridia; order Peptostreptococcales; family Peptostreptococcaceae; genus Faecalimicrobium. The sequence continues at coordinate 1,509 of CALESE010000196.1, read as the reverse complement.
CAAAAAGGATAGCAAATGCAATGATACTAAACAACTGAATTATAAAAAAATATCAAACAATCTTTATGAGGGTGATATTAGTTTAAATATAGGTGATTTGCCTTTGATAATAAAAATACACAAAGTTTTATTAATAAGTAGGTATAAAAATATTATTAAACTTTCAGCTGAATATAAAACAGTTGGTATAGAAGTATTAGAAGTCAATAAAGAAAAATGTATAAGATGGGGATATATTGAATGTTTAGCAAATGAGTATGAGGATAAAAAAATCAGCTCTATAATAAATAATGGTAAAATACACCTATTGACAAAAACTAATTCAGATACTGAAGCTATATATGGCACCAATATAAGTATAGTAAGAGATGAATGGTCACAGGAAAATCTTTTAAAAAATAACAGTTCAGTACTAATATTTTCTTTTGCTGTATCAGTAAAAGCTATTTATGATAATAAAACTATAGATATTAGCTATATCAATAAAGAAGATATACAATCTTATATAATATTGGGAAGGCAGGCATTACCAACTTATAGTTACAATGTTATATCAATGAATAAGTATCCAGTTTATAAAGACGATGGGAAAGAGATACTACCTGATAAAATAGAGTTAGAGGCAGTTCATAAAAACTTTCCAGATGAAAAAAATGTTGTTACCTATTGGGGCTATGGATTGTCAGATAAACTAAATAACAGTGATATAAGTTTAAAAATAGATAAATTTCATGTATCGGATATAACAGTAAGTGCCAGTGGAACATGTTTAGCAGCAAATATGCTTTCTACTTCATCTTCTAATATATCAAATCAACATATAGGTAATAATAAAATATATCAATTACCACTATATGGTAGAATTGTAGAGATAAATTATCAGGAGATATGGTTTGGTAAATATGTTCATTTTTTCCCATATTCCAAAGCACCGGAATCAAGCATAAGTGAAGTATGGCATATAGAGCAGCCGATAAGTTTAAAATTTAATGGAGAAAAACTTCAAATAATAGAAGATGGTAATATAATAGAAGAATATGAAGCAAGAAGTGGTATAGCTATAAAGAAAAGAGCAGATGCAAATAATGATACAACACAGGAAGTACCATATCCAGACAAATCAAAAGATACATATTTTTATTATAATGAACAGTCAGCAAATAATATAGCAGAGGGTGAATACTATATCATAGAAGAAGCATTAGATGCAAATAGCACAGAATTGGTTGGAGAATTATATTCAGGATTGTATAAAAATACTTTAGGCAACAGATATGTGGAGTTATATAAATCTTCCGATGTTATTTTTAGTGATATAGAACACTTTAATCAAATGTTATCAGAACGCAAGAATTATTTTTTTAAATCTGATACCCGAAATAAAATTCACGGAGGAAAAGATTATAACGATAAAGGAGGTATAGATTTATCTGAAAATGCCGATAATTTTTTTGAAAATTTAACAAAACTAATCAAAGATAAACCACTGTATAAAGTATATGGTAAAAT
>CALESE010000195.1 GCA_937907205.1 uncultured Romboutsia sp. | reverse complement strand
AAATGATCGAGGAATTTGGTGGCCTAGGATTATCTATACTGGTCTTAGGTGGCTTGCTATATTTCTTGATATCTCGTTCTGATAAAAAATCAGAAAAGTCTATAGCAGATTTATCTGAAAACATATCTACTACATTAGCTAACCAAAATAAAGATTTGTTAAATACATTGACTTCATCAAATAATCAAATGCAAGCTAATCTGATAAATTTGATAGGAAAAACTATGAATCTTAGAGATCAGAATGTAGTAAAATTACATAATGCTAGTATGAACCATAGAATGGATATATCTGACAAAATGCAAAAGATGCTATTTGAAATGATGAATTTCTATCATGCTAGAAGATGTGGTGTAATGGAATTCCATAATAGTACAAGTAATTTGAATAATCTCAGTTTCTTATGGTATGATTTGTCTTATGAAAATATGCAAAGAAATGTTACACCTATATCAGGACAAGTAAAAAATCTTCAACTTTCAATACTTTCTCCTGTTATGACAGACCTTATAAATAATGATGGTATTGTAGTATATAGAAGTTCTGAAATTAAAAAACTAGAACAAAGATCACCTGTATTGTATGACCATTTGAAAAACAAAATTAATGCTAGCAATATGATTTATGCAGGGCTTTATAACTGTGACAATAATTTAATAGGAATTGTATTCTTGGAATATAATGACTTTTTCAAATATCCAGAAGATATAATAGATTTACATGATATCAAAGAAAGGGCTAGTGGAATATCACAGCTTCTTGAATTCAAAAGTATGGTTTGATGATTGCTTATGGGTTTACTTGATACATTAAAGACTTTGATAGAGGATACTCCAGAAAGTAAAAAACCTAAACAAACAAATAAGAACAAATCTTCTGATAGTACTGCTAAGTCAAATAAGGCTGAATTAGATAAAGTAAAGAAAGATGCATATAAACCTAATGGCATAGATCCGTCTGTTAGTGAACCACAATGGGTATTAGCAGATGAAGAAGATGCAACCCATGAATTGATGAAAAATCTTACATGGGCTCGAAATCAACTTGGTAAAGAGATACTTGAATCATTTTTAGAGTATGATGAAAGAAACATTAAAGGTGGACATGAATATCATAATTTGTTAGAAGAAGAATTTGATGCCAATCAAGATCTGTCTTTGAAATATGATAATGAAGCTTATTGTGAAGAAGAGAAAAACTACCAAGAAAATAAAGTGGGGGCTACCAATTATGTTGATCCAGATAAATCCATAGGTGATCTTGTTCTTGAATGGATGAAGACTGGACACTTCACTGGATCATTCGATTTAAGTTCTTTTGGTATGGATTTTTCTGGTGGTGTTGTTGGAAACTGGGATTTAGGAAAATCTATCAATCATTTAGTAAGTGCTTCTCATGAAAAGTCTACACACAGATGCGCTAGATATGTGAGAGAAGCTATAGAAGCTGGTGGGCTTTCTTTAGCAGGTCATCCAGAAAATGCCATAGAATATGTAAGATTTCTACCAACAGTAGGATTTAGGCATATAAAGACTATAAAGTATGATAACCCATATAAGACTTATATGAGGGAAGCAATGCCTGGTGATATAGCGGTTATGGCGAACCCTAAAGGAGGACCTGGTCATATATGTATGTATACTGGTAAACAGTGGATATCAGATTTCAGACAACCAAGAGCTTGGGTGTATGGAGGTCAATGTGGTCTTCTATATATATTTAGATATACGGCAATTACACAAGGAATGAAAATGGGAAATCTTTCAGCAGGAGCATCTGGTGTAAGTCAAGAAATGTTCAATGCAATATGTCATTTTGAAACCGGTCACAGTTATGGTTATCAAATGACACCTAAGGATTTGAATGGATATGGACATGACAAAGGACATAAGACTTATGGTTATGGTTTGTTAGTTCATCCAAATGGAAAATACATGGATCAAATAAAACCAAGGTGGACACAAAGAGAATTAGAAGCATTATATGTTACCCATGTTCAGCAGTTCAGTTCTACAGTCAGAAAATGGGCGGCTAAAAATGGGTTGCAATTAGCACAAAACCAAATAGATGCCATAACCTCTGCAGTATTTAATTATGGTCCAGGATTTTTGACTATGTCAAAATATAAAGTATGTGCTTTAATAGCAAGTCATGCACCTATGCGGACTATTTGGTCTACTTGGTCAACATTGTCAGATCATAGAGGATTAGCTGGTTTGAAGAAACGTCGTAGATGGGAAGCAAATTGGTATATTGGAAAGAAAACACCTCTCCCATAAAATTTAGTTATATGCAATATTATGGATTTCAATAGTTGTATGCCTGCTCAGGAGGTATTGTTGACAATGGCTATTAATGATATGTCATCAATATCTATACTTGGGTGTGATGATGTAAAATATGACACCTCTTGTTTAGAAGTGGCATGGAGTTATGATGGTATCAATTGGTCATGTTTTGCTTCTTATAATGATGCAGAAAGAATACTAGTTGATAGTCCATCTGATTTCTATATAAAGTTTAAAGTAAATGGTATTGTTAATGATGTAAAAGATGGCGATGAAAGTGTAGACTATACTACATCAATTGCCTCTGGCATCTCATCACCATCTTGTGAATCATCTAGTAAATACAATCCTTATGCTGGTCTTACTTCAGCTATAGCTTTGCAACAATCATTGTCTGATAGTGTTGCTTGTATGATTGGTATACCTATATATTATTTCAAACTTAAACCTGATTCTGGTTCTAAAGATATCACATTTAAAGAGTATACTCTTATGAATGTAGAATCAGTAAAGCAGATAAAACTTATAGTAAATGAAGGTCAGATGCCAAGCAGCAAACCAGAATTTTCTGATTTTGGATTAGATTGGCAAACAGATTGGGAAACTGAGATAAGCAAGACGATGTTTGCTACAGCTTTTGGAATTACTGCACAACCAATGGAAGGTGATTTGATATATATTCCAATGATGAAGAGAATGTGGATGGTAAATGAAGCATACGAAGAGAAGAATGGTTCATTGATGTGGAACAATACCACATTCAAATTAGCATTAGTAAAATATCAAGAAAAAGGTTCTGTTGACTTGGGAGATTTTGATTCTACTATAGATAGCTTAGTAAAGACAAAGTATGAAGATTTATTTGGTGATAAAGAAGGATTAGATAGTGAAGAAGAAACAACAGAAGCACCAACGTATTCTGGAAATGGTATGTACCCTGTATATGAATCTGATTCTTGCAGAAAATATGTTACATCGGAAGGTACAAACTTTGTAGATACAAACATCTATCAAAAAGGAACATTGATAAGTGACAGATGCTACAAATTTGATCCATCATCATTATATAGACTTAAGAATAAGATAGTATACCAAAGAAAATATTGTGGAGAAGAAGGTAGCACAAGTATTATTGTTGGTTTGAATGGAATGTATGAATATGATTCTGAACTCATAAAGATAGGTCATATTATACTGAGATTGAAAATGACAAACAGAAGAATCAAAGTAAGCTTAGATAATGTAGAAGATTGTTCTGTATACTTACCTAAGCAAGATTCTAATATAACTGACAATCATTATTTCATATATCTAAGATGGTCTAAATCTAGAAATGTAATAGAATTAGGGGTTTCAGAATATTCTTATAATGAAAATATCCCTCTATATAAGCTACAACCAGCACATTACAAGTTTGACTTGAATAATTTGATAGCACATAAAGTAGCAAAATGGAATGTAGAAATGGTAGAAGATGAAAAGCAAGATGTAATGATAAATGGTATACCTGGGACAGTTACTAACTTCAAGCTTTTTGATTCATATATAGATAATTTATCAGAATTACTGCAACAGTATCCTACAAACCAACATCTTATAATAAATGATACAGCTAGAAAGATAATAGATATGCAAGGAAGTGCAAGTGCATAATTTTTTAAAAATTATTTGAAATTAAATTATTCTTTTCTATTTTATCTCTGAACAAAAAATAATGATTATGATGGAACAGTGTAATGATATGATAGGTGCAGTAACAGATAATTTTGGAAATATTGTAGTTCCAGGTGAACTTGTAGGTTTCCGTAAGACAATTGCTGGAAATGGAGTATTCATTTATGGTAAATATGATTATCTTGAGGATGGTAAGCTGCATATCATCACCTTGGGATTCAATACTGATTTGCTCAACGATCCAGAAGATTTGAAAAAGAAGATAAAAGGAGAATATAGGATCAAAGAGAATTCTAAGTTTTATAAGGTAGTTAAGAAAACTTGTTGATCCAATTTATTTTTAATCAAATATATTTGTGTAGAATTTGAATGAGTAAAACTGGATGGAAAAAGGTTGATAAAGAAAACCCTGAATGGAATGATATTGATGCAATGTTGAATGAATCTGATCCAGTTTTGACTGATGATCCAGATGAAGAACTTGAAATGCCTAAGCTTGATCTTGACTTAGAGAAGGTAGAATCTGAATCTGCAACACAAGCCCAGTTCATAGTAGAACGTCTTTCAGGATATTATTTTGATGCAAAGTATGTTGATGAACATCCTTACATTGTTTGTAAGATACAAACAGAAATGCAAAGTATAAGGAGACTTCTCAAGATGCTCACAATAAATGAAAAAGCTCAAGATAGCATCATAATGGCCATAGCATTGTCCATGTCAAAGTCAACATTATATCAGTCTCTTACATCATTACAGAATTCTACATTATCTATACAAAAACAACTTGATGATGTTGTTACTAAACTAGAAGATATATTCA
>CALESE010000194.1 GCA_937907205.1 uncultured Romboutsia sp. | reverse complement strand
CAATAATATAAAAAAAAATATAGAAATAAAAGTAGATGATTTTGAAGATGAGAATAAAATATATAAACTAATTATATTAAAAGATATAACAGAAGAAGTAGATACATATAAAAATATAAATAGGCAAAATAATATATATAAAAAAGTATTAAATACTATTCCTGATGGTATAATTATTGAAAGTGATAGTAGCAAAAATATAATATATGCAAATCAAAAATATATGGATATATTTGATATACCTGGTAAAGAAATAAATGAGTTGGTATATAAATATAGAGATAGACTTAATACCAAATATTTATATAATTTACATAGAAGAGAAAAAAATAAAAGTATACATATACTTAATAATAATAACAATATAAAAGAATTAAAAGTGTATACTAAAAGTTGGTATATGAATAATGAAAAATTAAAAATAAAAATAATAGAAGATTTAAATCAACAAAGAGAAGCCGAAAGAATGAAAGAGATACTAATAGGACAAAGGGAATATGATAAAATGAAAATGGAGTTTTATGCAAATATGTCTCATGAATTAAAAACACCATTAAACAATATTTATAGTTCTATACAATTAGTTGAAAATCTTTACAAAAATAATAAAATATTAGATGATAATAAAGAAATATATAATCATATAAAAACAACTAAACAAAATATTTTTAGATTAATTAGGCTTATTGATAATATAATCAATATATCTCAAGTAAAATCTGAGATATATAAAATAAAAAGTATAAATTTTGATATCGTATATTTAGTTGAAGAAATAGTATATTCTATACTTCCATATGCTAAATCAAAGAAAATAAATCTAATATTTGATACCAATGAAGAAGAAATATTGGTGGGACTAGATCCTGAGACTATTGAACGAATAGTTCTTAACTTACTATCTAACGCAATTAAATTTACAAAACAAGATGGAGAAATATTTGTTGGGGTTTATAAAGCAAAAGGTAAATTAAAAATAATAGTAAGAGATAGTGGTATAGGTATAGAAAAAGATAAATTAATAGATATATTTGATAGATTTAAACAAATTGAAAGTGGATCAATATCAAATGAATTTGGAAGTGGTATAGGTTTATATTTATCAAAATCATTAGTTGAATTCCAAAATGGAACTATTGATATAAAAAGTGAAGTAGATAAAGGTACAGAGATAGTAGTTGAGTTTCCTATTTTAAAGGTTAAAGAAGCAGATGAGATGGCAGTGGAATACAACCAAAATATAGAACGATTCAAAATTGAATTTTTCGATATATATAGATCATAAATCTTAGGATTTGTGATCTTTTTATTTTAAATTTTAATTATAAATTAGTATAATTTTTAAAACTTTAAAGATATTATTAAATAAAAAGAAAGAGGTAATAATTTTGGACAGTGAATTTTTTAGAAAAGATGCTATTACTGTATCTAAAAATATACTTGGAAAGTTTTTGATAAGAAAATATGATAATAAGTGTATAGTAACTAAAATAGTAGAAACAGAAGCGTATATGGGTATAAATGATAAGGCTGCTCATGTTTATAATAATAAAAAGACAGATAGAACAAAGCCTTTATACTTAGATGGTGGTCATATTTATGTATATTTAATCTATGGAATGTATAATTGTTTAAATATAAGTGCGAATATTGAAAATATCCCAGAATGTGTATTAATAAGAGCTGTGGAACCTATAGAAGGTATAGAAGAAATATCAAAGAATAGATATAAACAGAATTATGATAATTTAAGTAGATATCAAATAAAAAATATAACTAATGGGCCAGGAAAACTTTGTATGGCTTTAAAAATTGATAGAAGTTTAAATGAAAAGTATATTTTAGGAAATGAATTATATATAAGTAATTATTATTATGATAAAAATAATGAAAAAATATATTGTGATAATAATTTTGAAATAGAAGAAAGTAAAAGAATAAATATAGATTATGCAGAGGAAGCTAAAGAATATTTATGGAGGTTTTTTATAAAAAATAATAAATATGTTTCTGTAAATAAGACTAAATAGAGTATAAAAAGGTAGGAAATTATACCTACCTTTTTTTATTATGAGAATTTCTAAACTCTATTGGAGTTTGGTCATTATATTTTTTAAATAAACTACTATAATAATTATGATTATTGTATCCAACACACATAGCAACATCTAAAATAGAATAATCCTTTTTAATTAAAAACTCTTTACTTTTTTCAATTCGAAATTTATTTAAGAAGTTAGAAAATGTGTATCCACTTTCTTTTTTAAATATTCTACAGAAGTAGCTTTTATTAATATTTAAATTAGAGCAAATATCATCAATCTTTATATCATCATTATAATTTTTGTGTATGTATCTTATAGCACTTTCTACATAAGAACTGAAATTAGTTTTTTTACTTAACTTTTCTTTTATAATACTTTTTAATATATTGACTATATAATCAATACAATAAAATGGCTTAAAAGGCATATCAATTTCCATACATATATTTTTAGACCTAAAAGGTCCAACTATAAGATATCCTTCATGACTTGAATTAATAAGAGGTAAAACTATAAAATGTATGTTTTTATAATATGTTAACTTTATAAGAGAAATAGTATTTTTTCTTATATCATTATAAAGATTAACATCATTAATTAACTTATCAACATAAGAAGGAGCATTAGTTTTATATATTAAATTAAAGTTATTATCTAAATATCTTATATGAATGTTAACACAATCATAAAAATCTTTTAAAACATATTCTAAATTACTCATATCTACCACCAATCTTAATATAAACTATACAAATTTGAATTATAAAATTTATACTACCTAATTATAACAGAATTTACTATGAAAATGATAATGAATATCAATATATTTCAAAAAAAAAGTAAATATACTTAAAGACTTTATTATTTAAAAGTTATAAAATTAATTAAGAAAATGATAATCAATATCATGATAAAATAGAGGAGAAATTAAATGAAGAAAATTGCTATTTATGGAAAAGGTGGAATTGGTAAATCAACGACAACATCAAATTTATCAGCAGCCTTATCACATTTAGGATATAAGGTTATGCAAATTGGATGTGACCCTAAAGCAGATTCAACTAAAAACTTAATGAAAGGTAAGTTTATAGATACTGTACTTGATGTAATGAATGAAAAAGGAGATGACTTAGAACTTTCTGATATAGTTTTTAAAGGATATAATGGAGTTCTTTGTGTTGAAGCTGGAGGACCGACACCAGGAGTTGGATGTGCTGGTAGAGGTATAATTGCTGCATTTGAGAAGTTAGAAGAATTAAATGCTTTTGAAGTATATAAACCAGATATTGTAATATATGATGTTTTGGGAGATGTAGTTTGTGGCGGTTTTTCAATGCCTATCAGAAACGGGTATGCTAAAGAAGTTTATATAGTGACATCTGGAGAAATGATGTCTATGTATGCAGCAAGTAATATATCAACAGCGGTAAATCAATTTAAAAATAGAGGATATGCATCATTAAAAGGACTTATATTAAATGCTAAGAATGTTGAAGATGAAAAAACATTAGTAAGTAATCTAGCTGATGAAATTAACTCAGAGGTATTTCATTACATACCAAGGGATAGGATTGTTCAATTATCTGAAAATGATGGAAAGACTGTTATAGAAAAAGATAATAGCTGTGAAATGGCCATTGTTTATTTAGATTTAGCAAAAAAAATAGTAGGATAAAATAAATATTTAATTATAAATATAAAATAAATATGAATAATGGAGGAGATATTATGAAATTAAAAAAAATAGCATCAATGTTGATTGTTTCATCATTATTTTTAACAGGTTGTACATCAGCTAAATCAGGTAAGGAAGAGGTAAATAATATACCGAAAGAAAGTGTAAAAGTAGTGGCAGGTGCAGTTGCAGTAAGTTAGGTACTTGATAAATTAGATGCAGAGGTTATAGGTATACCAACTACAAAGATGGATATGCCAGAAAAGTTCAAAGGATTACCAGAAGTAGGTCAATCGATTAATCCAGATTTAGAAATAGTAGCATCATTACAGCCTGATGTATTTGTAATGGATAAGATGTTTAAAGATAAAGTAGAAGAAAGGATGAAAGATTATGATATAAATACATTTTTCTTTGATACCACTACATATTCAAATTTTTTAAGTAGTATAGAAGAATTAGGCAAGGAAATTAAAAAGGAAGATGAAGCAAAAAAATTAATAGAAACATTAAAAGAGAGTGAAAATGAAGTAATCTCTAAAAAAGGAGACAAAGAACCAACAGTTGCAATATTATTTGGTGGTGGTGAAAACTTTATGTTAGCTACAAAAGATTCTTATTTAGGAGATTTAGTTAAAACTATAGGAGCTAAAAATATAACTGATAATATGGATGGGAAAGTTGAATCAGCATATATGCAATTTAGTTTAGAACAAATATTAGACCAAAATCCTGATTATGTATTACGATTTGCACATGGAAATTTAGATGAAACTAAAAAAGCTTTTGATGATGCATTTGCAAAAAATCCTGCGTATGGTGAACTTGATGCAGTAAAAAATGGGAAAGTAATAGATTTAGATCCAAATGTATTTAATGTATCAGCAAATATTAAAATAACTGAAGCTATAAAAACTTTAGGTGAGCTGTTATATGGTGAGTAAAAATGAAAATAAATAAAAAAACTACAATATTAGCTATGGGTGTTATCATCCTAGCTATTCTTTTAATACTATTATCAACTATAGGTAGTGTGAATTTAGAATTAGATGAAATATTTAGTGCATTAGTAAATAATGATAATAAAATGGTAACAACGATAGTTTATAAAATGAGGTTACCAAGAAATATATTAGCAGCACTAGTAGGTGCAAACTTAGCTGTAGCAGGACTTTTATTGCAATCAGTTATGAAAAACTCTTTAGCTGATCCTGGTATTACAGGAGTATCAACAGGAGCTAGTCTTGCAGCAATAATAATACTTTTGCTATCTCCAAGCTATACAAAAATGCTTCCAATATTTGCATTTATAGGTGGTGCGATTGCTTGTACTACCATTTATATTATGGCATGGAAAAATGGACTTCAGCCAAATAGAATTGTACTTGCAGGAGTTGCAATAAATACAATATTAGGAGGAATAATAACATTTATATCTACAATGTATAGTGAGAGAATACAAAGTGCTATGCTATGGTTAAATGGCAGTTTGGCAACAAAAACTTGGGCAGATGTGAATATGCTTATAGTTTATTCTATATTAGGACTTATAATGGCGTTATTTTTAATAAGGAGTGCTAATGTACTTCAATTAGGTGATGATGCAGCAAGAAACTTAGGTTTTAATGTCAATTTAACTAGATTAGCAATATCATCAGTTGCAGTATTTTTATCAGCAACATCAACAGCAGTAGTAGGTATAGTAAGTTTTGTGGGACTTATTGTACCACATATAGGAAGGATGCTTATGGGAAGTGATCATAAATATACTATACCATTTAGTATTATATTTGGAGCAATAGTTCTTTTAGTAGCAGATACAATAGGAAGAACTATAGGAGGAGCTATAGAAATACCAGTAGGTGTTATTATGTCTATAGTAGGAGGACCATTTTTCTTATATTTATTAAGAAAGAAAGGGGACTATTAAAATGATAAAGGCAAGTAATTTAAAAGTTGGATATGAAGATAAGATTATAATTGAAAATTTGAGTATTGATATAAAAAAAGGACAAATAGTTTCTATATTAGGGCCTAATGGATGTGGAAAGAGTACACTTCTTAAGACTTTATCAAGAATGGTAAAGCCTATAAGTGGTGATATATATTTAGAAGATAAGAAAATAATTAATTTAAAAAATAAGTATATATCTCAAAAGTTATGTTTATTATCTCAACATAATAGTGCACCAAATGGTATTAGTGTAGAAGAATTAGTTTACTTTGGAAGAATACCCCATAAAAAATGGTATGAAACAAAGAGTAAAGAAGATGAAAAACTAGTTAATTGGGCAATAGAAAATGTAGGTCTTACAAAATACAAAAAAAGACCAGTAAGAGCATTATCAGGTGGAGAAAGGCAAAGATCATATCTTGCTCAGGCACTATGTCAAAAGCCAGAAGTATTATTGCTTGATGAACCAACTACCTATTTAGATATATCTCATCAATTAGAACTTATGGAATTAATAAGAGATATCAATGAAAAATTAAATATAACTATAGTAATGGTACTTCATGATTTAAATCAAGCAAGTAAATATAGTGATAGATTAATTATAATGAAGGATGGTGATGTAGTTGCAGATGGAAAACCACAAGATACTATAAATCATGAGTTGATTAATCATGTATATAAAGTAGAATGTGATATTGATGACGATCCAATAACTAACAAGCCAAGAATTCATCCAATACAAACTATAAATTCTAGTTCAATTAAATTAGATAGTATGTATGCATAGATTATAAAAATAGAAAGGAAAAAGTATGTATACTTTAGATGTTTTAAATAGATTAAATGAAATAAATGAAGATAAAGATATAAAATCATTATCTCATGCAATTTTTCCAGGAACACATTGTCCTTTGTTTGGAGTGGCATTAACTGCTTCATATATAAAAAATATGGTATTGATAGTAGTAGGAACTAGTGAATGTACTTATTATACTAAAAACTTTGCATATCATAGACAAAAAGGGAATGATAGTGTTTACTCAGTAGCTATACAAGAAAAAGATGTAGTATTTGGAGCTGAAAATAAAGTTAAAAATGCTATAAAACAAATAGTTGAAATTGAAAATCCAGATGCAGTAATGATTGTTTCAACTTGTGTTCCAGAAATAATAGGAGAAGACTATACATCTCTTAAATATTCATTAGAAGGTGAAGTAGATATACCTATTTTTGTAGTAAATACTGATCATTTTACATGTAATGCTCATATACCGGGTATGAGTAGGTCTCTTGCAGTATTAAGTAATGCTATGAAAAAATTTGATAATAGAGAAGGTATTAATATACTTGGGCATAGACAAAAAAATGTCGAAGAAACAGAACTTATAAAATTGCTTACAAAAAATAATATAAATATTAATACAGTTATACCTTCAAAGTGTGATATAGAAGATATAAAAAATGCTTCAAAATCTAAATTAAATATAGTAACAGATATGATAGCTCTAGATTTAGCTAAGTCAATGAAGAAAAAGTTTGATATAGATTATATTTATTTTGATAAGCACATGAATAAGGAAACTATAACTACAAATTACAAAAAATTAAGTGAAATTTTAGAGTTAGATTTATTAAATGAATTAAAAGAAGAAATTGACAGGTATGATATATTATACTCTCAATGTAGTGAATTACTCAAAGATAAAAAATTAATATATGGTAATACACCTATGATGGCCTTGGAAACAACTGATTTTTTAAGTGATTTAGGTATGGAACCAATATTTATACAAGTAAGAGAGCTGTATGAACAGGACATAAGATATAAGGATAATATTTCTAAAAAAGGATTTAACCCATATATAAGTAGAATAGCTAATATTGCACCTCTTAGAGAGTTATATGATAAAATTGGAGGAGATGTATATATAGGACATGAAAATCCAATGCTACTTAAAGAAAAAGGTTTAATGCAGATAACATTAGATGAACATGCACAAAAAATCGGATATGAACTTCCAATTGGTATTATGGAAAGTCTAATTAAGTTATTTTCACTAGAATCAAATACTAAAATGGGAGGTATGTAAAGTGCAAGTATATAAGTATTTTCCGGTAGCAAATGATAGAATGGGAATTATATGGACATTATCATCAATAGAGGGTGCATGTGTAATAGAATTTGGACCAGCAGGAACAACTCATTATGGAGTTGAGGTTGTAGGAAGCTTAAATGGAGAAGATAAGGCAAAAATATATTCAACTCATATGGATCAAAGTGATGTAACTTTTGGTAAGTATGATAGACTTGAAAACTCAATATTAGAAATAGATGAAAATATAAAGCCTAAATATATATTTGTAATGGCATCTTCAGTATCATCAGTTATAGGTGCAGATGTTAAAAGTGTTTGCAAGTCTTTAGAAGATAAAGTAGTATCAAAATTAATACCAATAAATACAGCTGGATTTAAATATGATTATAATGTAGGAGTTGAAAATGCATTAGCACTTCTTATAAATAATATTGTTAAAGATAAAGAAGAATTAAATATAGCAAATTTAGAACAAACTTATAATATAATAGGATCAAATATTGATAAATATAATTTTTTATCCGATAGTGAAGAAATTAAAAGAATAATGAAAACTATATTCAATAAGAATATAAATACAATGTTTACAGCATATACAACAATAGAAGAAATAGAAAAAGCTTCACTTGCCTCAATTAATATAGTTATGAGAAAAGAAGGGTTAAAGGCAGCTAAGATTATGGAAGAAAAATTTAATATACCTTATGTATATATGAATATGTATGGACTTAAAAATTCTATATCATTTGTGGAAGTTGTAAATGAGATTACTTCTTGGGAAATAAATAAGAATAATTTAAATAAAGAAATTGAAAGTGTTGAAAATCACATATTCGGAATTAGACGTAAGTTTTATTTCTATGAAGGAAGTAAAAAAGCTGCAATATTTGGTGATTACGATACTGTTATAGGTATAAATGAATTATTAAAAGAATTAGGTATTGAAGTTGACCGAAAACAAATACTATATAATACATCTTGCCAAGATGAATCCGTAATAGTTAGTTCTGATGAATTAGATAGAATGAAATATTTGAAAGAAACAAAACTTTTGATGCTATTAGCTGATGGACCAAGTTTAGATATGAAGCATAATTCAAAATTAGATTTACAGGTTAGTAATCCAAATTTGCATAGAAGAAATATATATCCGTATACTCCTTATTTAGGATTTAGAGGTTGTTTGTGGATGATAGAAAATATATTAAATATAATGTTGTAATACAAAGGAGAAAAGAATATGGAAAATTTATTAAAAAATCAAAAAAGTTTAATGATAAGTTCAATAGATAAGTATAATAATCCTGCAATAAGTTATGCACCATTTGTTATGATTGGAGAAAAGATATATGTATATCTAAGCAAAGCTGCAAATCATTACTATAACTTAAGAGATAATAAAAAATGTGCAGTTATGATTATAGAAGATGAAAGTGATGCAAAGACAATATTTGCAAGAACTAGATTATCATTTGATTGTGAAGCAAAACTGTTAGACAATGTTAGTGAAGAAATATTTGCTAAATTTGACGATATACATGATGCTAAAATGATGTCTATATTTAAACAAATGGATTTTGATATGTTTGAACTAGACATAAAAGTTGGAAGACTTGTAAAAGGATTTGGTCAGGCATTTGAAATAAAATTTGTCAATGGAGAAATACAATCAACTCAAGTAACAGGTGTAGGAGAAAAGGCAGGTCATGGTATTTCTAAAGATGATATGTCTAAGATGGGGCACTAAGTAATTAATTATATAAAATTTTATAATAATTGTGTATTTAAAAGCTATGAAGTTAACCTCATAGCTTTTTATTGTTTTCTTATAATTAATAAAAAAGAGCTTTAATTAGTACAATTTATATTTATACAATAAAAAATGTAAAATATGAAACAATTACTTTTTTTATGAATAATATACAATAAGTAATTTTTCATAGTGAGTGATTATATGATGGATACTAGGATATATAATCCATTGTATACATTATGTAGAAAAATATATTTTACATTGTCATAAGATGAAGAAGTATTTGTAAGTGGATTAAATAAAGAGAATTATAATAAATATAATATTGTAATCACAGCAAAAAAATGCATACAGCCTATGCACTTAGTCAAATTATAAAACAAGTATTTACATTTGGAAATGTCAAAGTAGACTTGGCTCAAAAAAGGGGAATAACATTTGTAGGTATGGCTATTATACTTAGAGGGTTTTCTTCTATACTAATATTTGTACTTAAAGATTTTGTAATATATTTTTATAATATAAGTTCAAGCACAAAACAAATGGCTATACAGATGATGAATGTAACATCATTCTTAGTAGTATTTATATCAGTTCCACCTGCTTTTAAAGATATTAAAAACACCTTGTTTTCATCAGTATTATTAAATTCGTCAACTAATTTTAGTCTTTCTTTAGACGGTGTAGTTCCATCTATATATGAGTAAGTGATATTATTTTTAGATAGCTCTTTTCCTAAATTTTTGAGAACAGTTGTAAATTGAGAGAATAATAATATCTTATGACCATTAATGATATAATTATTTAAAAGTTCTATGGTAGTTTGAACTGAGCCCCTTAAAGTAGACATAAGTAAAAAAGACTTGTAAAATACTACTTTGAGGGGTGATTTTTATGCAAAAAAATAAGAAGAAAAATATGAATTATTCATTTGATATAAAACTTAAAGCTGTAAAAATGTATTTAGAAGAAGGAATTGGAAGTACTACAATCGCAAGAGAACTTAGTTTAAGCTCTAATAAAAGAGTTCTACTATGGGTAAAAAGATATAATGAATTTGGTGAAGATGGATTAAAAGAACGTAGAGGTACTACTAAATGTTTACATACGAATAATTTATTACCTTCATTTCTAGTTCTAAAATCGTCATATGTACATATACAACCAACTATTTTTAAATTCTTGGTATCTAAGGATATGGTATTACTATAAACTTCGTTTTCAAATTAAGATTCTAAGATATGTTATTATATTTTCATTTAAACTAAAGCTAACATGGTAAACAGACTTGTTTTTATAATATCTAACACCTCTATTCCATCTAGGAACATCTGTATTTTTTTTATAAGCTCTAATAGTTTCTTAAAATCCAATTATTTTACCTAACTCTCATTATATATAAAGATATTATAATTTATAACTTATATAATTACACAAAATATTTTTATAAAATAATATAAAATAAAAATAATATATTTTTAATATCTAAGATTTAATATAAATACTATTATATTTGGGAATGATAGTTTAAAGGAGAATAATATATGAATAATTTAATACTAACATTAAAGAATATTCCCAAAGTAGGCACAAAAAGTATTTACTATTTTATAAATGAACCAATAAATATGCCAAAGGACGAAAATGATATAATAGAAGTATTCAAAATTTTAAAACAGCAACATAAAAGAATAATTATACCGACAATAGAACAAATAAAAATAGCAAATGAAAAAGCAAAAGAAATAATATATAAATCTAAAATCCACGATATAAAAATGGTAAATTTATTAGATGATAAATTTCCATCAAATTTAAAATATGTAGAAGATGCACCTATACTGCTTTTTTATAAAGGAAATATAGAAAATTTAAATAAAAAATTAAATATATCTATTGTAGGTAGTAGAAAGGCCGATAAAGTAGGGCTTGAAACATCTTATAATTTAGGTAAAATATTTGCAAGTAAAGATTATAATATAGTAAGTGGATTAGCACTTGGATGTGATGAACATGCACACAAGGGTGTTTTAAGTATAAATAAAAATACTACAGCAGTTATGCCTTGTAGTCTTGATACTATATATCCTAGTAAAAATGAAAAATTAGCTCAAGATATAATTGACAACAATGGATGTTTAGTTAGTGAGTATGAAATAGGATCGAAACTTTATAAAAATAACTTTATACAAAGAGATAGAATTGAAAGTGGATTAAGCCTAGCAACAATAATAGTACAAAGTGATATAAATTCAGGTACAATGCATACTGCTAAGTATACAATAAAACAAAATAGAATATTAGCTTGTTGTAATATAAATTCACCACTAAATCAAACTATGATAAAAGAAAATAAATGCATAATAATAGATAGAAATTATAATATAGAATATTTAGAAGCTAAAATAAAAAACTTAAACAAAAGTATAAATATAAATAAATTAAAACAAGAAATATTTAATATATAGTTAAATGTATTTGGTTAAAATTAATTGGAAATAATTATAGCTTTATGTTATATTATTTTTTATATTTTAAGAAAATATGATAGAATAAAATAATAAAAAATATAAAAAAATGTTTTAAATTTTTCCTTCTGTGTATAAATATAATGAGATAGTTCAAAATTAGTTTATAACGCAGGAGGAATTTTAAAATGATAAAAATATGTTCAATGTGTTCAGGAATCAGTATAGATGATTTAAAGAAAAAATTATCTGGTGATGTTGAGATAGAAGACGGATGTATATATGAGTGTGGTTCAGAATTTACTGCATACAAAAATGATGAATTAATAACTGCTGATTCAGAAGAAGAATTATTAGAAGAATTAGCTAAGTAATTGTATTTTGAAGTCTTGCCATTTTTAAAATACAAAAAAGGTATTACCATAAAGGTAATACCTTTTTAATTACATTAAAGTATTGGCAATTTTTATTTGGTTTAGTATTACAAAGTTAAAATTATTCAGTCTTAAATTCTGCTCCAGCTCCAAACTTAGTAACTTGAACTGCAACCATTTCTTCTTCATTACAGTTAGTTATTCCATGCCATTGACCAGCTTTTATAAACACTGTATCTCCAGTATGAACATGATGATCTGTTTTTTCGCCTATAGTCATTGTACCGTGACCTTTTAAGAAGAAAAATATTTGTTCGCCATTTGGATGTCTGTGTAAATTTAAAACTTGTCCTGGTTTAAAATAATAAACTTCACAAGTTATGTCTTCACCAGTAAATACAGGTACTTTTGGTACAGCACTGTCATTGTACTGAGATATAGATTCATCTAGTAAATTTTTGTGATTAGTTTCCATAAATATTATTCTCCTTAAAATTTATTTGTAATATCTTATTACAATTTTATTTTTCCATATAATTAAAATTAAATTCCAAGAAAAAATTATCAATTAAAGTATTAATATGATATTATATTATAATAATAAAATTTGGGGAGATTAGTTATGAAAAAAATATCAATATTATTAGTACTACTTTGGATGGGGCTTATATTTTATTTTTCAAACCAAGAAGCAACTGTTTCAACAAATCAATCTGATAAAGTTATAAATTTTGTAAATGTAATAGCTAAGAATAATGAATCATTTAAAGATATTTTATTAAAACTTTATCAATTAAAAGGTGCTAGTTTTGTAATTAGAAAATCAGCACATATATTTTCATACTTTGTTTTATCCATATTATCCTTTATAATGGTTTATACTCATAAAGGAAGTATAAATTTAAGTATAAAATACTCATTTATAATAAGTATATTATATGCAATTAGTGATGAAATACATCAATTATTTGTTCCAGGTCTTTCAGGAATGATACAGGATGTGTTTATAGATTGTATAGGTGTAATATTAGGTATTATATTTATTACAGTTATATTTAAATTATATATAAAAAATAAGAAGAAACAAGTAATTAATATATAATTAATATTAAGTAAATATAATAAGAACATTAAATTATGTACAAAAAGTAGCCTTAGTAATTTATATTAAGGCTACTTTTTATATAGTAAGAAAGTATAATTTTATCGATAAAGACTTAAATGATTAACCGATGTTGTTTTTAAGCAAAGGTAATTTTTTATTTAAAAATATCCTTTATTAATACCTTCTTTATATTTGTTTTCTCTAAGTTTCTTATCATAAACAGTATCTTTAAACTCATAAACTTTATTTATATCAAAGAAGTCTTCTTTAATCTCCTTTCCTTCAGAAAGAGATACAATGGCACAATAATTAACTTCATTAGAATTTGATAATTCTATATAATAATGTTTTAACTCATCTTTAATATTGCTCATATATTCTTTTAGTCTTGGAACATAATATTTAAAATTATGATTGTCCAAAAAATTTAAAGCATCTAATCTAGATTCAAAAGCATATTTTTTCATAGCTACCTCCTTTTTTATATGTATATTGTTAAATATTATAATTTTATATACATTTTTATTTATTATTTCTAAAAATCATTAATATTATAGAATAAATAAAGTGAAATATTACAAACTATGGGTATAATCAATTTATTAAAAAAGTAATTTAAGTAAGGAAATTATATAAACTAGGGGACGATTTTACATGACAAATATAAATCAAAGAGCATCACAGATTATAAAAATACTTTTAAATTCAAAAAATCCAGTAAGTAGTTTAGCTTTAAGTCAAGAAATAGGATGTTCAACAAAAACTATTCAAAGTGAAATAAAGTCATTGAACAAAGAAATAAAAAATGGAAAAATTTTATCAATTAGAGGTGTTGGATATAAACTAGAGGGAGACTTTTCTAAATTAAATTTAAATGATATATATTATAATGATATAGACAGGGTTCATTATATATTGAAAACAATGTTAAATATAAGCTATAAAATTGATAATGCTATAAGACTTGAAGAATTAGCTGATAAGATGCATGTAAGTGTATCAACAGTAAAAAATGATCTTAAGGAAGTTAAAAAAATCCTTAAAAGTTATGATATAGAAATTTTAACAAAACATAAGCAAGGTATTTATATTGAACAAGATGAAGAAAAAATAATAAAATTTATTTTAAAATTATGCCACAATAATGATAATGATCTTAGTATAAATGATTTTTTAAATGATAAAATTAAAGATAATTTATTTAATTGATAGATTGTCAATACAAGTGCAACACTTTATATTTATGTTGCATTAAATA
>CALESE010000193.1 GCA_937907205.1 uncultured Romboutsia sp. | reverse complement strand
CAAAGTAAGCCATTCTTTCTTACCATCTTTATTATGAATTCTCAATTCACATTTATATACTGGATATTTGACATTCTTAGGCGCTACCAATGTTACTCTTGAATTCAACACTTTACCAATATGTTCTACTCGTTCAATACTAGCACCAAATCCTCTTGGAGATGGTATTAATTCAGGAACTTTAATAGAAACATTTTGGTCTATCATTGCATCAAGTTCATTTTTCAACCAATCGTGAAAATGATCCATTTCTGATATCTTAAACATTTATTTTTCCTTTCTTATATAATCTGTTTATTGTATTATTTACATAATTGTAATTCTTCTTAAATTCATCTGTCATGAATTCCCAACTCCAAAGATAGAGCTGTTCTGGTTCTCCATTCTCTTTTATTTCGAAGAATTTCATATTATGCGGTGTACAACTTACAATAAGTTCATCATCTTTCTTAGCAGGCAACACTTCTACAAGACATAAAATGTTTTTATGTACAGTATTGTCTTTCTCATTAAGAATATAGTTTACTGTATACATAGTACCGCCAAATATTGCATGTACACCTGATTTGATTACTGATTACAAATTTCTACTTACTCTTTTCATGTTCTAAGAATTTATGATTTGAACATCTATAATATAGATAAATTATATAGAATTTCAAAATTACTATCAAATACCTCTATATAGTTCAAATGATTTTCTTTTGCAATTTTTCTTTTGTTTGGGTCTGATATTGTCCAAACTTTTATAGCATTCTTATAAAATCTTGATCCATTGTTTGCTTTTGATTGCCATCGTTGCAACTTAACTTGGTCTTTAATAGAATTTGGATTGTATGGATGAGGACCATGTGTCCACATACCTTGTAATTCTATAAAAGTATCTAAAGATTTGATATAGAAGTCACAATTGAATGGATATCTTTCACATTTGTATTGTCTTATAATATCAGATGAACCATATTTTGCACAAAGTATTTTATAAAGGCTTTCTTCTGGTATAGAAGTATTGAATGTACAATTAGTTAATTTAGTACCATAAATTTTTTCTCTTACGAAATGTGCTTGCCAAGAAAAGTCAACACCATATCTTTCTTGGTTAGTTTTCTTTATTTTATTTATAAATTCATCTGTCTTGCTATAATTGTCAACTCCATATTTTTTCAAACAAGTTTCTTTATATGAATATTTTATCTTTTCTTTTATTCCATCATATTGCCAAGAAAAGTCAACACCATATCTTTTTTGGTTAGTTTTCTTTATTTTATCTATAAATTCATCTGTCTTGCTATAATTGTCAACTCCATATTTTTTCAAACAAGTTTCTTTATATTGTTTTTCACATTTTTTATGAATCTCAGGTATGCTAAAGACACTATTTACCCCATATTTTAATTTATTTGTGTTGTGTTGGGTTTCAATGGATTTTTGTTTTACTTCATCAATTTGCATTACATTGTCAACACCATATTTTAATTGACAATTTAAAACTTTTGATTTATTACATTTTTCTTTAATTACTTCATTTTTCCATGGATTGTCAACTCCATATCTTTTCAAACAAGTTTCTTTTGTTTTTTGTTGTTTTAATTTATTTGAATTTGAACATTTTGAACAACAAAAACTTTGATATAGTAAATGCCCTTTATTAAGACCAAGATATTTTACTTTATTTCCACATTCTTTACATATTGGCCTAATCTCTTTATTATATTTTATTCTATCAAGTGATTCTTTTAAAGAATCTATATATTCAAATCTAGTAAAGAGGTACTCTGTAATATTAGGGTACCTCTCACTATTCTTAAGATATTTTGCTTTTGGTAATTTATCCTGATATATCGTATTTATTATTATTTTATCATGATTTTGCATTTTGTTCTTCTTCTCTTATCTTTATAAGTCGATCAACTTCCATCATTAATTTACCCTGAGCCTCCCAATTCAAATATTTGTAGTGATCTCGACGCTCTTTTTGAATCCTTTGCATACGTGAAAACATGTATTCTTTATCATTTTTGTAGACAGTTCCTTGCAATGACACAAAATAGTTAGGGTCTTTTCTGAACTTATCAAGCTCTTCTTCTGTCCATGGAATTTCTGTATATCTTCCAAAACTGTCTGGGCCAACTTTATTCGTAACAATTGATTCCATTGATATGTTGCAAGTTCGAACTACTGATGGATAAAGTGAAGCAAAATCATCACATACACTATATTCCCAACGTCCAGGAACACATCCACAAAAAGCACCTTCATAATTTACTTTTGTTCTTTCAACTGCATCATAATCCCATACTACATGTCGATCTTCATCATAAAAACATCTGAACAAATTAGCTGTTGTCAAAGCTACTTGACCCAAGGCTTTCTGGGCCGGAATTCCTGTTACTGTTGCCATAGAACAAGGACTTTCAATACATTTGAAACGATAATGAATCAAAGCATTCAAGCAAGAGTCGATAGCATTATAGTAAACAAACAATGGGAAATCATTTTCATAACATTCCTTCATTGTTCCTTCATATTTTACTTTATGAGCATTAACACCATGGCTACCAACCCAATCCAATGAATATGACTCATAAGGTCTCATTGAATATTCATAAGATTTGATGAGTTCCATATAATCCCATATCATGCAACCTTGTGGTGCTGGAATACTATATTTTGTACCATCCATCTCTGACCAAGAAATTTTATTGATTTCTCCAACAACACTAGCAGATCTCATCAATTGCATTGCTTTGAACTTTCCAAACAACTTTACTGTTCTATTCCAAATATAGTTCCAGTCAAATCGATAATAGTTCCATCCAGCTAAACAACCAATCTTTGGCATTATTCTAGTGAACCAATGTTCAATCATTGATTCTTCTGTTTCAAAATATTGATAATATACTTTTGGTGTAAAACCTTTTTTCTTTACTAGGTTTTTTGCAAAATCATTATCTTCTATATATTTAAGGTATCTTTCCTTCAATTCTTCTTGTTCATCAGAATTCAATGGTTTGATACCTAATACCATTACAGACAAATCTGGACCAACAAGACTTATCAACTGAATTCTTTGCTCTGCCTTTTCTGGTTCTGGGAATTCATCTGAAATTTCAGTTTCTATATCACTAAAGTAAATTCTTGGAAATCTCATTGCCATTACTTCTTTATAAATATCTTCTGGCAAATTGTATAAGAATTCCAACTGGTCAAACTCATTTGGCTGATATTTAGATGCATCCTTAAATACTACATCACATCTCTTTTCATCCCATGTATACTTCTTTCCATTTGGATTATACTCATAAGTTTTCCAATGATGCATCTGTTTTGAATAGCATTTTCTGTTACCATTTTCATCCAAATAGAAAATATAATACGTCTGATTCTTTCTTAACCAAAATCTGTCAATTATCATAGTCTTTTAAAAAATTATTAATTATCGAATTTAATATAGTTATGTCTTGTTTGATTTTTAAGATATCCTTATGGAATATTTCCAAATATTTCAAATTATTTTCTTTTGCTTTATTTCTTTTTTCAACATCTTTAATTGTCCAAATAGTAATTGCTTGACAATTAGGACCATATCTTTTTTTATACTTTTGTACTAATATTTGATGCTTGATGGAATTTGGGTTATATGGTTCTTTTCCATGCGTATAATACCCTTGAACTTCTATAAATAAATCTAAAGATTTGATATAGAAATCACATCTGTATGGATATCTATCTTTGTCTTTGTATTCCCTTAAAATATTATTTTTACCATATATATCTATCAATTTTTCATATATAGTTTCTTCTATCTTAGATGTATTGAACGTATGATTTCTTCTTAAAGTTTCATATCTCTTTTGTTTTGTCTTTTCTAACAATAATTTTTCTCTGTTTTCTTTTCTATTAAATACACAATATACACCATATTTCTTATATGTGGTTTCTTCTGTCTTATTATATATTTCTTTATTTGCTAAAGGAGAATAAGTACCGAAATTTACATAGCATGTTTCATGCCATTTTTTGTTTATTTCTTTATTTTGTAATGGTACTTCTACACCATAACGTTTCATATTTGTTTCCTTAACCTTATCTTGATACTCCTTCAATAAGCTAGCACGAACTACGCCATATTTATTCTTACATGTTTCTTTACCTTTGTCAATAACATTTTTATTCTTCATAGGATTATCAACCCCATATTTATCAATACAAGATTTCTTATATGCTTCTTTAGTTTCATTTGAATTCATTGAGCATTTACAACTGCAGAAATCAGCATACAATTTTCCTGTTTTCTTATACCAAGATATTCCTTTGAAATAAGTAGGTTTACCACATATACTACAGTAATTTCTTTTTATATTATATTTTATCCTAAAAAGTATTTCAGTAAATGTTGATGGATTGTCATTAAAATATGAAAACAAATAATTTCTTATATTTTGATACTTTTTACATCTTATTTTATTTATATTGACTTTATCATCTTTATACAAATATTTTAATATTATATTATTTACAAATTTGTTTGTCATTGTTCAATACTAATAAAGTGTTCAATTATATTGAACATAGTCAATTAATTGAACACTTTCATAAATAGGACTGAATTTGATTCAAAAATCTTAAGATTTCAATGCCTTATATATATCCTTGCACATCCTCATTGATTTATTGAATTCAGATTTGACTGGTTTTGGAATATCAGTATTTTTTGAAAATTTCATAATTGTTCCATATATTTCACCATCATTATAAGGTTTGAATATTTCTGCAACCTCATCCTTTTCTATATTGCTAAGCTGGTCATAACAGAACAAAGCCTTGATATTGTCAATAATACCATCAAACTCTGATTCATTAACCATTGTAATTGATTCTAATAATGATTTCATTTTTAATCGATATATATATATTGATTAAAAATATTGTTCAATAGAAAGAAAGTGTTTATTCATATTGAACATCGCCAATCAATTAAACAATTATTTATATTTGAAATTATCCATTTTATCTGTAACCTCGTATACAACACCAACATCTGTTGTCTTTACACTTAGCAAACCTAATGATATTAATGTATTTATGATGATACTAGTATATTCTGGTTTATAGTAATATTTGAGATATGTATCATAAGCATTCAATGGCTTATCTGGCTTAGTGAACCTAGCACATTCCCAATCTACTATTGCTTCTGTCCATTCTACTTCATCTTTAGGTTTGTAAGCTTTATTTCCATCTAGATCCTTATAGCATGGATGATGATCTTGCCATAATGTATGGATATGGTTGATGCATTCAACTCCTAACCATGGAAACAATGCATACATTACAATCTTATCAACATCATGATACTTATGGATTACTTTACCTCGCAAGTAAGCTTCTACTTTCTTGAAGCATACATGATGCTTATAAGAATATAGGAGATATGAATAACTTTCTGTTATATTTCTCAAAATCAAAGATAAAAGTCCAAATAAGTCGAATATCTTATATTGGACTGAATAATCTTTAAAAGTTTCTCTTACATAGTGCAAAACATACTTAAGCTTTTCTTTACAACAAATCATAGTCATTTTCGTTTTTATCTGTTTTTTCTTCTTCTGAATTTGCTAAACCTCCATAAGGTGTATATGGAAGATTAGAACAATTTCTGTACAATTGGTTATATATATGGGCAGCAGATTGACCTACTTCAATAGTTTCATAAGCATTATCTTTATCATAACTAACTTTTTTTGTTCTTCCATCATAACAATTATCAATTTCTAATCCATTACCGATAGGTGTCTTAAGCACTATCTTAGTTGGTATTGTACAGATAATTTCATGAATTCTATCAATAGGAATCATTTTATCAGTATACCATTTTACATACAACGTCTTTTCTTTTTCTACATATTCATAAATCTTATCATCTGATATAACACTTACCAGCAAGAATCTAGGAACATAAGTCATATCTACATCATTCATCTTCTTCCTAGTCTTTATTGAATAATCAAATGCTTTGTAGTTTTTAAAATTTTGTTTCATAACATCAATTCCAATCTTCTATACTACTATCAACAAACCATCTTCCTACATACTCATAAGTAAACAACTTGGTACTTGTATACTTTCCAAGTCTTCCATAAAATGCATGTGGTGACCACAATTCATCTGTATAATGATACTTCATCCAAAATAATGGATCTACATAATTCTTATTTGGATTTGTATCTCTCCATTTTGTCTTGTATATGTTACCTATAATACCATAGCATATAAGATAACCTCTAAATACATAAATTAACTTTTTCATAAGCTCTTATAATATTATCTAGATTCCCCTGTTAAGCGCCTGGGTCACACAGGGAGCGGAAGAATATGTTTCGGTATATTCTATCATCCAAGATAATTTTAACGTCCCTGTGTGAATGTTTTTTAATTTAATGTCATCATAAGTTGTTTTACAGGTTTGACATCATCATCATTGAACTTGTTGCAAACCACAAAATTCACTGCATCCAATATATCAAATCCATCAGCAACCATTTCACCAATAGCAATATTCTCTCTTGTAGAAACAGGAAAATTCACGACACCTTTCTTATTTTCTTGTCTCATTGCATTTGCAAATTTTACAATAATAGTAGCATCATCTTCTGATATCTTACACCTATTCTTCAATACTTCTATCTCATTTCTTGTAGGCATATAATCTACTTTCAATGGTAAGAATCTGTTCATCAAAGCAGCATCAATTTCTTGTGTACCACTATATTCAGAACCGATATTAGCAGTAGCAATGAATACACAATCTGGATGTACTTTTACAGAACGTGGACCTTCAGAATCTGCTATAGCTAATGGCAGTTCCCTACGAGAATCTAGACAAGGAAATAGAATATTGTTTGTCATCAATGGAGCTCTTGAAAGTTCATCAAGTAATATTACTCCAGGTTTCTGAACATCATCAACAAACTTTGCATAATCAAATGTAGAACTACCATCCTTAATACGATGACATCCAAGCAAATCAGTTAATGGATCTTGCATAGCGCCCATATCATGTACTTCACAATTGATTCCAAGTTGCTTACAAGCCATCAATATCAATTCTGTTTTACCAGTACCGGTAGGACCAATCAGCAATGTTGGTTTCTTTCTCATTATGTTTCTTATGAGATATTTCCAGTTCTTGCTTTCAACATAGAAACCAGTATTTTCTACATTTGGGCAATCAGGTAATGAATCAATAAAATTTTCAGAATTTATAATCTTCTTTATTGTTCCATCTTCTGCCTTTGTTGTTACAACTTCTATTTGTTCATCATTAAGATCATAATCCATAGTTGGATCAAATTGACATTTCTTACTGAACAAATCATTCAAATCATCATCAGAAGCTATATTTGGAATTCCTTGAAAAACAAAAGTAAACTTCTTAGAATCAAAAATATACTTGTCAGTATAGTATATTACTGCTTTATTCTTGTTTCTTTCTATGAAATCTATTTGCTTCTTAGTATATCCTTTCTTGTTCTCTTCAATCAATTTCGTATTTCCACGAAATTTTGCATCTAATACGGAATTCTGTCCTCGATAAGGATAAAATATTCCTAATTCAATTGTAAAGTATAATCTTGGATTTCTCATTTCTTTCAAATTTTATCAAAATTAATATAGAAAAGGGGAGAAAAATTTCAAAATGATGAAAAATTTCTCCCAGTTGATTACCTCAGGCAGCAATCATCAAATCCAAGTTGTGAATAAGGTTCTTATAACGAGAACCATCCAAATTGAATTTATATTGGCTGTCTTCGTATGAAACTTTACCGAAGACTGTTGCTAAAATCTTATCACGGCTAACACAAACGAATTTTACTTTTCTTCCATCTCGTGTTACTAATTTAGCACCTTTCTTTGCTTCATCCAAGTTGAACTCTTTGAAATTGTTGTTCATTACTGAGTTATTTACTGATGCTGCTACTAACTTATTCATATTGTTCATAATCATAATATTTTAAAATTAAACATTTGTTTGACATGAATAAAATAGAAACTATTCAGAAAATTTCAAAATTTATTCAACTTTTTCAATATTTTATGCTAGATCAAGTTTTTCATAAACTATAGCTGCTATCTTCTTTATAGACTTTTCAAAATCATTTATCCTTGATGGAATACAACAACAAGAGCATGAACATCTCTTATCCTGATAGATAACATATCTCACATCGTCATTCAAATGCAGCCTAATATATTCTTTAATGCAAGCTAATTTAGTTGGTGATGCATCTACTATCAATGGAAAATTGTCAATTTGCTTAAGTAAGAATTCTCCTGGCAATGTATGCTCATCACATTTTGCTTTGTCGTAGTTTTCACTTATTAATAAATAGTTTACCATTTTCTCTAATACAATTTAATTTCAATATTCTTTTCTCTAGCCTAGTAAAGCCGTATTTCTACTCCTTTCTCTCTAGCACGTTTCATCTTACCAGTATTTGATTCTAATGAATTAGTGAATACAATCTTCACTTCTTTCCAAGAACCAGTCATTCGATATTCTGGATGGCACTTCAAGAATTCTGCTTTGCTAGAATAATTATTTGGTTCTCCTGTCAATATTACAGGAATCTTGTCATTTTCTTTCTTAGTGTCTGCTAACTCTTTCTCAGATAACTTGAAGGAATCCAATGACCATCCATTAAAATCAAGAATCTCTTTGAATCTCTTCCAATTTGATGATTCTTTATCATCAACCCAATCATAAGCAATATGTGACATGCTTGTAAAGTCATAAGGCAATCCAATTAGCTTATTCTCTATCTGCTTGGCTACTTTATCTCCACACAACCTAAAGTTGCAAGACAAAATAATATCCTTTAATGTAATAGTTTTAAGCAACTTAGTATATGCTTTATTTACATTAGAACCTGTCTTACCACCTATAGCATTCTCAATTTCTGATGGTGTACATAGAAGAATATTCCATGGCATTTCTTTTGCTTCAATACCAAAGAATTCATCCGGTTCACAATCCTTCTTTTTCCATTTGATGAAATCTTGTACTGTTGATGTTCCAAATCCAGGAATCTTGAAACTCAATGCAGAATTCAACAATTCAAATTCATTATCAATCTTAGAAGCCATTACATGACAACCATCAATATAACTATCTGATGATGGGAAGCTTTTTCCTAATTTAGCAGGATCAAAGTTTGTATAATCATAAACTTTATATATGTAAGGAATAATATCACCAGCTAATGAAAGTACAACCTTTGTTCCAATACTGATTTTTCTATCCATCATATAACCTGCATTGAATGCCGATGCTCTTGTAATCTTCTTACCATCCATATATACAGGATCAGTAATGATAGTAGGAATATATTCACCTGACTTACCAAGATTCCATTCAATATCAATTACTGTTGTTGGTTCAGTCATAGGAATGTACTTGATAGCGACACAATCAGCAGGGCGACGTTCAGTCAAGTTGTTCTGCCTTTCTGATTCTACTGGTTTGATGACAATACCATCCTGAGAGTATTCTGACATGTTTCTGTACTCTTCATACTTCTTATATATACTAATCAAGTCATCTACAGTATTCAGTTCAATACCTTCATCATAGAAGCTTGGGAAGAATGTATTGTATTCAAATTGATTATCAGTAAGGAGACGGGTCCAATCAAGATCTTTCCATTCACCATTCTCTTTTATTCTGTAATCATAGATAACAGGGAACAGATATACATATTCATGAACATCCTTATCAATTCTATTGAGCATACCAGAAACAAAAGCTCTAGTATTTGCAAACTTATCTGCAAATCTCTGTTTGAATGTTGATTTGTCTATAAGTACTTCACCTCGTAATGTTACTTCAGAAGCATTACCAGATCTTCCCATTACAAAATTAAAGAAACCACCTTTGCAATCAAAAATAGGCTTAATCTGATTAGAAATATCCTTACCATATTCTCCATCACCACGACCAGAATATGTTATATCTAATGTACCATCTGACTTCTTTGTAATATGGATTTCAAATGAACAACCATCATATTTTGGCGTAACTATTACTTTACATGCTTTCTCTTTACCATTATATATATAACTGAAGATAGAATTCAAGTAAGTAGTCCAATCAATACTACCATCTGCTTTCTCATGAATCTGTACTTTAGATAAGCTACCCATCATAAATGGATGCTTTACAGTATAATTGTCAGAATGTTTTGAACCAATATAGCTTTTGTTTTCTTGACCTATTGACTTCTCAAGATTATCATATTCATTATCATTAAGGATTTCCTTGCCAGTATTGTAATAAGCATCTTTTGCTTTGTCAAGAAGAAATCTTGCTTCATCATCTGTCAAATTGTTGTAATCTCTAAATTTCATTACGAGAATATCAACATCTTTTGACAAATCATAGGATGGGTTACATTCACAATTTAAATTTGCTAATATTTCTGTATTCATAAATTAATTCAATTTCTATTTAAGTTTAGCAATATATTCTTTTGAACAATTACTATCAGAATATCCATCTTCAAGATGTTCGGTAATCCAATCTGTAATATACTTATCATATTTCTGCTTCCATTTAGAAGAATGATAGCTAATGAATGGCATACTATCATATTTTATATAGAATCTGCTACGTTCTGATGATTCCATCCCATTCTTGTGAAGACAACATCCCCAATACAATTCATTAATCATAATAATTCCACCTTCATTAAGTGGATAAACTACAACTGGATAATCTTCGCCCAAGAAATAAACTCTCCAAGTAGAAGTATGCTTACCTTTGACCACTACTTTGTATAGTAATGGAGCATCAGTATACTCATTTTCTTTTTCTGCAAGCTCATCATAAAACTCAAACTGGTCTAGATCATGTTCAATCAAATCATTCATCTTCTTATAATAACATTCTGTATCATAGGATTTTTTACCAGATAACAATCTGTACAGCAAACTAGGTTTTGTCTTTCTCAACATAAACGTAAAAATATTTTAATTATACAAATTAACAATCATTCTGATGAACATCTTCTCAATATCATCAAAGATAGCGGCAAACTTGGATTTAATACTATCACTATCATATTTTGTTGGGTCTGGTTCGGTATCAACATCTTCTGGAAAATCATATTTGCTAAGTATTTTTATCCATCCGGTTGCTCTATTGAATACTTCTACTTTATATATATTTCCATAAGAATTAAGTGTAATCTTAAATATTTGACCTACCATCTTAATGATTCTGATAGACTTGCATGTCCATCTTACTTCATTATGATATTCTCTGAAGAAATACAACTGAGTAATGTTGATTATATTCATCTTAGGTTCAAAACCAGCCAAACAATTGATATCTAGTTTTGATGGAAGAGTATTCTCTTCAGGAGTAATGTTCCAAAGTTCGTTATAATACATAATTTATTTTATTTTTTAACATTTAAAATATAGAAAAGTTGAATTAAAATTCAAACTTTTATTTCCTGTTAACTTTAATTAACTTCAGTTGAACCGAAGTATGAAGTTCTAACATATAGAACAATATTCTTAAATTTCAAAATAATTTTTGTTGAAATCA
The DNA here is from genome assembly GCA_937907205.1 of uncultured Romboutsia sp. Classification (GTDB taxonomy): domain Bacteria; phylum Bacillota; class Clostridia; order Peptostreptococcales; family Peptostreptococcaceae; genus Faecalimicrobium. Next base: position 5,188 of record CALESE010000193.1, on the reverse strand, counting down.
ATACCATTTATGTTCTATTTTATAGATAATATTTAATCCTTAAAGTATAAATGAATATGATAGAAAAGCTAAGAAATCTAGATAATAAGTTTGTAGATAAGAATATTCCATACGTTACAATTAGTGCAGTAAATGGGTATATTAGTCCTAAGTTTGACAAAGAAGCTATAGCAAAGAAATGTGAAGAAAAAGGTAAAACAATAAACTGCAAATGGACAGGATTGTCATATAAAGAGATACTAGATTTGTGGGAACAGAAAGCTAATGTTTCTAGAACTTATGGAAAGAAATTAGATGCTTATACTGAATGCAAGCTTGAAGGAGATGAAAACACTATAGAAGAATTCATGCTTGATAATGATGTTGATGCCGATGAAAGAATGAAGGCACACATCAAAGCATTTGACCAGTTCTATGAAAGAATCATGAAGTCTGGTGACGTCGAATTTGTTGGTAGAGAAATAGAAGTTTGGAATAGAATTACTATCAATGACAATGATTTCTATGTGAAAGGCAGATTGGATGCATTATTCTACAACAAACGTACTGATACTTGGATCATCATAGATTGGAAGTCAAATGAATGCATATCAACTAAAGGGAACAAATGGACACCAACATTGCTTGGGCCTGCCCAAACACTTCCTAATCTTGATTGGTATACTTACACTATGCAAGTATTCAACTATAAAGAAGCATTGTTGCAGAATTATTTACCAGAAGGCACAGAAGCTAGTCATGTTCAATGTATGATAGTGAATTTACCTAAAGCAGAATATGAGAATGCAGATGCAGTTCTTGGTAAGAATAAAGGAGAAATCTATAAAGCATATATGCCAGCATTCAAATATGACGAGAATTTCTTGAACGGAGTATTTGAGTTTGCTTATAAGAAAGATAAGTTAGAAAGAAGCATGAGAAAATTGAAAGAGAAAGAAGAATCAGAAACCAAAATAGAGAAGCAAGAGGAATTTGATTTGTTTTAGATAGATATTATGAAGAGTTTAGTTAATTTTATACAAGAAGAACAAAACAAATATGTATTGCCAATAGGAATGTTTTCTTGTTGTGAATCTCCTTATAAAGAATTAGAAAGGAGAAATGAATGGTTAGATTGGTTTTTTGAAGGAATAGAATGCCCTGATAATGTAATTGAAGCAGCAAAAGATTATAATAATGATCCTATATTAGAAATGCTCAATACTCATTCAATAGATAAGCTTATTGAAAAAATAAAATCAATATATAATGATATTGATATTTATAGAGTATACGGTACTGATGATACTAAGTTAAATATCAAAGATGAACCTAAAGATGGGTTTTATATTATAAAGAAAACAAAAGAAGAATTAGATAAGATAAATAATGATGATAAATTTATAAATATATTAGAATTCTTTAATTACTATATATCAGAAACTCAATACAATAAAAAATATGATGTATGGTTGGCTTTATATGAACCAAGATATTCTAAGAAAATAAAAGATTTTACTAAAAGAAATAATGGTATTGCTTATCATATTACATCAAAAGAAAAATATGAAAAAATAAAGAAAGAAGGTCTTAAAGTAAAAGGCAATTCAAAATATAGATATTTTCCTAGTAGAATATATTTGATACTTCCTAATGTAAGTTCATCAAAAGAAAAGGATGAGATCATATTAAATACAATAAATAAGTTAAATAAAAAAGATGATTATGTTATATTGCAAATATCTTTATGGAATTTAAATGGAAATTTTTATGAAGATGTTACTATGGGTACTAAACAAGAACATTACATATATACATACCAAAATATACCAGCAAAATATATAAAAGATATAACTTATAAACATGAAAGTAATTGATAGTCAAACAGCAGAGATTTTAAGTTTAGGTGAAGCAACACTTGAAGAAGGTAAGAAGATTGTAGAGATTGCAGGTAGAACTTGCTATAAGTCATTGAATCTTATAACAGAAGGTAGTGCAGAAAAGTTTGTAAATAGAATGATTGAATCAGAACATCTGTCAACATTGGAACATTGTACTATCTATCTTAAGTTACCAAAAAGCAAGAGAGATGATGCATTGTTCTTTTCATACAACAAATATAGCGAAACAAATAATGATGGCAATTACTGTTATGTTACTACTAACTATAGAGTAATTGTTGAAAACGAAATGGAAGATGTACTTAAGTATCAGTGTGCTTATGAACCAATAAATCATATCAGACGAATTACAGTACGAATGATAACCAATCGTCAGATTGCAAATGAGTTTGAACGCCACCGTGTATTCAGTTTCAACCAAGAATCATCTCGTTATTGCAATTATGGTAAAGATAAGTTTGATAATGAACTTAAGTTCTTGAAACCAACATTTGGAAATTTCTTGATTTCAAATGGTATATATGATGAATGGGTAAAGCAGATGGAACGTGCAGAATACTCATATCTTAAGTTATGTAAGATAGGTTGTAATGCACAAGAAGCAGCTACTGTACTTCCTAATTCAACAGCTACAGAGTTGGTGATGAGCGGTACAACAAAAGATTGGGAACATTTCTTTGATTTACGTATGAAAGGTCTTACTGGAAAACCACATCCATTAGCTTATGATTTGGCAAATAAGATATATTTGTTGTTCAAAGAGCAAGGTGTTAAGATCTATCCAGAAGATTAAAATATGGTAGAAAGATATGGTACCATTAAAAGACTATATAAGAAAGAGTGAATCCAAAAGAGATATGTATTGTTGGTGGACCCAGATAATGGATTTCTTTCCTGAGTCCATTATACAATACATAGATTCTTTAGATAAATATCCATTTGGTAAAGGATATGCATACATATATGAGACTTTAAAGTCACATGATGTTCAGAAATTAAAGTCTAAAATAGAAAAGGAATTCTCTGATGATATAATAGACATATCTATAGAAAATAAAGAAGGACAATATGGAACATTATATGTTAAGTTCCATAATAATTATTTAGGTAGTATTTTAGGAAAAAAGTTCAAATTATTTAAGAAGTTAGCAGAGTTCTTTGGATATAATATGAATTTATTAGATGATGATTATTGGATAATAGATCTGGATACTCCAGAAAAATGCAATAAAGAAGTAAATGATTTGTTTAACTATAGATTTTTCCATGTTGCTCCTAAATGTTATGAAGAAGCTATATTACGAAATGGATTAAGAATAAAAGAAAAATCAAAAGATGGGTATCGTAAATATCCACAAAGAATACAATTGAAAGGAAGCAATCCAAAGGATAAACAAGAGTTGTTGAAGTTTGTTAAAGAATTAAAAGAACAAAGAAAGGAAGATCCTAAGTGGAAAGAAGCAGTAATATTCATGGTTGATTTGAGGGATGCTAGATTTGATGTATATAGAGACCATGCATATCCTAAAAATGAACATTGTTATTTCATATACAATAATGTACATCCATCTGATATAAGAAAATTATACGAAATTTAAAAGAAATGAAAAAAGACAATAAAATTATGGAACATAAACCTATTGGACACATATTTTGTGGATATCCTGCCATAGGAAAGACAAGCATAGGAGGTAATAGTATTCAAATGGAAGATGGTCGATGGGTTTCTATAGTAGATTTGGAAACTAGTTTGATGAAAGGAAATGATGGAAGACCAACTAATTGGGTAGAAATCTATGTAAACTATGTACAAGATTTAGTAATGCAAGGTATCAATGTGATGTGTAGTACTCATCGATTAGTTAGAGATGAATTAGAAAAGAGAAATCTGATTTACACAAATGTGATGCCTAATCTGAATATCAAAGAATATTGGTTATGTAAGTTACGCCAAAGATGGAAGGATAGTGGATTAGAAAAGGATAGACTTGCTTATGAGAGAGCCATGGAATATTACGACAAGGACATTAAAGACTTGATGGACCATGACAGATATTGTATGATAGGTGTAGAAAGAAAATATGATTTACAAGAAGTGCTTTGTAATTATATTAGGTACGGAAAATTACAATGGACTGCTAACTAATATAGAAAATTGGCTCGATCTTAAGATCGAGCCATATTTATTCAACATATTCAGCTAACATAGAAAAATAAGCAAATGCAAATGTTACATTTGTATCATTTGAAAATGAATACATATCAATTAATATTCCACCATATTCAGGCGCACAAAGATATGTCCAATCCGGTGAATCAATATTTACAGTTTTCTCCCAAATTGGCAAAGAATAAGAAATTTTATTTCTCTCAAAATTCCCATTCAATTTACCATAATATGTATATGATACTCCAGAACCATAATTATTGTCAAATCCTGTTATTGCAAAATGATGATAATTTTTATTAAAATCATTTATAGGTCTGTTTGAGAATAATTTATCCCTATATCTTCCAAAATAAGATATATTACTTACCCCGCTAATTTCATTTATAAACCCTGATGATGAGTTTACTATGGGATTTTTTGGATAGCCAGGACGATATTTCGCATAATAAGCTATTGTCATATCCGGGCCAATATTAATCCTATAAATAAAATTTTTATGTGGATAATATTTGTTTACATTAATCTTAGCATGTTTAAAGTTTCCATAAAAGACAATATAATTATCAGGATAAACTTCTGGATATAAATTAAAAACAAAACCATATCTATAATTTTTGTTTTCATAATTACCAGTAGAATAATCTTCACCATATAACGTCATTAATCCAAATTTTTTTTCATCAGGACTATACATATTATTATCCATAAAGCGTATCGTTTGTACTGATACAACATTAGGAAATAATTCTTTATCTGTACTTGGAAAAACCGTATATATATTAGAAGGAGGATTAGAACTGAGATGATTAGAACAAGCGTAAGAATTATATGAAAAAGTACTTTGTTGTAACATTATATCTCCAAAACTCCCATATTCATTTTGATAAAACCTGCCTGAACTCATATTAGTTCCATAAAATGCCATTGTTCCTGATTCAACGTTAGGATTTTTTTGATATGAAGGAAAACTTTTTAGGTCTTGGCATACATAATTGTCTATTGGTACATACGATGTAACAGTATTAACAGTACCATCACTATTTGTTGATAAGGTACATGTATAAGATGGCCAGTCAAATATTCTTATTCCTTTTACACAATCAACTTCATATTTCTTCACATTTCCACTCTGAGTGTA
>CALESE010000192.1 GCA_937907205.1 uncultured Romboutsia sp. | reverse complement strand
GTTAACTTATTTAATAGTTTTTATACCTTTATTATTAAGTTCGTTTACTATATTTCTTCTACTTACATATCCTACGCAATATTTTACATCTACATTAATAAATGACTTATCATAGATTAACATATCTGCCCAAGCTGAATAAATATCTATATCATACGTGTAATTTATCATATCAGGCATATATGCTCCTGGTGCTCTCATATTAACTTCAAGGCCTACTATATCACCTTTTTTTCCAAGACCTTCTTTATCTTTATCTAACCTAAAAAATTCAAAGTGGAAAAATCTACTTCTCGTATCAAATTCTTTTACTACTTTAGCTCCGATTATTTCCAAATCTGTTCCTTTAATTGGTTTACTATAAAAAGCTGCTTCTTTATTTTCATTTACACAGTCCATTATAGAATATATCATAACATGACTAGACGCTATTAATATATTTTTATTAGAATCTGCTATTCCATCAAAAGTTTCTACATGTCCAAATACAAACTCTTCCATTATATATAATATGTTATCATTTTTAGTTTCAAAAAAATGTGTTAAGTCATCATAATTATTTAATTTATATGTAGATGATGCTCCAACTCCATTATCAGGTTTTACTACTACTGGATATCTCACATCTTTAATAAATTCAAGTGAATTTTCAAAAGTTGTAACTAAGTTATATCTAGCTACTGGAACGCCTGCTTTTTCATATATAGATTTCATTTTTGATTTATATTTTATTGACCCCATGTTTTCTATTTTAGTTCCTGTACTTACATTAAATTCACTTCTAAGATTTGCTTCTGTTTCTAGCCAATATTCATTTTGAGATTCTATCCAATTAATCTTACCATATTTATTTTCGTAAAATTCACAAGCCTTTTTGACTTCTTCTAAATTTTTTAAATTAGATACTTTATAGTACTCAGTTAAAGACTCTTTAGTTTCTCTACTTATTAAATTATAATTTTCATCACCTATACCTAATACATTTGCTCCTCTTTCTTTTAATCTACTACAAAAATTATGAAAATATAAAGGGAAATGAGGTGAAATAAATACTACATTTACAGTCGTACTCCTTGATTTAGTATTTTCAGTTGGTTTTTCTATAGTTAAAATACTCATATCTTATCTCCCTAAATTCTTATACAATATTATTTAAAAAATATGGAAACTGAATTTTCCACCAATTCCAATCGTGATCTACATCTTTTCCCCATATATCAATCCATGCAGGTATATTTTTATAATTTAGTAATTCTTTCATTCTATTTATACTATCTATCATTAAATCTTCCCATGCACCTTGTCCACAGCACAAAACTATTTTGTTATTTCTATACATTGAAATATTAGGATGATCATAATCCATCCCTTGTATATACTTTATTGGTGAGTTATTATATACTAATTCATCACAATAATTATCAAAGAAAATATCACTGTCATAATATCCACTAAGCCCAATTGTTCCTTTAAATATGTCTGGTCTTCTAAACATAAAATTAACTGCATGAGTTGCACCTAATGAACAGCCTGCTGTTATTATTCCATCATAGTATCTTCCATAGTTATTATAAGAATTAATATCAAATATTCTCGGTACTAATTCATTTATTATGTAATAATACCATTGCTCGTGTATATATATACGATGTCTATTATCTCCATTTTTTAAAGACCAAGACTCTTTATCTATACTATCACAACAAAATAGCTGTACTTTACCACTATCTATTAAATCATATACACTATCTACCATTTTAAAGTTTTCAAAGTCGTAATACCTTCCATCTTGCGCAGGAAAAACTAATATCGGTTGACCTGAATGTCCATATACTTTAAATTCCATATCTCTATTTAGACATTTACTATATTCCTTAAAGTATTGTACTTTCATAAATTTACCTCCTCTCTTAAAAGGTTATTAAAATAATATAGATTATAATATGATAATACATATCAATTTAATGATAAAAAAATAAATTATTTAAATATTTTTATTTATTTGATGTATTTATACCAAACAACAAAAAAGGCAGGTACTTAACAACCTGCCTTTTTTTAATTTATTTTAGCTTGATTTTTTAAAGATTTTATCTTTTCTTCATCACTTGCTTTTGAGTTTATTATATCTAGTATTTCTGATAATCTATTTTTTATATTTTCATCAATTGTTATATTTTCTAACTCCCTATTGTCTATATTTTCCATAAGCTCAACTCCTTTATTTGGAGTATATCCAAGTTTTTATTTTTTAATATAAATTATTATTTTAATAATCTCTTAATATAAGTTTATGCACTTATGCTTGTGTAAATTTCTAACTATCCTTTATTACTACCTTAAGGCTATTTTCTCTAGTTATAATCTTTTATATTAATTTTTCTTTATTTTTTAAGCTTTGCTAAAGCTTCTGCAAATGGATTATTAAAACTTTCTACATTTTTATTTTGATTTTTTAAATATTTGTTTATATCTTTTTTAGAAGCCTTGTTCTTTTCTTCCAATTTTCGCTTATTAAAAGAACTTAATTTTTCTCTATGTCCACAACTACATACAAATATTTTCCCTTCACCTACACCTCTAAGCTCTAACCTTTTATGGCATATCGGACATCGTGAATTTGTTATTTGTGATACAGTTTTTCTAGTGTTACATTCTCTATCTTCACAAACTAGCATTTTTCCTTTTTTACCATTTACCTCAAGCATATACTTTCCACATTCTGGGCATTTATTTTTAGTAAGGTTGTCATGCTTAAATTTAGAGTTACTATTTTTTATTTCTTTAACTATATCTTTAGAATAATTCTTCATTTCATTTATAAATATATTTTTATTTAATTTACCTTTTGATATGTCTAGTAATTTTTGTTCCCAATTACTTGTAAGTTCTGGTGACTTTAATTCTTTTGGAACTAAATCTAATAACTGTTTTCCTTTAGATGTTATATGTATATCTTTTCCTTTTTTCTCTATTAAGAAAGAATTAAATAATTTTTCAATTATATCTGCTCTAGTTGCAACTGTTCCTAAGTTATTTTTTTCCATAGCAGTTAAAAGTGTTGCTTCATTTAAATATGATGGTGGGTTAGTTTGTCCAATTACTTTATTTAACTTATATACCTTTAAAATGTCATTATTTTTTATTCCTGGAATAAACGCTAATTCATCTTCTTCATCTTTATAAGTTTCTTTCCACCCTAAAGATATTACTTTATTACCTTTTGCAATAAAGTTTTCTTTATCTATAACTGCTTTTATTGAAGTTTCTTCATATTCATAAGGTGGACAAAGTACTGCTAAAAATCTTTTTACTACTAGGTCAAATATTTTTCTTTCTTTATCACTTAAATCTCCTAAAAATACTCTTTCTTCTGTTGGTATTATTGCATGATGATCACTTACTTTTGAATCATCAACAAATGATTTATTTACCTTTATTTTTGACTTTAGTATTTTATTACATACTTTAGAATAATCACTTATATTTACTGCTTTTACTCTATCATATAAAGTGTCTACAATATCCCTAGTCAAATATCTTGAATCTGTTCTAGGGTATGTAAGAACTTTATGATGTTCATATAGTTTTTGCATTATAGATAAAGTTTCTTTTGCCGAGTAACCATATATTTTATTGGCATCTCTTTGAAGCTCTGTTAAATCATAAAGTGATGGAGCATATTTTTTCTTTTTTATTTTTTCTATATTAATTATTTTTAAATCTTTATTTTTTATATTATTTTTTATATTATTTATTATAGAATCTATCTTTTCTTCATTAAATGTATTGCTTGAATTATTTTTATCAACCCATGTAAAATTAATATTACTATTTCCTTTTTCACAAACTAAGTTTATTCCATAATACTTTTTTGATCTAAAGTTTTGTATTTCTTCTTCTCTTTTTAATATTAATGCTATTGTTGGTGTTTGCACTCTACCACAAGAAAGTTGTGCATTATGTCTTGTTGTTAAAGCACGTGTACCATTTATACCAACAATCCAATCAGCCTCTGCTCTTGCTATTGCTGAATTATATAGATTTTCATACTCTTTTGCATTTTTTAATTTACTAAATCCTTCTTTTATTGCTTTATCTGTACTTGATGATATCCAAAGGCGTTTTAATGGCTTATTTACATTTACTTTTTCTATTATCCATCTTGCAACAAGCTCACCCTCACGTCCTGCATCAGTAGCTATAACTATCTCAGATACATCTTCCCTGTTCATTTGGGCTTTTACTGTATTAAACTGTTTGCTACTTTTTTTTATAACTACCGTTTTTAAGTACTTTGGCAATATTGGTAAATCATCTATATTCCAACTTTTATATTTTTCTCCATAACTTTCAGGGTCTGCTAATGTTACTAAATGGCCTAATGCCCAAGTTACTATATATTTTTGACCTTCTATATAACCATTTTTTTCATTTTTGCACCCCAATACAGATGCAATATCTCTTCCTACTGAAGGTTTTTCTGCTAATACTAATATTTTTTTCATAATTTTTCCCTTCTTTAATAATAGAATCCAAAATCAGCTTCTACACAGAATTTATCTCTGCTTAAAAGTCCACCATAAGATATTATTATATCGTTCATTTGAGAGTCTAGTACTTTATTTATTATAACTTTATATCCATCTACATCATATAAATTATCATTTTCCTTAGGTTCATCTAATTCAAAGTCTAGTTTTGCTTCAGTTGTCATTGTTATACATCTAGTTAATATTCTTATACATTTTTTATCACTTTTTTCTAATAATTTATCTAACTGCTTTTTAGCTTCTTGAGTTATTAGTATATTCATTTCCATTTTTATATTCTCCTTACTTTTATTATGCTTTTATAATATCATTTTTACACAAAAATAGGTAGCTACTTAGCTACCTATTTTTATTGAAGTATTATTGTAATTTATACCCTAAATAAATTTTTAAAATAGAAATTATTATAAAATATAAACCTATAATATATGGAATATAAGCTATCAATGATACTGGATTTATAACTATTATTAAACCAAATATCACTAATAATACATATGCAAAATTTTTCATATCAACTTTAAGTTTTTTAAATTTTGCACTTACTAAAAGTAAATATAACCCTTTTACTATTGCAAGTATTCCATAAACTAATAATAAAGTACTTACTGTGTTTAATGGATAAAGAGCCAAAACTAAACCAAACAAAATATTTACTAAAGAATTAAAGATATAATACTCTTTATACTCCTTATTATAGCATCTTATAATTTCTAATGCTCCTACTATTACAAGTAAAATACCTGCTGTTGTGCTAAATACAATTACAGATTCTATTAGTTTTATAAAAAATAATATACCTAGTATAGCCAATAGGATACTTTCAATAACAAACATTTTGTTTATTATGTTTTTCATTTTACCTTACCTCTTTTATATTGATTTATATTTACATAATATAATATTCAAAATAATTATATTTTGTGATAGTTTAAATCTTTATATGAAAAACATTATTAAAGATATTGCTGCTATTATTGAAAGCATTATCCTACTTACTCTAAATTCATTTGGATAAAGTGCTATTGTTAATAAATTTATTATAATAAGAACTACTTCTATTAATTTATATTCAATATAGTTACTTGGCAAAGAAGTTATATTTATTAAAAGACATACTAATATAACCATTGCTATTACTACAAATTTTCCAAATTTATCAACATATTTTCCTTTTTTAGCAATTAATAAATATATACATAAAATACTTACTACTACAAATAAAACTTCTAATATTGAAATTATTCCTATAGCCATAAAT
>CALESE010000191.1 GCA_937907205.1 uncultured Romboutsia sp. | reverse complement strand
TTTTTTTATATATTTTTATGTGTTGCACTTAATATGATAATTTATCATATAAAAAGATCGCTGTATCATCAGAAGAATCAGTTAAGTCTGAATTAGGATCGTAGTCATAGTACAGTACACTTTTCACAATTGTCCCCCTCTTTACTTTTTATACATTTATATAAATTATCATAAAATAAATTATAATAAATCCAGGGAAACTATTCAATACGTAAAATTAGTTAATCACCTACGAAAACCTATTCATTATTATTTTCACTAGTTTTTTTTATTCTTGATATAGATACTTCATATGCAACCTTTTTTAATACATTTCCATCCTCAGTTTTCTTTTCATATTCTCTACTTTGTACTCTACCCCACATTTGTATTCTGTCACCAACTTTTAAACTTTTAGCAAACTTAGCATTTCTTCCCCAAACTATAGATGGTATATAATCAGACTTATTATATGGTCTATTTATAGCTACTAATAAATCTGTTATCTCTCTTCCTAATGGAGTTTTTCTATAAACTGGTGCTTTGCATATATAACCATCTAAAAATATACTATTTGGATCTTTATTGTCTTCCTCAGATACTTTTAAATCTCTAACAAATACTGTAAGAACTAATCTATTTTTATTATCTATATTTTTATTATAAGATCTTAATTGACCTGTTATACTTACCAATTTATTATTTTCAAAATCTATATCTTCTAATAACCTTTCTGATATTGTTATTGGAAGTATATCATATGAATCACTTAATCTATTTATTTTTATTTTAGTATTATAAAATTTTTCACCGAATATCTCATGGCTAAATTCTAAATTACTATCTAATTCCCCAATTAAATTCACTACATTAGTATCTTCCTTCACTGTTATCATTTTTTATCCCCCCATAATTGTTAATTATTAAATTTTATCTTTATATAATAAATATATTTATAAATATTATTTTTATTACAATTTATTTATATTTTTAATTCAAAGGCTATCCTGTATTTACATAAATAATAAATACAGGATAGCCTCTTGATTTATTTTTTAACCCTTTGAACTCCATTACTATCAATTGTATAATTATCTTTATGTACTAAATCAGATACTTTTACCATTTCATATCCATCTTTTTTCAAATTAGATATTATTGAATCTAAGTAATCCTCTACATTATTTATATTTGAATGAAATAAAACAATAGATCCTGGTTCTGATGATTTCATAACTCTTTCTATTACATGATTTGGACCTATTTCTTTCCAATCCATGGAGTCCACATCCCATTTTATAACCTTATATCCTAATGATTTGCATATATCTAAAGTTTTATTATCTACATCACCAAATGGTGGTCTATATAATGTTGGCTTGTCACCAGTTATTTTTTCTATTTTTTCTGATGTTAGTTGTATTTCTTCTACTATATTTTCTTCTGATAATTCTTTTGTATTTGCATGAGTATTGGAGTGATTTCCAATTTCATGACCTTTTTCGTATATTTTACTTACAAGCTTTTCATTATCATCTACCCAACTACCAACTAAAAAAAATGTTGACTTTATATTATGTTTATCTAATATAAATAAAATTTCATCTATATTGCTTGATCCCCATGCAACATCAAAACTTAAGGCTATTTTATTCTCTTTTGTATCTACCTTATATATTGGCATATTTGCATTTTCTTTTTTGTAGCATACATACCATTATAAAAATTAATACTAATGTAGCTGATAAAAATAACACACTAGACATTAAAGACTTAAATTTCTTTAGTTTATTATTCACTAACACACCCCCTTATAAAAAATTTATGCTATACTTCAAATTTATTTTTTTTTATTTCAAAAAATTACTATTAAAATAAAATTATTATTTGGAGAAAATAAAATTAATACTAATGAAAGGTGGTATTTTTATGTCAAATATAAAAATGAATGTTGGAAATCAAAAAAGAAGAGCTACAGAAATTTCTACTCACAGAACAATATACAAAAGTACTATGCACCCTAGAGAGCCTCATAATATAGAAGAAGGTATTCGTAAAGATAAAAAAATAAAAATGAATCATAAAGAGTCATAAAATTTAAAAAAAATGTATATAAATTCTTATTCATGGGCAAATTAGTATCAACAGCAAGAGTACAGATGCTGTTAAACAACAACTAAGGAGGAATTTTACTATGACAAACACAAATAACAACAAAACAGTAGTTCCAGAAGCAAAAGCTGCATTAAACCAAATGAAATTAGAAATAGCTAATGAAATAGGTTTAGCTAACTATGAAACAATTGACAAAGGAAACTTAACAGCTAGACAAAATGGTTATGTTGGCGGATATATGACTAAAAAATTAGTGGAAATGGCTGAGCAACAAATGGCTGGTAAATAGTTTAAAATTCTGACAGCATAATAATAAAAGGCTATCTTTATGATAGCCTTTTTATCTGTATATTTTTATATATTCAATAATTAAATTCTACTTTTATTTTTATATAATTTAGTTTAATATATTATATAGAAATAGTTTACGGAGGATGATATTTATGTTTGAAAACTCATCTGAAGAATTAGCTTCTAACAAGCTATTAATTTTATATGTATTAAATAAAATTAATGTGGATTTAACTAATTCTCAAATAACACAAGTTGTGCTAGAAACTGAAATAATGAATTATTTCTCTCTTCAACAATTTTTATCTCAACTTATGGAATCTAAGTTTTTAACTACATATAAAGAATCTGATAGGGAATATTATTCGATTACTCAAAAAGGACTTGAAATATTAGAGTATTTCTTGGGTAGAATACCTGATAATATAACCACTAAAATTGATGATTATATTACAGTTAATAAAGAAAATTTACTATCAGATACACAAGTAAAATCAAGTTTTGTAAAACAAAGTGATCATGAATTTATTGTTAATTTAAAAGTTATAGAAAATCAATCTAATTTAATAGATCTAAATTTAAATGTTTCATCAGAGAAACAAGCTAAACTTATTTGTAATAATTGGAAGAAAAATGCATCCTATATGTATGCAGAAATTATAGATTTGCTGATTCGTGATAGTAATTAAGCCTACACACAAAGTATTGTTGTAGGCTCTTTTCCTACTTGTACTTCTTTTATAAAAGAATTGTCACTAGCTTTATATATTTTTATCAGATTATTTTGAGTATCTGATACAAATATAGTCTCTTCATCTTTAGTAACTTCTAAGCCTTGAGGAATACCATTTACTTCTATATTTCCTATATATTCTCCAGTATCGTAATCTAAAATTTTTATACTTTTATATCCTAAATCTGCTATATATATTTTTCTATACTTATATGAAAAAGATATCTGTACTGGTAACAAAAAATCTTCTAAAACATTTTTTATAGTCATTGTTTCTCCATCTAAAATAACTACTTTTCCATCTAGTGCTGACGTATATATTTCATTTCTTTTTTTATCTAGCTTTATATGCCATGCCTTAAAATCTATATCCACTTTTTTTATTATATCTTTACTAATTGTATCAATACATAAAATTGAATTAATACATGGAACATATAATTTATTTTTATACTTATTAAAATCAAATCCATGAGGCATCTCATCTACTCCGATTACTCCTACTGGATTTAAACTTTCTTCATCTATAATATAAATGCTATTTGAGTCTTCATTAGAAATAAATAGTTCTCTATTACATAAAGTTATTTGACTTAAACTTCCACCTATCGATATATTATCTTTTATTGTGTTACTTAATAAATCTAATATATATAAATTTCCGTCATTAGAGCTAGGAATATACATAATATTTTTATCAGTATTAATACAAAAATGATGCGGATATATACCTTCCTCTAAAACTATTTCTTGTTCCAATTTAAAACTGTCATAATTTAATATACTAATACTTTTTGATAAATAATTAGAAATATATACTTTCAAACAATTCCCCCCTCTATAATATCTATCATATGAAACTATATTAAATAGATTGCTTGTACTATTCATATCTTTTATATATAGTAAACGAACTTAATAATAAAGGTATAAAAACTATTAAATAAGTTA
>CALESE010000190.1 GCA_937907205.1 uncultured Romboutsia sp. | reverse complement strand
TTTTATCTGGATGTCCTTCTGTTACTGATTCTGAAGTAAATAAATGTCTTGCCATAATATACACCATCCTTATTATTTATTTAAATTATATCCTATTACTAGTGCTAATTCTCTTAATATTTTACATGCCGTAACTGTTGAAACATTAGTATTGTCATAATCTGGACTAAGTTCAACTATGTCACATCCTACTATGTTTATATTTACATTTTTTAATATATTGAATATATCTTGAAACTCTCTATATGTAATACCTCCTGGATCTGGAGTTCCTGTCCCAGGAAATATAGAAGGATCTAATACATCTAGATCTATAGTTAGATATATATTTTTACCATTTAGTTTATTAACTATATCTTTAAAAGTGTTTATACTTCCAACTTCCATATATGTATGATTTTCTTTTAATGCAAAATCAAACTCTTCTTTTGTTCCAGACCTTATCCCAAATTGATATATCCTATTATCTCCAACTATATCCCATACTCTTTTTATTACAGTAGCATGTGAATTTTTATTATTATTATATTCTTCTCTTAAGTCTGTATGAGCATCAAAATGAATCACACATACATCTTTATATTTATCATTAACTGCCTTAAATGCAGGTAGTGTAACTAAATGCTCCCCACCTATCATAAAAGGCACTTTATTATCATTTACAATTTCTTTAGTACTTTCATAAATTTCTTCTAATACTTTATCAGTATTTCCTACACTTAATTCTAAATCACCAATGTCACAAATTCTAAAATCTTCTAAATCTAAATCTAACATAGGTGAATATGTTTCAAGACCATAAAACTCAGGTCTCATAGAACTACTTGCAAATCTTGTACCTGGCCTATTAGATGTAGTTCCATCAAATCCAACACCATAAACTACTATATCAGCTTCATCATAACTTGAATCCATTCCCATAAATGTATTTATATGCGAGAAATTATTTATCTTCATTTAGCATATCCTTTACATATTGAGGTAACATAAATGCTCCTACATGTATATCACTGTTATAGTATTTTGTTTTTAAGCTAAGTTTCTCCCAAGCTTCTCTATTTTGGTCTTTTATTGGATCAAATTTCTTAGATGCAAATCCAAATAGCCAATGTCCAGATGGATAGGTTGGTATATGAGCTTGATAAACTCTAGCTATAGGGAATAAATTAGTTATTTTTTCATGTGCTCTTTTCATTTCTTTCGCATTAAAATCAAAGTATGGACTTTCATTTTGATTAACAAGTATACCATCTTCACTTAATACTCTGTAACAATCATTGTAAAAATCTAATGAGAAAAGTCCCTCTCCAGGTCCTATTGGGTCTGTTGAATCAACTATTATCAAGTCATAAGATGAATCTTTTGAATTTTTTACAAAAGCTACTCCATCTTCATAATATAAATTTACTCTTTCATCACTTAACTTACATGCACATACATCTATATATTCTTTAGATACATCTACAACCATTTTATCTATTTCAACCATGTCTATTTTCTCCATTTGTGGATAACGAGTAAGCTCTCTTACAGTACCACCATCTCCACCTCCTATAACTAATACATTTTTTATATTCATATTAGTTGCCATAGGAGTATGTACTATCATGTCATGATATATAAAC
The DNA here is from genome assembly GCA_937907205.1 of uncultured Romboutsia sp. GTDB lineage: Bacteria > Bacillota > Clostridia > Peptostreptococcales > Peptostreptococcaceae > Faecalimicrobium. Next base: position 2,443 of record CALESE010000190.1, on the reverse strand, counting down.
TCATCTTTATAGTTAACCATCATAAGTCCATCAAGTGTTAAAAACTTTCCAAACTCTTTACTTTCAAATACATCTACTTGTTGAAAATCAGATTTATCACTAAATAGATGTTTATCTACTTTTATTGAAAAACGTACATTATCAGTCCACTCTTCCGTGTACCAAAGCTCCATAATACTTCCTCCAAAATTTCCAAATTTATTTTTATTTATCTATTTTTTATATATAATATCTTACCAATGCAAATTTGCATCATTTTTTTATCTATGGTAAAATATAATTCCAAATTTATTTTTATTTTATTTTATATTTAGGTATTTTTATTTATATATCTTCTGGTTTATGAGTAATTATGCCTAAATCTTTTTTTGCAAATTTTTGTATTTTTGTAGTTAAACCTCTTGGTATTTCTGTTGATTCACTTCTTTCAGCTTTTAACAACTCTTCCAATAATTCAAAACTTTTCCAAGGGTCTATATCTCCACAAGTAAAAAAGTCTGCTGCTGCATATCCATATTCTGGCCAAGTATGTATAGTTAAATGAGATTCTGCTATTATTACAGCTCCTGATACTCCCCATGGATTAAAATGATGGAACACTGAATCTACTATTGTTGCTTTAGCATTTAAAGCTGAGTCATTCATAAAGTTTTCTATAAGTTTTGGGTCTCTCAAAATATCTTCATCACAGTTATAATACTCAACTAATATATGTCGTCCTAGTGTTTCAAATTTCATAATAACCACTCCTTAAATATTTAGTTTTTATTTATCACTAATATTGTTTCTAAAGTTTTATCTTTCATATCGCATAAATATGCATTGCTTTCTTTTAGTAATTTTATATAATCAATAATTTCTTGCGTAATTAATTCTCCAGGTGCAACTACTGGTATCCCTGGAGGATATGCCATTATACTTTCACCACTTATTTTATTTACACAATCATTTATATTAACGCTTTGCTTATTAGCATAAAATGCTTCTCGTGGATTTATCTTAACTATTGGATTAATTTGTTTTATTTTTATACTTTTTTTCTTTATGTTTTTATTGCTTATCATTGCTATTATTTCTAATGCATTAATAAGTTTATCAATATCTTCTTTGGTAGTTCCAAGAGATATAAGTGCTAGTATATTATTCATATCCCCAAGTTCAACTTGAATGTCAAATCCCTTATAAAGTAAATCATAAACTTCAAATCCTGTTAAATTAAGTTCACTAACGTTTATACAAAGCTTTGTTTCGTCTATAAGATGGACTCCTTTATTTTTTAAAAGTTCTTTTGATATAACTTTTATATTATCTATTTTATTTAATCTAGATTTTGCATATCTTGCTAATTTTATTGCATTTAAAAGTTGGCTCTGTCCATTATTTACTAAATTATGTCTTGCTCCATCTATACTTGACATAAGTAAGTAAGATGCTGATGTAGATTGAACCATATTTACAACTTGTTGTACTTTATCACAATCAATATCTTTATTAACTAAAAGTACTGATGCTTGAGTTAATGCCCCTCCACTTTTATGCATACTAACTGCACTCATATGAGCTCCTAATTCCATGGCTGATACTGGAAGTTCTTCATTAAATGGAAAATGTGCACCATGTGCTTCATCAACTAATACCAAAACATCTTTTTTTCTACATATGTCTATAATTTTTTTTAAGTCACAACAAGCACCATAATATGTTGGATTTAATAAAAATACAGCTTTTATATCATTCATTTTATATAGTATATTTTTTACTTTTTCTACATTAACATTTAAGCTAATACCTAATTCTTCACTAAATTCTGGCTCAATAAAAACAGGCTCTCCTCCACTTAATATTAATGCATTTATAACAGACTTATGTATATTTCTCGGCAGCAATATTTTATCTCCTGGATTTATAGTTGATAAAATCATTATTTGTATTGCACCTGTTGTCCCATTAGTTATAAAAAATGCTTTATCACTTTTATAAGCTTTAGCAAGCAAATCTTGAGCTTGCTTTATTATACTTTTAGGATTTGATATATTATCCATTTGAGGTGAAGAATTTATATCCATATTCATTAAATCATCACCAAAGTAGTCATTTAATATTTTAACCCCTTTATTTTTTACATGTCCTGGTACATCAAAGCAGGATATATTTTTATTTGAATATTCTTTTAAATTTTGTAAGAGAGGTATTTCTTCATGTTCTAATTCTTTCATTGATTTCCCCCTTTATTTTTAATATTATTTACTTTACTTTATTATAACTATTTTTTTTATTTAGTTTTATTAAACTTACAAAATATAATTATACATTTTTTATATTTTTTTACAAGTATTTTTTAATATTTTTTTATTTTTATTATTTTTTTATAATTTAGTATTTTAAATGCTTATATATATTAAATTAATAAAAAGTTTGTATTATTTTATATTAAGTTTAGTAT
>CALESE010000189.1 GCA_937907205.1 uncultured Romboutsia sp. | reverse complement strand
GTTCATTATTGTTTTGCCCTTTTCTTAAGGACAAGTATTACTATATCACCTAAAAAATATATCGTCAATACTTTTTTATATTTTTTATTTAAAATATATTAAAACTTGTCCATTAAGTATTTATATTAGTGTGTATCACCATTGGTATCTGGATGTATCTCATCGTTGATATTTTGTAATTTTGCCCTTTGTTGATAGTTTGTATGTACATTACCATAATAATTTAATTCTGCTGTTATATTAACTAAATGTCTATTCCTATTATAGTTTATATGAACATTTTCAAATCTACCATCATCAGAGTTACTTTTTAGATAGTTTCTTAGTAAATCTTCTGCAGCCGCTGTATCGGCATTGTCATATATATCAAAATATGCTGAATCTGATACTTCTAATGATAAATTATACTTTCCATCTTTTAGTTTATTTCTTTGTTCAAATATATTATCCATTTTTTTACCTCCAAAACTAATCTCTTTATTTAAGATTTCCATAAATATTATTTTTTATTTATACTTTTTATATTTTTTATTATAGTTTGTTAATATAAAAAATTCGCTTCGCTCATTTCGCCAACGATATATCCTTGCTACCGCTACGGATACATCCGTTGCTCAAAAATGTATAAAAAATGTATAAGGATAGTATCCTTATACATTCTATTTAACTAATTCATAAATTTATTTGTTATTAAAATATCTTATATTCTCACTTTTAAATTCAAATTTGACTATTCCATTTTCTTTAAATAAGTCTTCACTACAACTTACTTTTAATATATAATCTTTTATCTTCAAATCATAGTATGTCCTATCTCCAGAATAAACTTTTTTAACTATCTTCGCTTTATTTCCATACTCATATCCTTCTGGATATATTCTTATATCCTCTTTTGATATCATTATTTCAACATTATCTACGGTATCATCAATACCTAAATTAATTTCTATAATATCATTTTTAAATATTCCATCTTTTATACAACCTATCATATAATTTCTTTCACCAAATATATTAGCTACTTCTTTACTGTTTGGATTTTTATATAAATTATTTGGTTTATCAAATTGCTTTATTTGCCCATTTAATATAACAGCTATTTTATTGCTCATCATTAAAGCTTCTTCTTTATCATGAGTTACTAATATCATAGTTATTTCCTTTTTCTTTTGAATTTCTAAAACAAATTCTCTCATTTCATGTCTTAGATTTATATCTAAATTTGAAAAAGGTTCATCAAGTAATAATATATTCGGTTCTACTGCTAATGCCCCAGCTATTGCTACCCTTTGTTTTTGCCCTCCTGATAATTCTGATGGATATTTATATTCATAACCATTTAGCTTTATCAAATCTAATAGTTCTTTTACCTTTATATCAATTTTACTTTTTTTAATTTTTTTCATTTTTAATCCAAAAGCTATATTTTCATATACATTCATATGAGGAAATAATAAATAATCTTGAAATACAATTATTGCATTTCGCTTTTCTGGATGTAAATCTAGTATTGAGTTATCATTAAATAAAATATCTCCACTATCTGTTTTTAGTAATCCTGCTATTAATTTTAATGTTGTACTTTTACCACATCCAGATGGACCTAATAATGATATGATTTCACCTTTTTTTATTTCTAAATTTATCTTATCAATAACTTTTGACTTACCAAAATGCTTTGTTAAATTGATAAGTTTAACATATGACATAATATTTCTCCCTTATAATTTCTAATTTAAAATAAAATATTTTTATTATTTTGTTTATAATATTTATTAACCATATATTCAATAATAATTAATACTATTAAGCTAACAATTAAAAATACTATGCTATAAATTGATGATACTGTTCTATCTCCACTTTGTATATAAGGAAACATAATCATTGGATATGTAGTTACAGCACCTCCACCTATTATTAATGTCAAAAAATATTGACTAAATGAAATTATAAAACACATACTAGATGCGCCTAAAATTCCAGGCATTAATAAAGGTAATGTTACATATATAAATGAGTTGAATTTATTTGCTCCTAAAATACTCGCTTGTTGCTCAAATTTATTTCCTAATAATTTATATACATCACTTATCATCCTAACTCCATATGGTATACATGGCAATAAGTTAATAATTATAACTCTTATTATATTATTTGCTAATTTCAATTTTATAAATGTTATATGTATTCCCATAGCAATAGATATTGTAGGAATTATTATAGGTGATAATATAAGCATTTCGGCTATCTTTTTTCCTTTAAATTCATATAATGCTATGGCTTTTGCTGCTGGTAAACTAAGTATTATTGTTATAATAACTACTATAAACGATATAATCAAAGTATCTATTAATACTTTTACATTTTGAATGTTAGTAATATATTCTAATGCTCTTAATGAATAATTATTAGGTAGTAAGTTTGGATACATCCATGAACTTGTAAATCCCCATATAACCAATATTAATATTGGAGAAATTAAAATTACAATAAATAAGTCAATTAATAATTTTTTAAAACTTTTATCCATAGTTTCACCTAAATTTTATTTATATATATTTTTTCAAATATTTTATTGTATATTATAAGAATAATTATACTTATTACTGATAATATAGTGTTTATGCTCATTGCTATAGGCCTTTGCATTAAATCAGAACTTGAATAAGTTATATATGCATGTACCGATAGTGATTTTGGCGTAGATGGACCTATTAAAAATGGTACTTCATATGATCCAAAAGAAAATGCAAATAATATTAAAAATGATGATATTATGCTTGGCATTGCTAAGGGCAGTATTATATATCTAAAAACTTGAAATTTATTAGCACCTAAATTTATTGCTACATTTTCTAAGCTATTACTTATATTTTTCAATATATTGTAAGTTGTCATAGCTACAAATGGTATACCCTTCCATAAGTAAACAAGTATTATACCTATTCCATTTTTATCTGATACTAATTGTATGAAATCTGAAGAGTTATTTATTATACCTAAGTTGTATAATACTCTAGATAATATTCCAGTCTGAGAAAAAATCATAAATATAATAATAACTACTATTATATGAGTAATTATTATTGGTAAGTTAATTAAACTTATTCTCCATTTTGAGTGTTTATCTTTAGATAATACATAGGCTAAAAATACACCTACAACTATACATATACTTGATGAAATAAATGATGTTTTTAAACTAAATATAAGAGATTTTAAGAAATTTCTATCTCTTAAAACCTCCATATAATAATCAAGTGTAAAATTATTTAAGCCTATTTGTGGAAAATATCCTAAACTTTGAGATATACAATTTATAATACCTATTCCCATTATAGATATTAATACTATACTTACAGGAAATAATAATAAATATGGTTTAAATTTACTTTCCACCCTCTAAGACCTCTTTAATCCATATTTTTTCTATTATTGGTACTAATCCTGCTTTTAACTCTGGAACTGAATTTTCTATTATAATTGATTTACTAAACTTTACTTTTTCATCTTCTGTCATCTTGTTAATATCTAAAACTGTTGTATCTCCCCAATTTTTAATATCTGACTTTGATGCTTGAGCATCTATACTTATCAAGAAATTAGCTAATATCATTGCACCTGATTGATTATTAGAATTTTTAGGTATTGCTAAGAAATGAGTGTTACTTATGTTTCCTTTATCAAACTCTAATATTTTTGTATCCTTACTAAATTCTCCACTTTGAATTCTACTCATTACACCATTTAGCGAATATGTCATATTAAAATAAACTTCATTATCCGAAAACATATTATCTAACTGAGATGATGTTTGAGGGTATGTTTTTCCTTCATTCCATAGATACGGCTTTATTTCATTTAAATAATCTATTGCAGGTTGTATAACTTCTTTTACTTTAGCTTCATCTTCAGGAAGATTTTTTACATTTTCGTACCCTACAATATCGTATATTATATTTCTAACAAATGCACTACCTGTAAAGTCTGGTAATGCTGGATATGTAAATTTACCTGGATATTTTTTAACTACATCTTTTAATTTATCTGCATTAGTTATATTTTCAGATACCTTAGATGAATTTTTTATTAACGCAAATTGAGCTTTGCCCCAAGGTGCTTCCATATTATCTACACTTGTCCCAAAATCTGTATTAATATCTTCTGATTTTTTATCTATATATTTATTAAAATTAGGTAGTTTATCTGTAAATGGTCCAAATAGTAAATCATTATCTTTAGCTGTTTTGAAATTTTCACCATTTAACCATACTAAATCTATCACACCTTTTGAATTACCTGCTTGTTTTTCCGATAATAATTGGTTTAATATATTGTCTATATCCATACCAACTCTTTTCACAGTTATATTGTACTTTTCCTTCATATTAGGTATTACATAAGTATCAAACCACTTATTCATAACCTCATCTCCACCATATCCATAAAATCTAACTGTACTACCTTTTGCATGTTCTAATATTTCTTCATAGTTACTATCTAGTAAGTTTATACTACTATCATATTTATTGTTAGAACACCCAACCAAATTTAATGTAAATAATATACATAATATTAGTGTTGTTAATTTTTTCATATAGTTCTCCTTAATCTAATATCTTTTTTGCTTCTAAAGCTCTTTGAAAAGCTGTAAATAAAACCATAATTGAAAATATATTCGTAGTTATGCTTATATAATTTGGTAATAATATCATTAATGAAAACATTATAAACCCTTCACTTCTCTCTGCCACACCAGCTTGATAATAAAATGATTTCATTCCTTTTTGTTCCGTTAAAGCTCCCACTGTCAAAAATATTGTCATTGATATAAGTATGCTTACAGATAATATTATTAAATTCATTCTTACGTCTATAAACTTTAATCCTAAAGCTAATATAATTGATATTTCAACAATTCTATCAAAAGTTATGTCCATTAATGTCCCAAAAGAAGAAGTTTTTTTCATTTTTCTTGCCATAGCTCCATCTACTGCATCTAGATATCCAGATATCCATAATAATATAACTCCTATTAATCCCATATCAAAATATACAAATAATGATGTTGCTATCCCTAACAGTAAAGCTAATACTGTTACATTATTTGGAGTTAATTTTAATCTTATAAAAAAATCAGCTCCTTTTTCTATAAATGGATTTACATATTTTCTTGCATGAGTCTCTAACATTTATTCCTCCTGTGTACTTTTTACAAATTTATTTTTTAGTATCATAGATATAAATATAAGTAATATAAGTGCTGCTATTGCAAGAAGTGAGTCTGGAAATAGTGTCAAAGGAACTAATGCAAACATTATAGTTTATTTTTTTATTCATTTTATAATGCCTTTCCCTATTTAACCTTTTTGTTAGCCAATTTTATTCCAGTATACATATTTTTCCACTTTTTTATAGTCGATGATTTCTCTTGTGTAAATGTTTTATATTTTAGCACATCTTCATTAAACATAAAATCTAATATATGAAGAGTTTTCTTATTAACTGAAAGCATTGATTCACAACAAGACTCACAATAGGTTACTATATTATCTGTTTTAGCTTCATTTGCTCTTTTATTAGTCTGTTTTTTTGATAGTTGTGGATTGATCACTCTTACCATACCTCCAGATCCACAACATTCACTTTTATTTCTATTCTTATCAAATTCTACAATTTTAACGCCTAATTCATTTAAAATAGTTCTAACTGATTCATGTATAATATCCACATCTCTTATTGGACATGGGTCATGTAATGAAAACATCTTATCTATATCTTTATAATAATTGTTTAATTCTTTTGGTATACCATACTCAGTTATTACTTCCCATATAGTTTTAACTTTAATATTTTTACTATTATGTTTTATTGTTTTGTAACAGTTTGGACATGCTACTATTACTTCATGTATATCATTTTCATTAAATTTTGATTCTAATTTAGAATAATAATTATTAAATCTATCTAAATCTCCAATAGATAAAGTTGGTTTCCCACAACATTCAAATACTAAAGATATATCTTCTATATAACATTTTAGATATTCATAAGTTTTTAAAACTATGTCGTTTTTATAACTTGATAAACTACATCCAGGAAAAAATATACTTTTAGTATTTGGTTTTATAAAGCTTTTTGAAAATATAGGAGAAAAACTATTACTTTGATGAACTTTCACAGTTTTATATCCTATATTATTTATAGACTTTTGATTTATTTTAAATATATCTTTTCTCATATTGTAAAACATACTGTTTAAGTCTATATCTTTAGGACATTTAATAGTACATATATTACATAACATACATGAATATGGTATATTTTTATTTACACACTTTTCATCTACAATTTCCTTTAATAATTTTTTAGGAGACATGCTATAATCTTTCATCATAGGACATGAATTAAAACATATTTTACAATCAACACATTTATTTTCATTATCTATTACTTCGTTTAGTATATTTTTACTTAATTTTATTTTTTCCATATTATAAATTCACCCTTGTTTTCAAAATAAATGGATTGATAACTATATCAATCCAAATAAATTTTTCTATTTATTCTGCTTAACTAATCTATCACTATAAATTTTTTTAATAATATAGATAAGTATACTAGTCGCAAATAATGTTAGTATACCCATCATCATTAATTTAGCTCCACCTGTTAACATTCCGCCTACATAAGAATAAACAATTGTTGCTGGAAGTTGTCCAATTCCCGTAGCTATAAAAAATGATATAAAGTTCATTGAAGTTAATCCTGCTGCATAACTTATCAAATCAAAAGACACAAAAGGTAATAACCTAGCTATTAATATAGTATATTTACCATATGTATCAAAAAATTTATCCACACTTTTAAGTGCAAATTTACTTGTAAGCTTCTCAACTGTATCTCGTCCTAAAAATTTTGCTATATAAAAACATAATATAGCTCCTGCCATTGAACTAATCCATGATAATATAGCTCCATTTATCCATCCAAATATAGCAGCATTAGCAAAAGTTATTACAAATGCTGGCAATGGTGCTGCTACTGATTGTAATATCATAAGTAAAAATGATACTATTGGTGCCAATATTCCAAAAGATAATATATATTTTTTTAATCCTTCTAAGTCTAGATTAGTTAAGTATACTACTACTTTATCTATTGAATTTTTTATATTTGGAACAAATATATAAATTGATATAAATAATAATATTATTCCTAATGTTAACCAAATTTTTTTATATTTGTTACTTATGCTAGTTCACATCCTTTTTATTTATGATAGATTGTCAATACAAGTGCAACACTTTATATTTATGTTGCATTAAAT
>CALESE010000188.1 GCA_937907205.1 uncultured Romboutsia sp. | reverse complement strand
GAGATGGTAAAGTCCAAGGCTTTGATCTTAACAAGCCAATTCATGCACTCGAAAAGGTGTATAAGAATGGAGTGAAGAAAGAAGTTCCTGATGGACTTATTAGTAAGTTTACAGAATCAATAAGAGCTTGGTTAGAAAGCATGAAAGAAGATGTAGTTGATATTGAGACTGTACAAGATTTCTTGAGAGATTTCCTCATGTCAATAGGAGAGAATGAAGCCGCAGAGCAATTCATCATTTATCGAGAAGAGAGATCTAGGTATCGAGAATCAAATACAAAGCTTGCCAAGAATATTGCTACAAAACTTTATGCTAAGAATGTAGTTAACCAAAATGCCAATCTTGATGAAAACAGTTTTAGTGGCCGTATTGGTGAAGCTGGAGCGGTTGTTTGTAAAGATTTTGCTTTGAAGAACAGTATGTCGAAGATGGCAAGAAAAAACCATGAAGGAAATATGATTTATCAGCATGACCTTGACAAATTTGTATCAGGAATGCACAATTGTTTGACAGATCCAGTTGATATTCTTCTTGAACATGGCATTACATTGAAACAGTGTGACATTCGTCCTGCTAATTCATTGAATACTGCATTCCAATTGATAGCTGTCAATTTCCAAGTACAATCACTTGAACAGTTTGGTGGTATTTCTGCATCACATCTTGATTGGACAATGGTACCATATTTCCGTAAGAGTTTCTTTAAGCATTACAACAACTGGTGTGATGGAATTCCATTAATGAATTGGGCTAAACCTAACATTGATTCTAAATCTATCAAGCATATTAGTGTTGATGATAAGATTTATATTGGTGTTGGATTGTTGAAACCATTGAAGAAAATGATATGGAAGAAAGCTTGGAATTCTACATTGAAGGAATTAAGTCAAGCTACTGAAGCAATGAGTCATAATCTCAATAGCTTGCAATCACGTAGTGGTGCCCAGTTGCCATTTTCCAGTATCAATTATGGTACATGTACTTTAAAGGAAGGTCGTGAAATTATTAAAGCATTAATTGGTATGACGTTGGAAGGTACTGGTAAGTATCATCGTACTGCTATATTCCCATGTTGTATATTCCAATACAGTAAGAAAATTCATGGTTCTAAAAAGAATCCTGGTCCTAACTATGATTTGTTCAGATTAGCATTGAAATCTACAACACAACGTGATTATCCTAATTATTGTAATGTTGATTGGCGTACTAATCTGAAAGGTAATATATTTGATAGAGAGCAAAAGAATCTGGCATTGAAAGATTTGCTCAATTTCTCTAATTCAACATACTGTGCATTTGCTAAATGGTTGTCAGAACATCCTGATTATGAAGATTATTTGTCATTGGAAGGTTATTATGACTCTGTTGAAGATGATTGGGAAATTAAAGTAAAACCAGCAGAGAAATTCACTAGATATGAAGTGATGAGCACGATGGGTTGCCGCACATACAATGGTTATGATATCAATTGTGATTCAAATTATTTCTTTGACATATTTAAAAAGATAGCAGAAACTGGTAAAGTACAAGACAATTGGATGTTATCTGCAAATCAGAAAGATGGTCGTGGAAACATTTGTCCTGTTACTATCATCATGCCTACTTTAGCTATGATGGCAAAAGAATCTGGTAGCAAAGATGTAGTAGAAACATTCATGAAGTTGCTTGATAAGAAGATCCATGAAGCAAGAGAAATGCTTCTTGAAAGATTTACTTTGATTTGCAGCCAGAATTCTAAGTCTGCCCCATTCATGTGGACAAACAATACAATGGTAGGATATATTCCAGAAGAAGGTCCTGTATCTGCTATGAAACATGGTACATTAGCTATCGGACAAATTGGATTAGCAGAAACATTGCAAATATTGATTGGGTGTGACCAGACAGAAGCTCAAGGTCTTGAACTTGGAAAGAGAATTGAAAAGTTATTCAATGACAGATGTGCAGAATTCAAGAAAAATGACAAGTTGAATTTTGGAGTATATTTGACTCCAGGAGAATCACTTTGTAAGACAGCAATGACAAAATTCAGAGCACAGTATGGTAATGATGTTAAAGGTGTTACTGATAATGATAACAAATTCTTTACAAATTCAACTCATGTACCTGTATATAAAGATATTGATTGCTTCAAGAAAATTGATATTGAAAGTGAATTGGATAAGTTCAGTAATGCAGGATGCATCACTTATGTTGAAATGCCAAGTTCGGCAACTAACAATATAGATGCTTGTGAAGAATTAGTGGTTTATGCAATGGAGAAGGATCTTCCATATTTCTCTTTGCATTTTCCTCTGGATTACTGCCGAGATTGTCATAGCAAAGGTGATTTCAATGGAACATGCCCACATTGTGGAAGCCATAACATAGAGGAACTAAGAATGGTCACTGGTTAATAAAATAGCCGTCTTGAATAGTAATATTCTTGATTATTATCGGTCAAAATCGGTGGAGGCCAATAAAGTGTTATTGGTTAATACCGAGATAAATTTAGTAGTAACATTCTAAATCATTGTAACGCGTAGGAATTGAAACTCTTATTTTAAGAGAATAAAATATTCCCAAGAGTGACCGACTCCAATATTATAATTGGATGAATATGTACGCTGAGCTCCTGGTAACAGAGAGAAGAACTTGATAAAAAACTAGTTCGATAACAATACTGTATTTATCAACTGATGTTTCTAATATGAATGAAGGTAAACAAGATGAAGTTTCTAAACGATTAAAGCATGTAGAACAAAATTTAATTTAAAATCAAATCAGGATGAACTTAAGTTCATCCTGATTCTATATTATAAATATGGAAACAAAAGATTTACACATAGACAGGTCTAACAACTTGCATACAGACAAGTCTAACGACTTACATATCATAGCAGTTACTGGACCGGATATCAACAATGGTCCTGGGTTTAGAGTAACTATATGGGTATCTGGATGTACACATGCATGTCCTGGTTGTCAGAATAAGCATACCTGGAAATATGGTCAAGGTCATAAGTTAGATGATATGGTACCATATACAAACACCACTTATAAAGACAAGATATTGAATTTGATAGGTGATGAACATATTGATGGTGTAACAATTTCTGGAGGTGACCCATTAGACCAGTCTGTACAAGCATTAGAAGAACTTGCTAAGTTTCTTTCTAATATAAAGAAGAGATATCCAGAAAAGAGTATTTGGCTTTATACGGGATATTTCATTGAAGATTTGAAGAATTATCCTCATAAAGAAGTAATTAAGAATTGTGATGTTATAATTGATGGTCCTTATGTAAAGGAAAAACGAAACATAACAATACCATTCAGAGGAAGTACTAATCAGAGAATCATCGATGTACAGAAATCATTTAAGGAGAATAAAATATGTATGATAGATGATTTAGAATTTGTAAAGTAAAATATGGACAAGAGAGGAAAAGAAGCTATAGAATCACAAAAGCAATTAATAGTAGAACTTTGTAAAGAGAGATATCCTGATAGTTTAGATGTTTCTGAAATTGGAATGCGAACTGGATGGAAAATAAACAAGCTATTGATAGATGACTTAGTAAATGATGGTATTATCGAATGGGATGATTTGACAACAATTAAATTGAACGGATAATTTAAAAAAGTGCATAAAATTTTGAATTTATTTTGAAATTTTATGTACTTATTCTATATTAGATATGTTAATTAAATATGTAAAATAAATAAGTTAATATTAATAAAATATGCTATGGTTAAGAAGTACAGAAAGAAGCCAGTTATTATTGAAGCAATTCAATGGAATGGTAAAAATTTGACGGAGATAGATAATTTTGTTGGTGGAAGTATTGGTATTAAAGGTACTAGTCTAATAATTCATACTTTAGAAGGTGATATGGAAGCTTCTATCAATGATTATATTATCAAAGGTGTAAATGGTGAGTTTTATCCGTGCAAACCAGATATTTTTGATAAGACTTATGAAAGAGCATAAAGAGCATAATAAAGAGAATTTAACTAACTTGACAGATTTTCTTGGAACAACTTTGAAATATGGTGATAAAGTTGTATTTTGTGATCCTGGTGAATCTAGAAAATGCCTTGAACATGGTACTGTTGTTGGTTTTACTAATAAGAGAATTTATGTTGTTTATAGTGATAGAAATAGTGAAATCTTGAAGGACTCAAGTGATGTTGTATTGAATTATTACTTTATGAATTAAATAAGATTATAAAATTATGATGAATCCAGTTCCTGTATACAAGTATGTTAAGGCAAATCCATTGATTAAGCTTAATGTTAATGATAAAGTTTATGTTGTAAATGGCTTTACATTTTTGTCAAACCAATATGGAGTAACTAGAAAGGATTGCCTTAGAGATATTAATTTTGAAGACCTTGTTAAAATTGGCCTATTTGAGAAGACAATTAATAATTTCAATATTTCTAATTATTCTAAAGGTGATTTGATTGTACTATCAGATAATAAGGATAAGGCAAGAGAAGTATCGGCTAGTAATCCAACAAAGAATCGTGTTGTTGAAATCATCAAAGAACCAACTGTGATTATTCCACGAAAGGGATATGGAAAAGTTCCTTTGAGGTTCATTCAAGAAATGGAAGTGAAAGATGTGAATAGCGGAAAGATAGAGATTGTCAATACCGATGATGTTGTTAGTGATACTAGAAAATATTGGTTTCTGAATTCAGAAGTAAGACAAACAATATTTATTATTCTAATAAGGATGCAGTTAGTGCATTGCAGACTATTGAGTATAACATCAATAATGATGCCGCTGTACTTTCTGGTGGTGATACTATGCTAGGTAAAGCAATGTTGATTGACAATCTTGTAGAAAAGTAAATGTTATGAAAGATTTTTTGGTACAGAAATTAAAGAGAGTGATACTGTAGCTTTTACAAATCCAGTATCTTCTAGGAAGTCACTTGCTTTAGGTAAAGTAACTGCAATAGGTAAGACATTTGTAGAGATAGAAACTGAAAATCCATATTTTGATGGCGACATCTATCCAAATGAATATGAATATGTTAAGAAGCGTCCGGAAAATGTAATTGTGAAAACTATTTAACCTTATTTTTAATCTAAGTATATAATTTTAATGGAAGTGAAAATTGATTTGATGACTAAAGAAGAAATGTTGCAAGAGTCTTATATTAACAAAGGCAACAGATATACAACTGAAGAATGGCAAGAAAATGGAGATTATGTGACAACAGATCGAAATGGTTATTTGAATTATGCCAATGGTGAAGAAGTAATTGATGAAAATGATTTGCCAGAAGATGGATGGTTTGATTATACAGAGTATGATGAAAACAGTGATATTGATAGTTATTCTGATTCTGGTTTTTATGATAACCCATTATATGATAGTGATGACGACTGGTGATTTAGGTAAATTGGATAAAGTAAAAGAAGAAGTTATTGGTTTTCAATTGTCGGTATTTTTGTGATAAAAATGACCATTGATGGATAAAATGAAAAGAAAGCTTGAAATTATGAAAAATACATATATGACAAATATCTTGATACTGGAGTAAAACCTACATTTGAAGTACTTGGATTGATATCAAGTGAATGACAAAAGTCATTCACTTTTTTGCATTTATTTTGAAATTTTTAAATTCATTTCTATATTAAATCTGTTCAAAATAAGAAGTTTAATTTTTAAAATTTTATGATTATGATTACAAAGACTTTGAATGATTACGCTACAGAACTTGCAATGATTAATGCTAATTTCTGCTCAACTTATTCTCCTAGTGCAATTTATGAATTCACTCTTGAAACTCTTCGTATTTCTATTTGTAATCGAATTGAACATAACAATATTGTTAAGATGGAGCAGAAAAATATTGATAGACTAATTGGTTTTATAATGGAATTTTCTGATGCTAAGATGATTGTATATCGTGAAGCTCTTGTAAAATATTCAGAAGTTTTACATTGCTAAAATATTTGAAAATATTTTGAAATAAATCAAATTTGTTCTATATTATTATTGTAAGTTAAATATTTAAAATTATTATGATTATGAATACAATTAAAGATATTTTTGGTAAGAAAACACGTAATACAATTTACATGTCAGAAGGTATTAAGAATCTTCTTACAAAAATTGCTTGTGGTAAGAAGAAGTACAACCTTACAACAAAAATGGATAAGAAATGTTTTTACAATGAAGTTTTCAATGTAATGACAAAGTATTTTACAATGGATATTGTAAATAAAAATCTTAAAGAATATGGGATTGGTTCTGAAGATTCATTAGCTAATGCATTTATTGATAATAAGGAATTCCTTATTAATGTATGTAAGTTGAATCTTTCTGGTTTAATTATAGAATCTAAATTTGAAAAGAAAGCAAAAGAATATATCAAAGTATATGGTAACGGTGTTGATCCATTAACTGATATTAATGAATCTAAGCTTGCCAAATTGGAACGTTGTGTAGTTGTAAGAACAAAATATGGTACACATGATCCATTGATGTACACAATTAAAGGTTCATTGACAACAGAAGTTGCAAATGCTGTAAAAGCCATGTATTCTTATGAATCTGGTTGTAATTACTATGAAGCTAGACCAATTCTTTATACTACATGGATCAATCTTCCAGATGAATATAAGAATGCATCTCGTCCTTGTGAAGAAGATGATTTGAAAAATGTAAATGAATAAAAACATTTACAATAATAATTTTTGTTAAATTAATAAAGTTAAAACATAAATATTATGATTATTGATTTCGTTAAGTTACATATTGCAGAAGCTCTCGGTGAAGTTGCTAATAACTATGGTAATGAGGAATACCTCAATGAAGTAGTTACTATTAATTTTGACCAGTTGGTAGAAGATATTTTTAATGGTTTAAATGGATATTTTACTAGAGATGCATGGCCATCTGTAAAAGATGTAATCTATACTATGCTTCATGATAAGAATACTTTAGATGGCATTGTGAATGTAATCAAAGGTATGATGGCTTTACATAACTTTGATATTGAAAGTGCTGGTGGAATCATTAGATATTAATATAAAAGTAAAATTATGATAAATACAAATCCTCAAGTTATATATGCTAAGATTAATGCTAATATTGAAAAGATTATTGGCAAGATAGCAAGACAGATGCTTGATTTATATCCTAACATCAATGATTGTTTGAATGGTGTATCAAGATTATCAGAATCTGATATCAAATGGAAAATCTGGCGAATAGCAACAAAACAGAATATATTTGATGAAGCTGAGTCATCAAATTGTATTGTTGAATCATGTGTATTAGATTTGTATGATGATAGTGCATCATCTGATACATTACATAGTTTTGATTTTAGAGCGGCAATTCATAACATGTGTATTCTCATTTATTATACTAATAAGAAAATTACAGCATACGATGCATAAATATATCAATTCATTGACAATTCATTTTTGCCTTGGAATATTGTCAGCATTTATTATCATATTGATAGCAGACAATATATCTTTAGCAACAACATGTTTGTTTGTATTTGCTCTTCCTATATGGATTACTTACTATAATAGAGTAAAAGATATGACTTCAGAAGAAATTTCAGAGAAGTTTGGTTTTAAAGGTAACAAATTCTTAGATTGTACAAATGAGTAACTTATATAGCATTGAATCAAGATATCAGTACCATACAAGAACTGGTATTGAATGGACAAAATGGTTTTGTATATTATCAGAAGGTCCTAATGAAGATAAAGCTTTTCTTGAGCAGAAAATTTCAGACTATAAAGACAATGATAAGAGAATAAAAGCAAAGTTGAAGCATGAATATCGTATAGTTGATTACGTAGAACCAGAAGAAGTTCATGCATTTCAGAAAATGTATACTAGAAGAAAGAATAAAAACTCTAAAAAGTCACCAGGAACAACTAAAAAGTCTTAGGCTGATAGAATATGCTTAAGCATACTATTCCGCTCCCTGGCCATCCCAGCCGCCATCCTGGTGAATATTATATCATATATTAGTAAAACTTTTAAATATGAATTTTTATGAAGCAATTGAAGAAACAGAGTGGAGCTTCGCGTATCGTTGAAGTTCTTTTAGGACAAGCATTGTTGAATTGTAAGATTGGTAGTGTCAAATCTCTTATTGAGAAAGTAACTGATGTTACCGGTGGTAAGTTTGATGTAAAGAAGGTTGATGGGCCAGATAAATTAGATGTCGAACTAGCACCATGGATGATTTCATTAGAGATTGGAGACACTAAAGTGATTGTTAAGTTTACATTGACGGCAAATTATTTTATCAATAAGATTGAGGTAACAGAGTGACATTTTGTCACAAATATATGACAATGTGTCAGAATTTTGTAATTATGAAATTCTGGCACACTTTTTTCTATATATTAATTAGATAAATAAAAACATATACAAGATTAAATTTAAAATGAGTAAAGTTTTAGGCCTAGATTTAGGCACGGGTATGTCGTGTGTAGCAGTAATTGAGGCAGGTAAACCAGTTGTAGTGGTAAATGAAGAAGGAACAAGAACAACACCATCAGTAGTACAGATTACAAAAGATGAAGTGAAGATTGGTAATGCAGCAAAGCGTGCAATGGTAACAAATCCAAAGAACACTATCAGTTTTGTAAAGCGTTTGATGGGTGCCGATTTTAATGATGAGAATGTAAAGAAAATGCAAAAGCTTGCAACTTATGATATTGTAAATAAGTCTGGTAAGCCTTATGTTAAGATCGATGGCAAAGAATATTCTCCTGAACAGATTTCATCTATGATTGTTAGCAAAATGAAAAAAATTGCAGAAGACTATGTTGGAGAGGAAATTAAAGATGCAGTAATTACAGTACCAGCCTGGTTTGGTGATGCTGCTCGTACAGCAACTAAGACAGCAGGTGAGCTTGCTGGATTGAATGTACTTCGTGTAATTAATGAGCCAACATCAGCAGCATTGGCTGTAGGTTTAATGGAAGATAAAAAAGACAAGACAGTTGTTGTTGTAGATTCCGGTTGTAAAGAGTGCTGCATCCGCGTTGTTGCTTAATCATCAACAATGAAAAATTAAAAACTCGTTAATTGCGGAGAGTTCCACGATTAAGAATATAAGAAATTGATACATTCTTATTATTCTCGTAAAAAATGGTCTTAAGTACTGTTATTTTATGGTGACATAAAATTTACACCAACTTTAATGTGTTGGGTATAGTAATAATCTTAAGAATTGGATGGCCGAAGTAAATACAAACATGATACAACATGTAAGTATAGCGCAGCTAAGCAACTTGGTGACAAGTTGAAAGTTCATCGACTAGGAAAAGTAATCTTGTACTAAAGAAGAAATTCCCACGAAAGCGAGTTAGTTTAGAAGTGGTACAGTTGATTATTTTTAACTATAAAGATAATTTAAATCGTATGGTTAAGAATGAGAATATATTACCAACATTATTAAGTAAAATCATTAAAATAGAAGATAAAGAAAATAATGAAGTAAAGTTTAAAACTATTGAATATAAAATAAAACAAAGAAAATATTCTTCAACAAAATCTATAATAATACTTATTGATGGTAAAGAGTTAAAATCATCTTACTTTAGAAGTTTATATGTAACATATAAGTGTAGATGCGGAAGAAATGTAAAAATATTATTTATGAAATATGTTGTAAAACCAAAATATTGGTGTCAACATTGTTCACAAGATACATCATTTGAAGATCATTTTAAAGCAAATGACATAAAAAGAAAAAAGAAAATCTTTATTAAAAGAAAAATTAAGGATTTTGAAGATCTTTCTGATGAAGAAAAAGCAAAATATTGGGTTCATCATCTTACAAATAATGAATTTATGTCATGGTTACCTTATATAGTGAAAATAAATAATAAAGACATAGATAAAGAAAAAATAATTTATAAAGATGTTGTAAAAAATTATAATAATCAATCAATAAATACATCTAAAGTATCTATAGATAATGGAAATAAATTTGAAGGTTTAAAAAGCATATCATTAAAGTGTTCATGCTGTGGAAAAATATTTAATAAACATCCACATAATCTTAAAAATATATCATTCAATAAAATTGAATGTAGTTATTGTAATTTTTCTAATTATACTTATAGAATAAGAAAATATAAAAATACTTCAATAACCTATCAATCAAATTTAGAAAAATATTTTTTGGATAAATGTTTTGAAAATAATATAAAGATAATGAATGGATACGAAATTCCATATATATTCAATAACAAACAAAAAACTTATATTTCAGATTTTTTCTTACCAGAATATAAAATTGTATTAGAAATTAAAGGTGGTAATCGTTTTTATAAAAATGATTTAAAATCCGGAAAGTTGCAGGCGAAAAATGATGCTGCAATACAGTTTTGTAATGATAATAACTTAAGATATCGATTTGTATTAGATGAATATGTTGATAATTTTATTCTTGAACTTCTAAATGAAAGAGATAGTCAGTCTACAAGTAATGTTGTAGGAATAGGATAAAGAGCCTATTAAATTAATCCACAATTGGGCACTGTGGATGTATCAGTTCTTGAGTTGTCAGATGGTATGGCTGAAGTACTTGCATCAAATGGTGATGTATATCTTGGAGGTAAAGACTATGATGATGCTATTGTAAAGTGGGTAGTTGATGAATTCAAGAAGTCAGATGATGTTGATTTGACAAAAGACAATATGGCTTATGCTCGTGTAGTAGAATCTGCAGAAAAAGCAAAGATTGAATTGTCAAGTTCAACACAGACAGAGATTAATCTTCCATATATTTCTATGAAAGATGGTGCACCATTAAATCTTGCTATGACACTTTCTCGTGCTAAGTTTGAATCTTTTGTAAAGAATTTAAATGACCGTACTGTCGAAAAGGCAAAGATCGCTGTAGAGAAAGCTGGTAAGAAGTATGATGATATTGATTGTATCTTGCTTGTAGGTGGTACAACTCGTATTCCATCATTGCAAGAGGCATTGAAGAAGGAATTCAATAAGCCATTGAACCAGTCTGTAAATCCAGATGAAGCAGTTGCATTAGGTGCCGCTAAGCAAGCTGATATTCTTGCTGGTAATTCTACTGGTGACTTATTGCTTCTTGATGTTACCCCATTGTCATTAGGTATCGAAACTAAGGGAGATATGATGGCACCTATTGTTGAAGCAAATACAACAATTCCATGTCAAAAGAAGCAGGTATTCACTACATCTATGGATAACCAACCTATGGTTGAAGTAAATGTATTGCAAGGTGAACGTAAGATTGCTTCTGGCAATAAGTCTATTGGTAGATTCAGATTGGATGGAATTCCTATGGCAA
>CALESE010000187.1 GCA_937907205.1 uncultured Romboutsia sp. | reverse complement strand
CAATCTATCTTTTATAAAGCTATATTATTAAAATTATATATTAAGAAAAATTTTATAATATTTTTATATATATTTTTTATTAATATATTTTACAAACACAAAATATATTAATAAAAAATAATAAAAGAAAATATCAAAAAATATAAAAAATTATCCGAATTTTTCTGAAAGTTATTCGTAAAATAATGTATGTTTTACGATATAATTAATAACTATATGGCATATCAATAAGGAGAGGAGATTTTACATATGGAATATAATAAAACAACTAAGTATGAAGATCTCATTAGCGAAGAAAATATCAAAAAATTTAAAAAAGGACAATCATATGATAGTTACAAATTTATGGGTAGCCATATAACTACATATGAAAAAAATAAAGGAGTAAGCTTTACAGTATGGGCACCAAATGCTAAAGAAGTATATTTGGTTGGAGAGTTTAATAATTGGAATAATAAATCACATCCAATGAATAATATCAATAATAGTGGAATTTGGAATATTTTTATAAAAGATGTAATAATAGGCCAAGCATATAAATATAATGTTATTGGATGTGATAATATTAGTCGCTTAAAGTCAGATCCATACGCTAATTATTCGCAAAAAAGACCTGAAACAGCATCTATAGTCTACGAAGATCTAAATTATAAATGGAAAGATAGTAAGTGGCAAAAAAGCAAAAAGGATAATAATCCAAACAATAAACCATTGAATATTTATGAAGTTAATTTAGGTTCCTGGAAAAGGAAATGGGATGGAGAATATTTTTCATTCAAAGAACTTTACGAGATGGTGGACTATGTAAAAGATATGGGATATACACATATAGAAATAATGCCAATAACAGAACACCCTTTAGATGAATCATGGGGATATCAAACAGTTGGATACTATAGTGTTACAAGTAGGCATGGAACACCAGATGAGTTTAAGGCATTTGTAGATAAGTGTCATAAAAGTAATATAGGAGTAATATTAGATTTTGCATATAGCCATTTCTGTAAAGATGAACATGGATTATATAAATTTGATGGGTCATCTCAATATGAATACAGTGATCCATTAAAAGCTGAAAATGTAGGATGGGGAACAGCTCATTTTGACTTAGGTAAGCCGGAAGTAAATAGTTTTTTAATATCAAATGTAATGTACTGGTTTAATGAGTTTCATATAGATGGAATACGAGTTGATGCAGTTTCAAGTATGTTGTATTTAGATTATGATATAGGTCAGTGGAAACCAAATAAATACGGTGGAAGAGAGAACTTAGAAGCAATAGATTTTCTAAAAAGGTTTACTGAAATAATATACAGATATATAGAAAATCCTCTTATAATTGCAGAGGAATCAACATCTTGGCCTATGGTAACAGGACCAACATATTCAGGAGCATTAGGATTTACATATAAATGGAATATGGGATGGATGAATGATACTTTAAAATATATGGAAATGGATCCTATATATAAAAAATATCATCATGATTTAATAACATTTTCATTTATGTATGCATTTTCAGAAAATTTTATATTACCATTATCACATGATGAAGTTGTTCATGGTAAAAAATCATTATTAGATAAAATGCCAGGTGATCCATGGCAAAAATTTGCAAATCTTAGAACTTTATATGCATATTATATGATTCATCCAGGCAAAAAACTTTTATTTATGGGATCTGAATTTGCTCAAGGATTAGAATGGAGATATGCATATGGATTGGAGTGGGAACTATTAGAATATGAACCACACATTAAAATGCAAGAATATATAAAAGATTTAAATCATTTTTATAAAAATGAGAAGGCTATGTACGAGATAGATAATAGTTATGAAGGATTTGATTTTATAGATCCTCATAATAATGATCAAAGTATAATAGTTCTTATGAGAAAAGGTAAAAATCCAAAGGATTTTGTAATAGCAGTAATTAATTTCACACCAGTTGTATACTATGACTATAAAGTAGGAGTACCATATCCAGGGACATATCAAGAAGTATTTAATTCAGATGACAAAAAATATTGGGGATCAAATCAAGTTATGAAAGAATCAGAATTAGTATCTAAAAATGAAAAATGGCATAATAAAAATTATCATATAAATATAAAAGTACCTCCTTTAGGTGCAATTTTTATAAAGGGTAAGGATATACTTGTTGATGAATACTTTATATCCGAAGATAAAAAGGTTTTTATAGGTGGAAAAGAGAGTAGCGAAGAATTACATAAAAATAAAAAAATAGAAATAAAAGAATTATAAATATATATAATCTTTATGTTTTAATAAGGGGGAAAGTCAGTGAAAAAAGAAATGTTAGCTATGATTTTAGCAGGTGGTCAAGGATCAAGACTTGGGGTATTTACAAAAAGAATTGCAAAGCCAGCAGTATCATTTGGGGGAAAGTATAGAATAATAGATTTTGTTTTAAGTAACTGTTCAAATTCTGGTATTGATACAGTAGGAGTATTAACTCAGTATAGACCTTTAATTTTAAATACTCATATTGGTATGGGAAGCCATTGGGATTTAGATAGAATAAATGGTGGAGTATATGTATTACAGCCTTATATGAATGAAATAGAAGGAAATTGGTATAATGGAACAGCTCATGCTATATATCAAAATATGGATTTTATAGATAGCTATAATCCTGAATATGTATTGGTATTATCAGGTGATCATATATATAAAATGGATTACAATAAAATGTTATCATATCATAAAGAAAGAGGCGCAAATGTTACAATAGCAGTAATGGAAGTACCATGGGAAGATGCATCAAGATTTGGAATAATGAATACAAATGATGACGGAAGTATATACGAATTTGATGAAAAGCCAGCAAATCCAAAGAGTAATCTAGCATCTATGGGAGTTTATATATTTGATTGGAAAGTTTTAAAAGAATACTTTATGCAAATTGAAAATAATGGAGCAAGTTATGATGACTTCGGTAAAAATTTACTACCTAAAATGTTAGAAGATAATGTAGGTATGTTTGCATATCCATTTAGTGGATACTGGAGAGATGTAGGTACTATAGATAGTTTATGGGAAGCTAATATGGATCTTATAAATTCAAAAGAATCTTTAGATTTAAATGATAATAGATGGAGAATTTACACAAATACTAAGGCTATGCCACCACAATATGTAGGTAAGAATGCTAATTTAAATGATTCTATGATAGCTGATGGTTGTATAGTACTTGGTGAAATAAATCATTCAGTTTTATCTCATGGAGTTGAAGTAGGGGAAGGCAGTATAGTAAAAGATTCCGTTATAATGCCAAATGCAAAAATAGGTAAAAATGTAATTATAGAAAAGGCTATGATAGGAGAAGGTGCAATCATAGAGGATAATGCAATTATAAAAAATGATACAAATGAAATAAATGTAGTTTCTGAATATGAAAGAGTAAAAGCAGAAGCTGTGTTAGAGGGGGGTCTATAAGATGATAAATAAATGTATGGGGTTAATAAATTTAAATAAAAAAGGTGAGCCAACTATGGATAAGTTAAATTATGGTAGACCTTTAGCATCTACACCAATAGGTGGAAGATACAGAGTTATAGACTTTACTTTGTCTAACATGGTTAATTCAGGAATAACTAATATAGGAATTTATTCAAAAGAAAAATACAGATCTTTAACAGATCATATAGGAAGTGGGAAAGATTGGGATTTAAGTAGAAAAAAAGGTGGTTTATCAATATTTAGTCCAGAAGATACAGAAGACCAAAATAGATATCCATATAGAAAAGGAGATATATATAATATATTATGCAATATAGGTTATATAGAGAAAAGTGAAGAAGAGTATATATTAATATCTCCAAGTTATATGATGTGCAATATTGATTATAGTGAGGCTATAAAATATCATATAAGATCTAAAAATGATATAACGATGTTATACAAAAAAATAGATAATGCAAATGAAGATTTTGATGGTAATTTAACTTTAGTATTAGATAATGATAGAGTTGTAAATATAGGTAGTAATCTAGGTGTATTCTCTGAAGCTAATATATGGATGGAAATGTATATAATGAAAAGAGAAGATTTTATAAAAACTATATATATGTTAAGCAACACAGGGGAGTATTTATATTTAGAAGATTACATATCTGAACAAGTTAAAGAGCTTAAAGTAGGTTCTTATGAGTATAAGGGGTACTTAAAATGTTTAAAAACAACTCAAGCATATTTTGAAATGAGTAAAGATTTATTAGATTTAGATATAGCAAAAGAATTACTATATTCAGATAGAAGAATATTAACTAAAGAAAAAAATGAATCACCAGCTATATACACAGATACAGCTAATGTAGAAAATTCATTTATAGCTACTGGTTGTGTTATAGAGGGAAATGTAAAAAATAGTATAATATTTAGAAAAGTACATGTAAAAGAAGGTGCTAATTTAGAAAATTGTATAGTAATGCAAAACTGTACAATAGATAAAGATGTAGATTTAAAAAATGTAATATTTGATAAAAACATAATAATTGGAGAAGGAAAAGAATTAAAAGGAAATGAAAATTATCCTATAGTTATAGAAAAAAATATAAGTATCTAGATTTGGGGGGAATTTTTAGTGAAAGTTCTTTATGCAACGTCAGAATGTTGGCCATTTGCTAAAACTGGGGGATTAGGCGATGTAGCATATGCATTACCTAAAGCATTAAAAAAAGAAGGTGTTGATATTAGAGTAATACTTCCAAAGTACTCTACAATGCCAAATTATCTAAAAGAAAAGTTAAAAGAAGTTGCAGTATTTAATGTTAATGTTGGATGGAGAAATCAATACTGTGGATTATTAGAAATGGAACTAGATGATGTTAAGTTTTACTTTATAGATAATGAATATTATTTCAAAAGAGAAGGAGAGCTTACATATCTTTATGGATATGATGATGATGCAGAAAGATATACATTCTTTAGCAATGCTATACTAAAAGTAATGTCAATTATTGACTTTTATCCGGATGTATTAAATTTAAATGATTGGCATACTGGTATGGTACCATTGTTGATGAAAGAAAAATATAGTCATGACCAAAGATATAAAGATATAAAGACTATTTATACAATTCATAATCTCCAATACCAAGGAGTGTTTTCAAGAGATGTATTAGGAGATGTATTGGATCTTCCATACAAATACCTTGAAAATGGAGATGTAGAATATTTTGGTGGAGTAAGTTTTATGAAATCAGGTATTGTATTTAGTGATATGGTTACAACTGTAAGCCCTACATATACTAATGAAATACAAACAGAATTTTATGGAGAAAGTTTAGATGGATTGTTAAGACATAATTCATATAAATTAAAAGGTATACTAAATGGGATAGATTATGACTTAAATAATCCAGAAACAGATAAAGATATATTCGTTAATTTTGATATAAAAAATATAGATAAAAAAGTTGAAAATAAACTAAAATTACAAGAGTTATTAGGTTTAGAGGTAAATCCAGATGTAGCGCTTATAGGTATAGTATCTAGATTAGTATCACAAAAAGGATTAGATTTAATATCTTATATTATGCCAGAACTTATGAGGGAAAATTTACAAATTGTTGTATTAGGAACAGGAGAACATCAATATCAATCAATGTTTAACTATTATGATTCACATTTTCCAAATAAAGTTTCTGCAAGAATAACTTTTGACAGTGCATTGGCCCAACAAATATATGCATCTAGTGATATATTCTTGATGCCATCTCTATTTGAACCATGTGGAATAGGTCAAATGTTAGCGATGAGATATGGAACAATACCTGTAGTTAGAGAAACTGGCGGTCTAAAAGATACAGTAAAACCATATAATAAATATACTGGTGAAGGAAATGGGTTTACATTTGCAAATTACAATGCTCATGAAATGTTATATTGTATAAAGGAAGCAGTATCAGTTTATAAAGATAAAAGCACTTGGAACAATTTAATATTTAGTGCAATGAAAACTGATAGTAGCTGGAATAAGTCGGCGAAAGAGTATATAAAAGCTTATAAAGATATACTAGATTAAAGGAGTGATATAACTTTGGTCAGAATTAGTAAGAAAAACTTTAAAGAGCAATTTGAATCTAAAATGTATAGTATTTATGCTCAAAGCATAAGTGATGCTAGTAAAGAAGAATTACTAAATGTTTTGTGTAGCGTAATAAAAGATATAATTTCTAAGAAGTGGGTAGAAACAAAAATAAGTTGTCAAAAAGAAGTATATTATTTTTGTATAGAGTTTTTAATGGGAAGACAGCTAAAGTCTAATCTATTAAATTTAGATTTAGAGGATACAATTAGAGAAGGATTGAAAGAACTAAATATTGATTTAGATGATTTAGTAGATGAAGAAAGAGATCCTGCATTAGGAAATGGTGGATTAGGAAGACTTGCTGCATGCTTTTTAGATTCTATGGCATCCCTAAATATTAGTGGTCATGGTTACGGTATAAGATACAAATATGGATTATTTGAACAAAAATTTGTTAACGGTTATCAGGTAGAAGTACCTGATAACTGGTTAAATCAAGGTCAGTATATATGGGAAACAGTTAGACCTAATAAAGCTGTAGTTGTAAAATTTGAAGGTGACGTATCGTTAGTTGAAGAAGATAATAGGTTAAAAGTAATCCATAAGAATTATATACCAGTTATGGCTATGCCATATGATATACCAATTATAGGATATCAAAATGAATTTATAAATACACTTAGATTATTTAAGAGTGATGTACTAAAAAGAGATTTTGGTCCAATATCTTATAATGCAAGAAATTATTCTGGAAGTTACGATGATGCATTACAATATAAATATTATGCAGAAGAAATATCACAGGTGTTATATCCTAATGATTCAAACTATGCAGGTAGATTACTTAGATTAAAGCAAGAATATTTCTTCGTAAGTGCAGGAATACAAGATATAATAAGAAAGTTTAAAAAACATAAATCTAATATATTAGATTTACCTAAAAGTGTAGCTATTCATATTAATGATACACACCCAACACTTTGTATACCAGAACTTATGAGAATATTATTAGATGAAGAAGGATTATCTTGGGATGAGGCTTGGGATATAACTAAAAATACTATATCTTATACAAATCATACTATAATGGCTGAAGCTATGGAAAAATGGCCGTTAGATATGATGAGAAAGTTATTACCTAGAGTTTATATGATAATAGAAGAAATAAACAGAAGATATAATATTTATCTAAATGATAAATATTATAATGGAAATAAAACACAAAACATGAGAATTATAAACTGTGAAAATATAAATATGGCTAACTTATGTATAATAGGAAGTCACAGTGTAAATGGTGTTGCAGCTCTTCATACAGAAATACTAAAACATGAAGTATTAAAAGATTTTTATGAAGATGAACCGGAAAAGTTTAACAATAAAACTAATGGTATAGCTCATAGAAGGTGGGTTATGAGTTGCAATCCTAAATTGACAGAACTTATAACTAGCTTGATAGGAAGCGAATGGAAAAAAGATACTACTAAATTAGTACAGTTAGAAGCTTATAAAGATAATTTAGAAGTATTAAAGTCTCTTGAAGAAATAAAATTAGAAAATAAAAAGAAATTAGCTTGTTTTATAAAAGATAAATACAATATAGAAGTAAATCCACATTCTATATTTGATGTTCAAATAAAAAGACTTCATGCATACAAAAGACAACTCTTAAACGTATTTCATATACTTCACCTATATCATGAATTATTAGAAAATCCTACACTTGAAATTGAACCTAGGACATTTATATTTGGGGCTAAGGCAGCACCTGGGTATCATTTAGCAAAATCTATAATTAAATTCATCAACTCAGTTGCAGAAAAAATAAATAATGATAAAAATGTTAATGATAAAATAAAGGTAGTATTTCTAGAAAATTATAGTGTATCATTAGCTGAAATTATAATACCTGCAGCAAATGTAAGTGAGCAAATATCAACAACTACGAAAGAAGCATCTGGAACAAGTAATATGAAGTTTATGATGAATGGAGCTATAACTATAGCTACTTTAGATGGTGCTAATATAGAGATACATGATCAAGTTGGCGATGAAAATATGATTTTATTTGGATTAAGTGCTAAACAGGTTTTAGATTACAATAAATATGGAGGATATTCAGCTCTAGATTTATATAATTCAAATAGAAAAATAAAAAGAGTTGTAGATGATCTTATAAATGGATTTATACCTAACATAGAAAAAGAAGGTAGAGAAATATATGATTCATTAATAACATATAATGATGAATATTTTGTATTAAGAGATATGGAAAACTATATAGAGGCACAGCATAAGTTAGAAAATTTATATAAACAAAAAGATAAGTGGAATCAAATGTCTTTAATAAATATAGCAAACTCAGGAATATTTTCTTCAGATAGAACTATATTAGAATATGCAGAAGATATATGGTTTAGAGGATGTGAGAAAAATGGGGAATATAATAAAGTATAATTCTTGGGAAGATAAGGCTCCTTTTGGAGCCTTAAATATAAATCAAGAAATGAGAATATCAGTACAGGCAAATGAAGAGTATAATATATCGAATATTGCCTGGGTAATATTAAAAGAAGATGTAGAAATAAGTAGAATTAATTTGATAAGAGAAAGTAAAAAGTATTTTAAAGGGGAATATGGACCATTTAATGATCCAGGTTTATATTTTTACTATTTTGAAGTCGAATTAGAAGGAAATAATAATAAATATTTTTATGGCAAGAATGAAGAAGATGGAAGCTCTAGAGAATATTCATATCAAGAAATAAATAAATATCAGATTACAGTATATGAGGACTACAAAGTTCCATCATGGTATAAAGAAGGCATAGTATATCAAATATTTGTAGATAGATTTAATAACGGAAATAAGACAAAAAAGCCAAGTAATCCAAAAGAAAATAGTTTTATATATGGAAATTGGAATGATAAACCAATGTATATAAAAGATTCAAATGGAGATATCATAAGATGGGATTTTCATGGAGGAAACCTTAAAGGAATTATAGATAAATTAGGATATCTTAAAAAACTTGGTGTAAGTATACTATATTTAAGTCCAATATTTGAAGCAAGTAGTAATCATAAGTATGATACAGGAGATTATAAAAAAATAGATCCAATGTTTGGTGATGAAGAGATATTTGAAGATTTAATAAAAAAAGCAGAGAAAAAAGGTATAAATATAGTACTTGATGGAGTATTTAGCCATACAGGTGCAGATAGTATTTATTTTAACAAATATGGAAGATATGATGAAGTTGGTGCATATCAATCTAAAGACTCAAAGTATAGTTCATGGTATAATTTTGAAAATTTTCCTGAAGATTATAAATGTTGGTGGGGAGTTAAGTCTTTACCAAATGTAAATGAAACAGAGCTAAGCTACATGGACTATATAATTAGAGATGAGGATAGTGTTATAAAAAAATGGACAGAAATGGGTGTTAAAGGTTGGAGATTAGATGTAGCAGATGAACTTCCAACTGAATTTATAAAGACGTTAAGAAGAGAGCTTAAAAATATAGATAGCGACTCTATATTAACAGGTGAAGTATGGGAGGATGCATCTAATAAAATAAGTTATAATGAAAGACGAAGCTATTTATTAGGAGATCAATTAGATTCTGTTATGGGTTACCCATTTAGGAAGAATATATTAGATTTTTTTAATAGGAATATAACTTCTACACAACTTAATAATAGATTTATGACTATAAAGGAAAATTATCCAAAAGAAGCTTTTAAATCAAATTTGAATTTGATAGGAAGTCATGATGTTAAAAGAATAAAAAGTGAGCTAAATGAAGATAAAAATATGGTTAAATTAGCTGTATCACTTCAAATGATTTTTGAAGGAGTACCATATATTTATTATGGAGATGAAGCTGGTATTTGTGGAGGAACTGATCCAGATAATAGAAGAACATATCCTTGGAATAATGAAGATGAGGATATGATAGAGTTTTATAAGAATATTATTAATTTAAGAAATAAGCTAACTGTTTTAAAAAATGGAGAAAGTAAATTTTTAGATACAAAAAATGAAAATGTATTTTCTTTAATTAGATATAATGATTTAGATGATAAAATTTTAATACTAATAAATAGAGATGAAAATAAGCAAAATATAAATCTAAATATATCAGAGAATATATTAGAAGAAATTGATATAAACTATAGCGTAAAAAAATATGTAGAAAATATATACAAAGAAGATAATATATTTAATATAAATATAGAAGGTAAATCTTTTAGAATATTTAATATCAGAAATATAAATGAAAATAAAAGATAGAAAAGGGATGCAAATGCATTCCTTTTTTATGGTTAAATAAACTATGGTTATTCAAAAAATATAGATAATCTATGAAATTTTTATTTATAAGATAAATACTTATAAATCTGTATTATATAAATTTTTATTGTCAATAATCTTACTAAAATATAATACTAAAGGATGATATATATGAATAATGTTGTTTTAGGTGGAAGGCTAACTAAAGATGTAGAATTAGATTTCGTTGGAGATTCTCAAGTCGCAAGAGCTAGATTTACTTTAGCTATAGATAGAGATTATAGAGGTAATAATTCTGAGAAAGTCACAGATTTTATTAATCTAGAAATTTGGGGAAATAGAGCACAGGCATTCGCACCTAGATTAAAAAAAGGAATATTTGTATTAGTTGAGGGTAGCATTAGAGTAGAAAGTTATTCGACAGATGAGGGTAAGTACAAAAGCATAACAAAAATACAAATTAATAGTTTCAAATACATAGAGAATAAATCTATAAATAAAGATAAGTATTATAATTCTAAAGAATTATTTGAAGATTTAACTAAAAAAATTGATCTAGAGGAAGAAATATTACCGTTTTAAAAAATAATAAAATTATACAAAGATAAGGTATATGTTTTTATATGCCTTATTTTTATAAGTAAATTTAAAACTACATAATTTTAAATAAAAATTTAAGTTAATAAACTATGATTATAAATTAATGAATTTTAATACAAGATATTTAATTAAATCTGTAAAAAATTAAAATAATAATGTATAATAGAGTTTGTATGCGTTTTTATATAGGAAAAGTGGATTTACATAATCTATTAAAATGATGGCAATACTTCTTTGCCTTTTTAATAGGTGTAGCAATGAACGTATTAGGTAAAATAGCATATCCAATAAATTTAAATATATTGACATTAAAGTTACTTTATATAGTAATCGTACTTAGAAAAGTTAGTAATTTTTATATTTCAATACTATAA